>JANOWE010000252.1:0-15464 GCA_031417735.1 Betaproteobacteria bacterium
GACCACCGCGAGGTCAGCTACCACCCGCAGGCCTTTGCCGCGGCCTACCGCCACATCACCGGCAGCGCGCCGGCCAGCACCGATGTGCGGGCCGAGCCCCGGGTGGTGCTGGACGGCTTGGCCACCGGCTTCACCGCCGGCGCCACCAACAACCTGCCCCTGCCCGGCGCGCGCATGGCGGTCTATGCGGTGGACGCCGCCACCGGCCAGCGCAAGGGCGCGGCGCTGGTCGACAAGCTCGTGGGTGCCGACGGCCGCTGGGGCCCGGTCAACACCGACGCGCGCACCGCGCTGGAATTCGAACTCAGCGCCGCAGGCTTTGCCACCACCCACTTCTATCGCGGCGCGTTTGCCCGCTCATCGAACATCGTGCATTTCAAGCCAGAGCGCCTGGCCGACGCCGACAAGGCCGCCGCTGCGGTGCTCAGCTTCACCCGCCCGCGCGGCTACTTCGGTCTGCCGCGCGACACCATCCTGCTTGACGGCCAGCCCGCGCCTGGCATCCCGCCCGGCGTGGCCGGCGTGGCGGTGAGCAAGCTGGTGCTCAAGGAAGGCGCTGGCCGCACGGTGGTCGGCGACTACCGCTCGGGCGAGATCAACGAGCGCATCGCGGCAATAGCCTGGCCGGCCAAGGACAACCACCTCACCGTGCTGGAGATCAACCCCTGAGCAAGCCCGCCACCAGCGCCCTGGCCGACATCCTGTTCACCCAGGGTTTCGGCACCCGCCGCATTTGCGACGGCCTGGTCGCTGCCGGCCTGGTGCGGCACCTTGGCCAGGTGCTGCGTGATCCGGCGGCGCAACTGCCGGCCCATGGCCTGCAGCTGGAAATCGAAGGCCAGCCCTGGACCTGCCAGGACCAGGCCCTGGTGCTGCTGAACAAGCCCGCCGGCTACGAGTGCTCGCAAAAGCCCAGCACCTGGCCCAGTGTGCTGCTGCTGCTGCCCGCAGCGCTGCGAAATCGCGGCGTGCAGACCGTGGGCCGGCTCGACCAGGACACCACCGGCCTGCTGCTGCTGACCGATGACGGCGCGCTGATCCACCGCCTGACCTCGCCCCGCCACCATGTGCCCAAGGTCTACGAGGTGCAGACTGCCAGGCCGCTGGACGAGCAGCAGCTGCAACGCTTGCGCAGCGGCGTGGTGCTGGACGACGACCCACGCCCGGTGGCGGCCGAGGGCGCCGAGGCCACCGGCGAGCAGTCGCTGCGGCTGACCCTGGTGCAGGGCAAGTACCACCAGGTCAAGCGCATGGTGGCCGCGGTGGGCAACCACTGCGACGCGCTGCACCGCAGCGGCTACGGCGCGCTGAGCCTGGGCGACCCGGCCGCACCCGACCCCGCACCCGGCCAGTGGCGTTTTGTGACCGACGATGAGCGCGCCCTGCTGATGAAAAAGACCGCCCGCTAATTTCCACATCGACGGCGCCCGCCAGGCCCGCCCCGGCGCGCCACCGATAATCCGGCCATGCAGGTCTTCAGAGGTTTCCAGCACCCCAGCCGAGCCGCCGCCTGCGCGCTGACGATTGGCAATTTCGACGGCGTGCACCGCGGCCACCAGGCCATGCTGGCGCTGCTGACCAGCGAGGCCCGGCATCGCAGCCTGGCCAGCTGCGTGATGAGCTTCGAGCCGCACCCGCGTGACCACTTTGCGGCGCTGGCCGGCAAGCCCGAAGCGGCCCCCCGGCGCATCGCCACGCTGCGCGACAAGCTCGCCGAGCTGGAGCGCTGCGGCATCGATCAGGTCGCGCTGCTGCGCTTTGATGCGCGGCTGTCGTCACTGTCACCGCAGGCCTTTGTGCAACGGGTGCTGGTCGATGGCCTGCATGCGCGCTATGTGCTGGTGGGCGACGATTTCCGCTTTGGCGCGAAGCGTGCCGGCGACTACGCCATGCTCGACGCCGCTGGCACCGATGGCGGCTTCGATGTCGCCCGCATGATGAGTTATGAGGTGCGTGGCCTGCGCGTGTCCAGCTCAGCCGTTCGGCAGGCTCTGGCCGACGGTGACTTGGCCAGCAGCGCCGCGCTGCTGGGCCGGCCCTATGCCATCAGTGGCCATGTGCTGCATGGCCGAAAACTGGGCCGAACGCTGGGTTTTCGCACCCTGAACCTGCGCTTTGGTCACGCCCGGCCGGCGGCGATGGGCATTTTTGTCGTGCGGGTGCTGGGCCTGGGCAGCCAGCCGCTGGCCGGTGTGGCCAGCCTGGGCATGCGGCCCACGGTGGAAGACGCCGGCCGCGTGCTGCTGGAAACCCATTGCCTGGAGTGGCCGGCCGAGCTGGGCCCCGATGCCGGCTATGGCCGCTGCATCACGGTCGAACTGCTGCACAAGCTGCACGACGAGCGCAAATACCCGTCGCTGCGAGCCCTGCAAGCCGGCATCGCGCAGGACACGGCGGATGCCAAAGCCTGGTGGGCGGACAAGCCACGCTGAAGGCCCCCTTCCCCTTCATAGGGAAAGGTGCAACGCCTCAATCCACCGACTGTCCCAGCGCCTGCAGCAAGCCACCGCTGAGCGCCAATTGCCGGAGTTGCGCGGCCAGCAGCCGGCCGGCCTGGTCGGCGCGGCGTTGCTCGGCATTGAAGCGGTTGTCGTGCAACGCGATCAGCTGGCCCAGGCTGCGGCGGCCGGCCTCGAACTGCAGCTCGCCAGCGCGCACCAGGCCGCCGTACTGCAGGATCTGCCGGTCGAGCTGCACCACCGAGCGTGCCGCGCTGGCCAGGCGCGGGGCCAGCATGACCAGCTCGGACTGCACCGTGCCCAGCACCCGGTCAGACTCGGCCTGGGCCGCAGCGGCGCGGAACTGGCCCTCGCTGCGCCGGGCCAGCGATTCACCGCCGACCGGGAAATCCCAGCGTGCGGTCAGCAGCCAGCCGCGCTGGCGTTCGGTGGTCAGCGACGGGTTGGTGCGGTCGCTCAGCGGCTGGCTGTACTCGACATCGATGCGTGGCGTGTAGACCGACCACAAGGGGCGCACCCGCAGCTGGGCCGCTTCGGCACGCAGCTGTGCCGCAGCCACCTGGCCTGGCGTTGGCGCGGCCAAAGCGGTGGCCGTGGCCGGCGCGGCCAGCAGCACCGGCAGCGCCGGCGTCACAGGTTCGCCCACCAGGGCGGCCAGGCGCAGGGCCGCGCCGTCGCGGTCGGCCAGCAGTTGTTCATGCACGATCTCGGCGTCCAGCAACGAGGCCTGGGCCTGCTGCGAATCGGCCTCCGATGTCTTGCCCAATTCGGTCTGGCGCTGCACCTGTTTGGCCAGGCCCTGCACCGCGTCCATGCGCTGGGCCGAACGCGGCAGCAACTCGTCCAGCCGCTGCAGCTCGGCATAGGCGATGGCAATGCGTTCGGCCGCCTCTTCACGCGCGCGCCGCAGGTCTTGCCCGGCGGCGTCCACATCACGCGTCGCGCCGTCGAATTCGGCTTTGTCGTTGCCGTTGTTGTACAGGTTCCAGCGCAGGCTCAACTCGACACGTTCGGTGCGGCGATCGAGGGCGCGGCCGAACTCGACCTCCTTGGCCTGGCCATGGCTGGCAGACAGGCCCATCGTCGGGCCCAGCCGCGAACGGGCCTGCAGGCGCCGCTGTTCGGTGGCCTGATACAGGGCCCGGGCCACCCGCACCTGCGGGTCGGCCGGCAGCATCCTGGTCAGCAAGGCGTTCAGGCTCTGCGCCTGGCCCGCCACAGGGACCGAAGGGGCTGGGGCGGCGGCGCTGGTCTGGGCCTGGCTGGCGCCCAGATGGCTACCAAGCAGCATCGCGCAGGCCATCAGCGCCAAGTAAACGGGTCTGCGTCGGGCCGGTGGCTGAACCGGACTGGGCTTGAAATCAATGGCCATGGGTGCTGTTCGTCGGACTGATGTGAGTGGGTTCAGCGTTCCTGCAGCGCACCCTGAATGCCACGCAGCACGGGCTTGAGCAGGTACTGCATCACGCTGCGCTGGCCGGTCAGGATGCCCACCTCCACCGGCATGCCCGGCGTCACGGGCAGGGCCTTGCCATGCAACTTCAGCTGGTCGCGCGCGGCAATCAGCTGCACTTCAAAATAGGGCTCGCCCTTTTCGTCAACCACGGCATCGGCGCCGACGCGCCGCACATCGGCCGCCATCTGGCCGTAGGTGGCGGGGTCGTAGGACAGCACACGCACATGGGCCGTCTGACCGGGGCGAATGAAGGCAATGTCGGCCGGCTTGACACGCACCGTCATCAGCAGATTGGGGTCGTCGGGCACGATCTCCATGATGGTCTTGCCCGGCGCGGCCACGCTGCCCAGGGTGTTGACCAGTACCCGGTTGACCACACCGTCCACGGGCGCCAGCACGTCGCGGCGCTCGGCCCGGTCCTGACGCCCGCCGATGGTCGCCGCCAGCGTCGAGGCCTTGGTCTGGTACTCGCTGCGCTGGCCGCCCCATTGGGTGCGCAAACGCGATTCGGCTTCGGCGCCCTGGGCCTGGGCCTCGGCCAGGCCGGCGCGCAAACGTGGCAGCGACTGCTGCAGGGCGTCGATCTCGTTGCGCTGCAACAGCAGCCTCTGCTGGGCGGCAAGCATGTCGGCGCGGGCGCTGGCGCCCTCGCCGTAGAGCCGCTCCTCGATGGCGAAGGCCTCGTCTGCCACTTTCAGCGACGGCCGCAAGGCGGCGATGCGGGCGTTCGCCTCGGCCAGTTCAGAGCGCCGGCGCAGCACGCCTTCCTGCGACGCTGTGACGGCAGAACGCTGTTCACGCTGGCCGTCACGCCAGAGCTGGGTTTCACGCTCCACCAGTTCGGGTGCGTCACGCCGCAGGCGCTCGTCAAACTGCGGCGCTGCGCCCGACAGCAGGGCATCGACCCTTGCCCGGCTGGCCAACGCGGCCATCTGCTGCTGGCGACTCTCACCCAGATCGGCGGCGGCTTGCGCGGTATCGAGCTTGGCCACCACCTCACCGGCCTTGACCCGTTGACCCACGGCGACCAGCATCTCCTTGACGATGCCGCCTTCCAGGCTTTGCACCTCTTGCAGTTTGCTTGACACCACTACCGTGCCGCGGCCCTGTGCGGCCACGTCCAGCTTGGCGTAGTAGGCCCAGGCAAAGGCCACGCCGACAAACAACAGCATCACCGCCACCATGGCCAGCACGGTGCGCTGCGGCCCCCGGTCGGGGTCATGGTCGCTGTCGGCTACAGGCCGCAGGCTCAGGGTGCTGCTCATCGGGTGCCCCCGGCCGCACGCGGCGCAGGGGCCTGCTGACCGGCCCCGCCAGGGGCCGGCGTGGCAGCCGGTGCATCCGCTCCGGCCGTGCCCTGCTCGGCAGCGGCACCCACCGTGGCCGACGTCGCAGGCGCGGTCATGGGTCGGGTGCCGTCTTCTGCGCTGCGCTGGGCGGTCAAGGCCTTGAGCACCTGGTCACGCGGGCCGTCGGCCACGATCTGGCCACGGTCCATCACGATCAAGCGGTCAACCAGGGCCAGCATGGCCATGCGGTGGGTGGCCATGATCATGGTCGTGGTCTTCAGCGAGCGCAGGCGCGCGATCATGCGCTGCTCGGTGGCCGGATCGACCATGCTGCTGGGCTCGTCCAGCAGCAGGATGCGCGGCCCCATCAGCAGCGCGCGGGCCATGGCCACCAGCTGCCGCTGGCCGCCCGACAGACGCTCGCCGCGCTCACCGACCTGGGTCGCCACGCCTTCTGGCAATTGGGCGATCACGTCGTCCAAGGTGGACAGGCGAATCGCCGCCAGCAGCGTGCTGTCCTTGGCGTTGACGCGGCCGAGTTCGATGTTCTCGCGGATCGAGCCGTGAAACAGCGTCACATCCTGCGGCACATAGCCGATCTGGCGGCGCATCGACAGCGGCTCGAGCTGGGTGTTGACCAGGTCGTCGAGCAGCACGCTGCCGGCGCTGGGCGCATGCTGGTTGAGGATCAGCTTGAGCACCGTGCTTTTGCCCGAACCCAGCTTGCCGATGATGCCCACCTTCTCACCGGCGCGGATGCGCAGGTTCAGATTGCGCAGCGTGGGTGGCTGCCTGGGGTAGGCAAAGCTCAGCTCACGCAGTTCGACCTCGCCCATCAGCCGGGGTGCCTGCAGGCTGGATTCGGCATGGTCGGTGGGCGCGTTCATCACCTTGTCCAGCGCGCTGTAGCTCAGCTTGGTCTGCTCCCAGCGCACGATCAGGCCGGCCAGCTGGCTGATCGGTGCCAGCGCGCGCGCTGTGAGCAGGCTGACCGCGATGACCTGACCCAGTGTCAACGCGTTCTCGGCCACCAGCATCGCGCCCATGCCCACCACCACCACGGCCACCGCCGCCAGCACGGCCGCGTTGGCATAGCTGACGCGGTGGGTGATCTCACGCGTGTGCAGGTTGTTCTGTGCGATGGCCTGGGTCAGGCCTTCCCACTTGCGCCGGCTCCAGGCCTCGGCGCCCAGGGCCTTGACGGTGTCCAGGCCGTTCATCGTCTCGAACAGGTGCGCGGTGCGCTGCGAGCTTTCCTGCATGCCCTCGTTGACGCGGCGTGACAGCGGGCCGCGCGCGGCCCAGGAGATGCCCAGCAGCAGCGGAATGGCGATCAACGGCACCACCGCCAGCCAGCCACCCACCAGCAAGATAACGCCGATGTAGAGCAGCACAAAGGGCAGATCACCGACCACCGTCAGCGTGCTGGCGGCGAAGAATTCGCGCACCGCCTCAAAATCGCGAACGGTATTGGCCAACACCCCGCCCGACGCCGGCCGGCTGCTGGCGCGCATCTTCAGGCACTGCGCAAAGACCCGGGCCGACAGCGCCACGTCCATGCGTCGGGCCGCCGCCTCCAGCAGGTTGCTGCGCAGCAAGCGCATCACCAGTTCGAAGAGCAGGATCAATGCGGCCGCGCTGGTCAGCACGCCCAGGCTGCCCAGCGCGGCATGGGGTATGACGCGGTCGTAGACCGCCATTGAATAGAACGGCACCAGAGCACCAAAGACGTTGAGCGCCATCGTCCCCAGCAGGGCCCAGACGAACAGCCAGCGGTTGCGACGGAACACGCCCCAGAACCAGCGACCGGGTTCGGGCAGGGTGTAGAGCAGGCTGCGCTGGTCGAAGTACAAACGCGCACGCACGGCAATCCAGCGCGCCTCGGGCACTTCTTCGTCAAGCTCGGCCGCGTCCAGCCAGCTCGTGCCCTCGATGCCCGGCAGGTGGCACTCGAAGCGCCCGTCCTTGACCTGCAGCACGGCCAAGGCGCGGCCACCCGCGCCCACGACAAGGGCAGGCATCTCGGTGCGGCGGCGCCGGCCGTTGGGCAGTTCGGTGCCAGTGAGTTCGCCATGCAAAAGCATGGCCTGCACCAGATCGGCTGAGGGCACGTCACTGTGCCCCTCGGGGGCGTCGGCCTGCAGCGTCTCGCGCAGGCGTTCGGTCTGCACCGCCGTGGCCAGAAAGCGGGCCAGAAACACCACCGCGTCCTGCAGCGGCGCGCCTCGGGGTGCGTCGAGCTGGCTGTCGTCGGCAAACGCCAGCATGATGCTTGTATCGGTCATCGGACGGCGGGTCTGGGGTCGGTCGGGCCTGGGCTCGGTGCGACGGAATGCACGCGCCGGACCAGCGGGGCACAGGCTTGCGTGACAGCAGGCAGACAAGCTGTCGCGCAGGCGAGCATCATCGGCCGACCCGCTTCAGCGTGCACGCCGACGAGCTTCGCGCGGAGCGCGCTGCCGCGAAGGAATGCGCGCCAGGCCATTCGAAGATGTCCTGGCGCGCGCGGCAAGCCTGGCCGCTGCCGGCCGGCCAGCCCGGCAGCAGACTCAGGCCGCTGCAGCGTGGTGGCTGTCGTCACGCGTCAGGGCGGCCAGCTTGCGCAGGGCTTCGCCTGCGTCGCCACCGCTGATCACCGACTCGTCGGCCAGCCTGACCTGGCAGGTGCTGGCCATGCCGGCGCCACCCAGCACCGCGTCCAGTGCGTGGTCTTCGCCCAGCAGTTCGGCCATGGTCGGCAGCTTCACGCCGGCGGCCAGCGCATCGTCGACCGAGACGTTGAAGTACACATCGGTCATGCTGACCGACGCGCCGCTGGCCAGGGTGGCGTTGCTGCGTTCCAGATGCAGGTTGCCCTGGCCGTCGACGAAGGGCAGCTCGGTGTAGGCCAAGGTCAGGCTGGCCACGCCGGCCTGGGCCAGTGTCATCAGCTCACCGCCGTCGGTGCTGCGGTTGCCGTTGATGTCGCGCCAGATCATCAGTTGGCCGAAGGCCTCGTCCAGATCGTTGACCACGCCGTCGCCATTGCTGTCGAAGCTGGCCAATTGGGCAAAGCCCGCGCCCTTGGCGTTGCCGCCGAACAGCTCGCTGATGTCGTCGATGCGGCCATTGCCGTTGCGGTCCACAGCCAGGAAGCCGTCGCTGCCCGAGATCCAGCCCGACTTGACCAAGTTGCCGTTGCCGAACAGGTCGAAACCGCTGCTGTCGTCGCTGCGGGCCAGGGTGCGGATGCCGTTGCCGTCGAGGTCGATGACGATGGGCGTGATGCCTGCGTCGCGCGTCATGTCGTTCTGGCCCGACATCAGCATGAACAGGTCGGTCTTGGTGACATTGGTCTTGGACACGCCGTCACCGGCAACGTCGGAGTCCACGCTGTCGTTGCCGCCGAAGTCCTTCACTGCCCACTTCCAGCCGTCAAGCTTGTAGCCCTGGAACCTGACCCCGGCCTTGTCAAACTGCAGCACATAGCTGCCCGGGTCGAGGTTGCTGAACAGGTAGTTGCCGTTGGTGTTGGTCGTGGTGGTGGCCAGCACCGTCCTCCCGTCGGCGGCCAGCAGCTTGACGCTGATGCCGGCAATGCCCAGTTCGCCCGGATCCTGGATGAAGTTTTCGTTACTGTCCTCCCAGACCCGGTCGCCCACACTGGCCTTGCGGTACAGGCCCGCGTCCCACTTCAGGTCGTTTCCCCCTGCGCTCAGGGTGGTCACCACGGTGGTGCCGCTGGCGTCAATGTCGCTGTCCAGGGTGTCATTGCCACCGAGGTCCTTCCTGGTCACGAAGTAGCCGCTGGGCGACACCACCTGAATCTTGTAGTCACCCGGGTTGAGGTTGCTGAAAAGGTAGTTGCCAGTGGTGTTGGTGGTGGTGATGGCCAGAACCGCCCCGGCCGAATCCAGCAGCTTGACGGTGACGCCACTGACACCGACTTCACCCGCATCCTGAATGCCGTTGTAGTTCTTGTCCTCCCAGACCCGATCGCCGATCGAGGCCGGCCGGATCTCGCCGAAATTGTTGTTCTGGCTGTGATCGCCAGCCACCAGCGGGATGTTGGCGATCATGTCGTTGCTGACCACGCCGCCCTTGGTGCCCGCCGTGTCCTTGCCGTCAAGATAGCCAGCTGGCTGGGTTTCAATCACCTTGTAGCTGCCGGGGCGCAGGTTGGCAAACTCGTAGTAGCCAGCGGCGTTGGTGGTGGTGGTCAACATCACGGCCTGACCCAGGTCGTTGGTGCCGGTGAGCTTGACCGTGGCGCCGGCAATCGCAGGCTCGCTGTTGCGCACACCATCGTTGCCGATGTCTTCGTAGACATGGCCCGACAGCTTGGCCGGCAATATCTCGCCGAAGTTGTTGCCGCTGCTGCTCTGACCGGTGGCCACGACGATGTTGCTGATGACCTCGTTGACCGATGTGTTGCCACCGGTGCTGCCGGCGGTTTCCCGGCCGTCGAGCTTGGCCGAGGGCTGGGTCGTCTCGGTCACCGTGTAGTTGCCCGCACGCAGGCCAGTGAAGGCGTAGCTGCCGTCGGCGCCGGTGGTGGTGCTCAGGCTCAGCGCTGCGCCCAGGTCGTTGGTGCCGGTGAGCTTGACCGTCACGCCGGCCAGACCCGGCTCGCTGCCCTGCTTGACACCATCGTTGTTGTCGTCGCAGTACACAAAACCGGAAACCTGCGCCGCCGGGGGCAGCAGTTCGCCGAAGTTGTTGCCGGTGCTGTCGAACGCCGGGGGCAGCACGATGCCGCTGATGACCTCGTTGACGCTGGTGTCGCCACCGGCCGTGCCTGCGGTTTCCTGGCCGTCGTCCTTGCCGACAGGCTGGCTGAGCTCGGTCACGGTGTAGACGCCGGGGCGCAGTTTGTCGAACTTGTAGCTGCCGTCGGCGCCAGTGGTCAGCGTGATGTCCACCGGCTGGTTCAGGTCGTTGCTGCCGGTCAGGCGAACCTGCACACCGGCCAGGCCTTGCTCGGTGCCCTGTTTGATGCCGTCGTTGTTGTCGTCGCAGTAGACAAAGCCGGCGATCGAACTTGGCTTGATCTCGCCGAAGTTGTTGTCGGTGGAGTCCTGGCCCGTTCCCAGCACGATGTTGCTGATCAGGTCGTTGGTGGCCACGCTGCCGGGCGTGCTGCCCGCCGTGTCACGGCCATCGATCTTGTCTGCCGGCTGGTTGGGCTCGGACACCGCGTAGGTGCCCGGGCGCAGGTTGGCAAAGAGGTATTTGCCGTCGGGGCCAGTGTTGACGGTCACGTCCACCGCCAGGCCACGGTCGTCAAGGCCGGTCAGGCGCACGGCCACGCCGGGCAAGCCCAGCTCACCGATCTCACGCAGACCGTTGTCACTGCCGTCGCAATAGACGTAGCCGGAAATCGAGTTGGGCTTGATCTCGCCGAAGTTGTTGTTTTCGCTGATCAGGCCCTGGGTCAGCACGATACCGTCAATGACATCGTTGCCAGCAACGCCGCCGCCGAACAGGCCCGCTGTGTCTTTGCCGTCCAGTTTGCCGGCCGGTTGGTCGGGCTCGGCCACGCGGTAAGTGCCGGGGCGCAGGCCGTCGAAACTGTAGTGGCCGTCAGCGTCCGTGGTGGTGGCTGCCGACACGGCCTGGCCGCGGTCGTCAAGGCCGGTCAGGGTGATCATCACACCCGACAGACCCACATCACCGGCCTGCTGAGTCCCGTCGTTGTTGTTGTCGCAGAACACGGTGCCGCGGATGTACGCGCCCACCAACTCACCGAAATTGTTGTTTTGACTGTGTTGCCCTGCAGACAGAGGGATGCCGGCGATCATGTCGTCGCTGACCACGCCACCAGCCGTACCCGCCGTGTCCTTGCCGTCAAGGTAGTTCACCGGCTGGGTTTCACTCAGCTTGTAGGTGCCCGGGCGCAGGTCGGCGAACTCGTAGTAGCCATTGATATCGGTCACCGCCGTGCGGCTGACGGCATTGCCCAGGTCGTCGATGCCGGTCAGCGTGATGGTGATCAGGCCGATCACCGGCTCGGTCGGGCCACGCACGCCGTCATTGCCGAAGTCTTCGTAGACATAGCCTGAAATCTTGGCCGGATCGGGCCTGGCGGCCACCAGCCCGGCGTCCCAGCTGAGGTCGTCCTCGCCCGATTCCAGCACCGTGGCCACCGTGCGGCCATTCAAGGTGTTGGCGTCGCTGTTGCGATCGTCGCCTGCGCCCGCCGCGCCGGCCTGGGTGAAGACAAAGCCGTCAGGACGAACAAACTCGACAGAGTAGGTGCTGGGCACCAGCCCGCTGAAGTGGTATTGGCCTTCGGCGCCAGTGCTGGTGGTGCCAATCACCAAGCCATTCACATCGAGCAGGCGCACGGTGACACCGGCCACGCCGGCCTCGCCATCGTCCTGGCGGCCGTTGGCGTTGGCGTCCAGCCAGACCCGGTCGCCGATGGACGCGAACTGGTAGAAGCCGGCGTCGATGGTCCGGTTGTACTCACCCGGGGCCAGCACGATCACGCCGGACATCAGGCCGTCGCTGTTGGCGCCGGAGGCCGGGTTGCCGTCGTTCTGGAACGGGCTGACGCCGTTGTAGCTGGACGGCAGCGTGAACATCACCTGGTAGCTCAGACCCGGGGTCAGGCCCTTGAAGCTGTATTCGCCAGCGGCGCCGGTGGTGGTGCTGGCCAGCACCTCGTCGGCGCCGATGCTGCCGTTGCTGTCCATGTCGCGCACCAGCTTGGCGGTGGCGCCGGCAATGCCCTCTTCGCCGCTGTCTTGAATGCCGTTGGCATTGCGGTCGTGCCAGACAAAGTCGCCGATCTTGGCGGCCTTGGTCTCGATGATCAGCGGCTGGTAGTGGGTGTTGCCGCTGAACGGGTCGATGACCACGCCGATGGTTTCGCCCGCATCGGGCACATAAGCGTCGTTGGCCAAGGCCAGATCGACCAGCGCAGTGATGGTGGCCGGATTCTGCCCGCCGAGATAAGAGGCAATCGGGTTCGAGCCCATCAATTGCCAGATGGCGCCCTGCACGTCACCGTAGTTGTAGTTCGTGCCGTCGTAGTGGTTGAGCAGCCAGTTGATATTGTCCAGGTGGCCCAGGTTGACATTGGCGCTCAGCGTGGGCACGTTGGCCGCCAGCACACCCAGTTCATACGACGAATACACCGCAGCGGTGTAGCTGGTGTTGACCGGAATCTGCACGTTGCGGTCAAGGCACCAGCCGTCATAGAGCGTGCCAGATGGCGGGAACAGCGGGTTGTACACCCCGGCTGACGTGACCCGGATGTCGAACAGGCTGGGCTCCATCTGGTCACCAGGAAAGCCGGCGTAGAAGGTGATGATGGGGGCTTGGTACATGGGTCACTCCAGGTGATTTCGCTTCGATGCGAAAAATTTCAACTCGACAGGCTCAACCGACCTGAATTCAAACCAGGGCTGG
This sequence comes from Betaproteobacteria bacterium, assembly GCA_031417735.1. Taxonomy (GTDB): domain Bacteria; phylum Pseudomonadota; class Gammaproteobacteria; order Burkholderiales; family Burkholderiaceae_C; genus Pseudaquabacterium. The sequence goes on from JANOWE010000252.1 coordinate 12,600, forward strand.
CCTTGAAGCTATGCAGGCGTTCGCGCGGACTCAATCGTTGAGTGCACCCGGGGAACTCCAATTTCAATCGCCAAAACATGAATCGAAAATCAGGTATCTTGGGTATCGCCATGTTGCACCGGGTACTACTTGCAACCTCGGGCAACACCAAATCCAGCTAACTCTGAACCCTGCTGCGCACGGCGGGAATCTTGGTATGGTCCGCGGCCCGAACGTGACCACTGGGCGGCCTCGGTGCACATCAGCATCGGGATACAAAACCTCGGCTCGGGCGAAAACCCTGGCCGTAGAACTTGATCCCGGTACTCGCCATGCGGCCCGCCATACTGGCTGGCCGAATGGCGGCAAGTCCAACTGCCGCAACACCCGGACCGGGGCTGCAGTGCTTCGTCAGCAGGGTGCCTACTTTTTCAGGAAGCGGGACACCGCCGCCACGCCCACCACCGCCAGCACCACCAGGCTCCACGAGCTGGGCTCGGGCACCGTGCAGGCAGGCGCGCCAACGGCGCCACAGGGGTTGGCCAGCGCGGCGCCGCTCATGGCCAGGAGACCCAGCACACCGCCGATTGCTTTGTCGATCATCTTCATAGTTGCTCCAGGATTGCCGCGAGGCAGTTACAAGATCACACAAATACCCCGTTCCGGGGCTTCACCTTGCATGTGTGATATCAATCACACCTGTTTGGATGACAAACAGATTCAGCAATTGGCGTGCCATCAGCGTGCCGGCCTTGAAAATCAAGGTCTTGCGCCAACGGGGTTTTCCCGGTGTGGCTGCACTGTAAAAATCTCCGACGATTCATCTGAACCCACCCGAAACAGGGTGTAAGCCCAAGCGACCCCTGAGGCCGGGGATGGCGCAAATGCCCAACAAGGTATTGACCGCTTGTCGAGAAACAGCGGCGTTTCGTCTGTGTCAGGCTGTATGAGTGAGTGACAAATCAAGCACGAGCCGCGCGTCCGCGCTGGGCCTTGAACGGCAGCGCCCAGGACGGTTCGGGGCGGCACAGGCCGCCACGTACAATGCGGCCGCATGAGCGTTGATCGCCCGGTCACGAAGGCCAAGCCCTGCCGCCTTGCCGCGCCGCATGCGGCGCCCCATGTCGCCTTGTGTCGCCAAACCACGCGCGACCGAATTTCGAGCGCCATCTCCGCCGCCTGAAGCCCGGCCCTTGCCCTGGGCCGAGGCGCACAGACTGCGCGCCGCATCACCCGCCCGCCTTCCTGACCGAATCCCGACGCCGTCCCTCACGGCGCGAAGCCATGACCGACGCCCCAAAGCCCGACTACCGCAGCAGCCTGAACCTGCCCGACACGCCGTTCCCGATGCGCGGCGACCTGCCCAAGCGCGAACCGGCCTGGGTCGCCCAATGGAACGACGAAGGCCTGTACCAGCGCCTGCGCGCCGCGCGCTGCGGCGCGCCCAAGTTCATCCTGCACGACGGCCCGCCCTATGCCAACGGCCAGATCCACATGGGCCATGCCGTCAACAAGGTGTTGAAGGACATGGTCGTCAAGGCGCGACAGCTGTCGGGTTTCGATGCCCAGTACGTGCCGGGCTGGGACTGCCATGGTCTGCCGATCGAGAATGCAATCGAGAAAAAGCATGGCCGCACGCTCAGCCGCGACGACATGCAGGCCAAGAGCCGGGCCTATGCCACCGAGCAGATCGCGCTGCAGATGGCCGACTTCCAGCGCCTGGGTGTGCTGGGCGACTGGCAGCACCCCTATCGCACCATGGACTTTGCCAATGAGGCGGGCGAGATCCGCGCCTTCAAGCGCGTGGTCGAGCGCGGCTTTGTCTACCGGGGTTTGAAGCCGGTCTACTGGTGTTTTGATTGCTGCAGCTCACTGGCCGAATTCGAGATCGAATACGCCGACAAGAGCAGCCAGACCCTGGACGTGGCCTTCGAATGCGCCGAACCTGAAAAGCTGGCCGCCGCCTTCGGCCAGGGCACGCTGGCCAAACCGGCGTTTGCGGTGATCTGGACCACCACCGCCTGGACCATCCCCGCCAACCAGGCGCTGAACCTGAACCCCGAGCTGGTCTATGCGCTGGTGGACACCGAACGTGGCCTGCTGCTGCTGGCCGAGAGCCTGGTCGACAAATGCCTGGCCCGCTTCGGCCTGAGCGGCACGGTGCTGGCCACCGCCGCCGGCAAGGCGCTCGACGGCATCGAGTTCTGGCACCCGCTGGCCGAGGTGCACGCCGGCTACAAGCGCCGCAGTCCGGTCTACCTGGCCGACTACGCCACCGCCGACGACGGCACCGGCCTGGTCCATTCCTCGCCCGCCTACGGGGTGGACGACTTCAACGCCTGCCGCGCCCATGGCCTGTCGGTGGACGACATCCTGAACCCGGTGCAAGGCCACGGCCGCTACCAGGCCGACTTCCCGCTGTTCGGTGGCCTGAACATCTGGAAGGCCGTGCCGCAGATCATCGACACCCTGCGCGACGCCGGCCGGCTGCTGGCCACCGAGCCCATCCGCCACAGCTACCCGCATTGCTGGCGCCACAAGACGCCGGTGATCTACCGTGCGGCGGCGCAGTGGTTCATTCGCATGGATCAGGGCGAGGGCGTGTTCACCGTCGACAAGGCGCCGGCCACGCTGCGCGAGATGGCGCTGGCCGCCATCGACCAGACCCGGTTCTATCCCGAGAACGGCCGCACCCGGCTTCGCGACATGATCAAGGGCCGGCCCGACTGGTGCATCAGCCGCCAGCGCAGCTGGGGTGTGCCGCTGCCGTTCTTCCTGCACAAGGAAAGCGGCGAGCTGCACCCCAAAACGATGGAGATTCTCGACATCGCGGCGGATTTGGTTCAACAGGGCGGCATCGAGGCCTGGAGCAAGGTCAGCACCGAA
>JANOWE010000253.1:0-3303 GCA_031417735.1 Betaproteobacteria bacterium
TGGGGCAACCACTCGCCCACCATGTACGCCGACTACCGCTTCGCCACCATCGAAGGCGCCGCAGTCAAGGACATGATCAACGACCAGGTCTGGAACGCCGACACCTTTCTGCCCACCGTGGGCAAGCGCGGCGCGGCCATCATCGCGGCGCGGGGCGTGTCGTCGGCCGCATCGGCCGCCAATGCCGCCATCGACCACATGCGCGACTGGGCGCTGGGCACCAACGGCGCCTGGGTCACCATGGGCATCGCCAGCGACGGCCAGTACGGCATTCCGAAGGACGTGATCTTCGGCTTCCCGGTGACCTGCGCCGGTGGCGAGTACAAGCTGGTCGAGGGCCTGGACATCGACGCCTTCTCGCAGAGCTGCATCGACAAGACCCTGGCCGAACTGCAGGGCGAGCAAGACGGCGTGAAACACCTGCTGTGAACCCCGTGGGCGCGTGACAGCGCCCGCTCACCGCATGCCCCAACGGGCCGGCTGGCATCATGCCCGTCGGCCCGTTGTGCTTTGCCCCCACCGCTTTTGCCCGGCCAAGCCCCGGGCCACCACCATGAACGCTGCCATCCTGCCTGCCCACGCTCTGCTTGACGACGGCCCCGTCGCCGCCGACATCCCCGTCTGTGACCACTATTGCGGCACCGAGGCGCGCATGCTCAAGGCCATGGCGCTGCAGGCCGAGCTGGGCCCGGTGTTCGACATCACGCTGGACTGCGAGGACGGCGCGCCGCTAGGCGCCGAGGCCGCCCACGCCACGCTGTGCGCCGACCTGGCGCTGTCCGAGCACAACCGCTTCGGCCGCATCGGCGCAAGGGTGCACCCGCTGGACCACCCGGCCTTTGCCGACGATGTGCGCAGCCTGGTCGGCCGCGCCGGCCACCGCCTGGCCTATTTGATGCTGCCCAAACCGCGCCATCTGACCGATGTGCGGCAGGCCATAGCGCAGATCCGGCAAGTCGTGGCCAGCACCGGCCATGGCCGCATGCCGCCGCTGCACGCGCTGATCGAAACCCATGGCGGCCTGCAGGATGTTGCGGCCATCGCCGCCCTGCCGGAAATTGAAAGCCTGTCCTTCGGGCTGATGGACTTTGTGTCCGCCCACCGCGGCGCCATACCGCAGTCGGCGATGGGTGTGCAGGGCCAATTCAGCCACCCGCTGGTGCTGCGCGCCAAGCTCGAGATTGCCGCAGCCTGCCATGCTGCAGGCAAAGTGCCTTCGCACTGCGTGGTCACCGAGTTCAAGAACGAGGACGCGATCGCCGCAGCCGCCCGCCGCGCCGCACGAGAGTTTGGCTACACGCGGATGTGGAGCATCCACCCGGCACAGATCGAACCCATCGTCGAAGCCTTCTCGCCCAGCGCGGCCGAAGTCGACGAGGCCATCGACATCCTGCTCGCCGCCCAGGCCGCCCACTGGGCGCCGATCAGCCACCACCACCATGGCCAGGACCAGCTGCACGACCGGGCCAGCTTCCGCTACTACTGGACCCTGCTCGGCCGCGCCCGGCGCACCGGTCAGCCCTTGCCGGCGCAGGCCGAGGCGGCCTTGTTCGGCACCTGAAACGGCAAAAAAAGCCGTCGATTCACAATCGGGCCATGCCCCTGTCTCTGCCGAACTCTGCCCCTACCGCCGTCCAATGCACACCGCCCGGGCCCAGCCGCTGGCCCCGCGCAAGCGCTGTGATGAGCCTGTTACTGATGCTGGGCCTGCTGGCCATGGTGCCAACAAGCATCGCCCAGGCCGCCGGCACCCAGGCCAAGACCGGCAAGCAGGCAAGCAGCCGCAGCGTTCGACGGGCCAAGGTGCCGGCGCCGCCACCCAAACCTGAGCCCGCACCCGAGCCGCTGAGCGAGCAGCAACTGGAAGTGGCCACCCGGGTGCAGATCGGCAGCGTCGACTGCGAGTTCGAGCAGAAGGTGGAATTGCTGGCCGTGGCCGAACAGCCCGGCCTGTTTCACCTGCGGCACGGCGGCAAGCGCTACACCATGGTGCCGCAACCCACCAGCAGCGGTGCGGTGCGGCTCGAAGACGCCAAGGCCGGCATCGTCTGGCTGCAGATACCGGCCAAGTCGATGCTGATGAACACCCGCATTGGCCAGCGCATGGTCGACAACTGCCAGAACGCCGCGCAACTGGCCGACCAGGCGCTGGACCTGGTCGTCGCGCAGGCCGCCAGCGCGGCAGGCCAGGCCCCGGCACCGGGTCTGCTGAGCGGCACGCCACCTGCGGTTGGCGAGCCAGCGGCAAGCTCGCTGGTGCCGGAAGAGCAGCTGCTGCTGGATTGGTGAGATTTTCCGCAACTGCCGTCTCAAGGCGGGGCGTCTTGCGCCGAAACCACGGCAGAGCCAGGTCATTCCGGCTCGCTGCCGCAGGCCAGTGGCCGCCGACTGATGCTGCGGCGCAGCAAATCGCTACCACCTCAACCACTGACCGCCATGATCAATGTGATTCTTGCCCTTGTCCCGCTGTCCTTCGCCACCGGTTCCCTGATCTGGCTGATGACCAGTGGCGCCCAGGCCCAGGCCCGCTCTGACGCCTTCGCCGAAAAGTGGATGCGTGACAAGGTCTGATCCGCTGCACTGAGCCTGCTGCGCAAGCTCTGGCCCTTCCAGCATGGCCCGCCAACGGCTTGCGGGCTTTTTTTGCGCGCGCCCAGCAATCGGCCCGCTGCTGTCGGCAGGGGCAGCGCCCGCTCCGGCCCAACCAGCATCCAGGCTGGGCCACAATCGGCAGTGATGCAGGGCGACCGCCCGCCACCGGCGCAGCGCCTTGAACAAAGCGCTTGGGCATGTCTTATATAAGACATAAAATATGGGACAAACCCTTAGGGCCAGCCGCCGGCCCCCTCGCCTACTTCAAGGAGCTTCTGAGATGCTGCAAGCCTACCGTCAACATGTCGCCGAACGCGCCGCGCTCGGCATTCCGCCGCTGGCCCTGTCGGCCCGGCAGACCGCCGACCTGATCGAGCTGATCAAGGCCCTGCCAATCGGTGAAGGCGCGTTCCTGCTCCAGCTGCTGACCCACCGTGTGCCCCCGGGCGTGGACGACGCGGCCAAGGTCAAGGCCAGCTTTCTGGCCGCCGTGGCCCATGGCGACATCACGGTGGGTCTGGTCAGCAAGGCCAAGGCCACCGAACTGCTGGGCACCATGGTCGGCGGCTACAACGTCAAGCCGCTGATCGACATGCTTGACGACGCCGAGGTGGCCGCCGTGGCCGCCACCGCGCTGAAGATGCGCCGCTCAAGCGGGCCTTTAACTGGCTCAAGGTCAGGAATCCAGCCGCTAAAGATCCGGCCAAAACA
>JANOWE010000254.1:0-5088 GCA_031417735.1 Betaproteobacteria bacterium
GCCAGGGCAGCCGCTGGCGCAACACCGCCCCGGCGACCTCATCGCCATCAAGGGCGGATCAGAATGGGTGGTGATGGTGGCCGGCGAGACGCCGACGCCGCAGGCCTGCACCGTGCGGCGGCTCATCATCGAGCCCAAGCCGGACCGGCCGCGCCGCTTTGCGATCCTGGACGACGACATCGAGGTTGCACGCGGGCTTGCTGTCGGGCTGGTCGAACTGGGCTTCGAGGCCACGGCCTTCGGAATCGAGACTCAGCTGGAGGCGGCTCTGCAGTACGACAGCTTCGACGCCTACGTGATCGACTGGGTGCTTCTTAACGGGACCGCCGAAGCGCTTGTTGCCAGGCTGCGCAGCCAGCGCGCCACTTGTCCGATTGCGATATTGACTGGCAAGGCAGGCAGCAAGGAAGTCGATGAGAAGGAGTTGGTCACTGCGATCGAACAGCATGGATTGCTCTTCCTGCAGAAGCCGGTGACCGCGTCAATCGCCGCAAGCCAGTTCAGTGCGGCGTTCGCGAACCGATGAGCTGGCCCAGTGCCTGGCCATCGATGGGTTTCTGCAAAAAGCCGTCGAAGGGCCATTGTTGGCCCACCGCGCGGTATTCAGCTGCGCTGATGAGGATCAGCATGGAGTCTCGGTTGAGTCCGCCACCCTGCCGAACCTCGGTGGCCAGCGCCAACCCGTCCAGGCCCGGCATTTCCAGATCGATCAACGCCACGTCGTAGTGGCCGCTGGCGAGCATGCCCTGCGCAACGGCGCTTGAGCTGACGGCCTGGCAGAGGTGCCCCAGGCGCCGGACGACATCGCTCAGCGCGCTCAAGACATCTTCGCGGTCATCGACGATCAGCACATTTAAGGGGTTGGCACCTACCGGGTCTGCAGCGGAGTCTTCAACCCGCCGAGCGGGGATGCTCACCACAAACCTGGTGCCCTGGGGTTCAAGCCGCTGAACCTCAATCCTGCCGCCGAGCTGCTGCAGCAGGTCCCGGATGACGAACAGACCAATGCCGGTACCGGCGTCGGTCGACTCGAACGGCTCTGATCCGCCTTGCAGGCGCTCCAGCGCCATGGGTGGCAGGCCCGGCCCGGTGTCTTGAACGACGAACCTCACCTGGTTTTCCAAAGCGGGCGATCCACTGTCGTCGTCCCCCAACCGGACATCGATGCGGCCGGCGCTGGTGTACCTGACTGCGTTTTCGACAAGGTTTCTCAGCACCTGGGCGATGCGGATCGGGTCGGCATGAACCGTCACAGGGGCGGCCGGCATCTCGACCCGGAAAGCCAGGCCCTTGGCTTGAGCGGCTTCTTCCTGGTCCGCACAGACGTCGTGGACCAACTCGCGGAACTCGAACGTCTCGGCGTGGGTGCTCAGGTGGTCTGCATCTTCTCGGGCGATTGTGAGCAGGTCGCGCAGTTGGCCTTGCAGTACCGTCACGGCGTGCCGGATGCGACGTATTGCTGCCGTGCTGCCTGGGGAGGGCTCTTTCGCGGCAGCATTCTGCAAGGCAAGCAGCTCCGCCGCTGCCACGATGTTCTGAAGCGGTGACCGAACCTCGTGGTTCACCATGCTCAGGAACTTGCGTTTGGCGCTGAGCGCATGCTCCATGGCGCTGACCGCACGCTGCCGGTCTCTCGCGGCCGCGCGGTACAGCCGGCGCGAGCGAACTGCATAGACCAGCCAGAGCACAAGCCCTGTCCAACATAGCGCAAATCCCGCCCAGACCCAGTAATTTCGACGCGTCAGGCTGCCCAGAACCACCTCCTTACCCGCGATCTCGCTTTGGCGCACTTCATTGGCCAGCTGAACAATCAGTTCTTCGTCGCCTACCGACTGCAGTTCACCCAGCACTTTCACGGCAACCGCATGGGTGAAGGGGACCTCATCGAGCGTCGGACCGATCTTTTGTTGAATGCCGGCCAAGCGCCGGGTGGCATCGTCGTAGCCGGGAACCGTTTTAAGCAAACGCTGCAACTCCGACGGCTCAGTCAGGATGGCTGACTTGGACGCGAGCACCGCCGCCCGCCTCGACAGAACGTCCTGGCGCGCGGGCTCTCCAGCGGCTATCGCACGGAGTTCTTGCTTCAGATGTTGATGGGCAATCTGGAACTGTGCGACCGTCCAGTAAGCGCCTGACTCCGAGATGGCAGTGCCCACCCTTAAAATGTCCAACTGCTGGCTGAACAAGGCCGCTGTCCCAACGGCTGCAGTCAAGAGCGAGAGCACCAGCCCAGCCCACCAGCCCCGCTCCGACGGTGCCGGGGCATCGCCTAACCGACGCCAGCCATGCGCCGGGCGGGGGGCGAACGGGTTTGAGCGCCGGCGGTCTGACATGGCGCTCAGTGACTCACCTCTATCCGATTGACTTGCCAGATGAATCTCGACTCCGCAGTCGGCCCGTTGAGTGCGACCGGATATCGGTCACGAGGATAGATTGTCCACAACGGACCCCAGCGCTTCTTGTTCAGCCGCACGCCGTTCTGGCTGTGCGCCAAGATCACGCCGTAGCGTACAAGGTCTTCCCAAGGAATCAGCGCGGCGTAGTCGTCAAGGGCCTTGAAGTTCAGCGTGCCCGAAGTAACCCCCACCGCAGCCATGACCTCCAGCAGGGTTGGGCCGGTAAAGACCGACCGGGACGTCCAAGCGGTTGCGGTGGTGATTCTCGACTGTGGCAGCGCGAGAAGCGCGGCGTCGGTGAACTCAAAGGTTTGGGTCCGGGCGTTGTTGACTCGACCAATGCGGCCACTGACGGTTAGCAGGGGCTCAAGGCCTGCGGTCAACGGCATTCCCGGGATGACTGTGGACGCCACGAGGGCCGCGACGTGCCGGCGATTGAAGTTCATGTGCCCCTCGAGAAGTGGAAACTTGCTCGACAGTTTTAGCCGCGATGGACGCGTGGCGGGACCGATTTCGAGGGCGCTCTGATGGGGGAGTCACATTGGGGGCATCCAAAAGGGTGCATCACGATGGGGGATCGAAGTTGGCGTCGTATTCAACCCCCCCACGCCGGCATCCTTGATGCGTGCTCGTCGTGGTGGGGCTCCGGTGTGGTTGGCGGCAATGGTTGGCGGCAGTGGTTGGCGACAATTACCCAAGCCGGCATCGTCGCAGTCAGAGCCGTTGCAGTGCTGCCGATCCTGACCTTCGACGAGGCTCGGCTGAGCCCGTCGCACGGGTACATCTTCAATCGCCGGTGGCTCTGCCCCCACGAGACCACTCTGGGCATCGCGTGGAAGCTGGCGCGCATGAACGCCCTGCCGGGCCACATCGTGGCCAAGCAGCTTGCGCTGCGGCCGATCGACCCCTACGAAGGAATTCCGCCCACCAACAGCCATGTTGCCGTGTCGCTGCGGGCCAGAACCTTCGCCATTCCCCGCAAGGCATTGACGGATGGTCTGCACAAGGCTGATGGTAGGCCGCAGATGCATGACCGCGTTCGGTTCTGCACCGCGTGTATGGCGCTGGCGTATCACGGCGTGATGCATCAGCGCGTCGGCGCGAGTCGCTGCCCCTGGCACGGCATCGCGCTTGAAGAGCATTGCCGCGGTTGCGGCGCAACTGCGCCGTACCGGCTCAACGCGAGACAGCTTGGCCCGCCGCTTCGCTGTGCCGAATGCCGCCGGCCCTATGCGGGTTGGAGGGCCAGGCTGACACCGCAAGCGGCACCGCCGGAACTGCGCCGCGCGATCACGCGGGCGCGCTGCGGCGGCTGAACTTACCGGCACCAACGGCACCGCTCACACCGTCAAGAACACGGTGACAACTTTGCTTCGCTGCGTCGGCATCGATTGCGAAGTGACATCTTTGCTTCGCAACCCTTGGAAACCCGCGTCGTTGCTGGGTTTTGGCCCACCGGTTGTCCTCGTCAATGGCGGAGTGACAAATTTAGTCTCACAACTGTGACGACGTTGCTTCGGTCTACGCCAGCCCCGAGCTCACTTCCCCGACAGCCCCAGCTTCTCGATCAGCGCCTTTTCCTTGACGAACTGTGTGGCGGCCCACTTGGCGTATTCGTCGCCACTGCGGTACCAGGCCGCCTGGTTGAGTTGCTCAAGCACTTCCAGGTGCTTTGGGTCGTCCATGGCCTTCTTGAAGGCGTCGTGCAGCGTCTTCACCACCGCCGGGTCCATGCCCTTGGGTCCGACCAGGCCATAGGGCGACTGCGAGACCACGCCGTAGCCGAGTTCCTTGGCTGTGGGCACATTCGGCCAGCGCTTGGTACGCTGCTCGCCAAAGGTGACCAGCAGGCGCATCTGGCCGCCGTCGACAAACTTGTCCCAGCCGGTGGCGTCGCTCTGCGCCATCACGTGGCCGCCCAGCAGCGCCTGCTGCAGGTCAGCGTTGCCCTTGAACGGCACGTGGTTGAGCTGGACCTTGGCGTTGTCGGACAACTCCTCCATCAGCAGGTGCGGGCTGGTGCCGATGCCGGTGGAGCCAAAGTCGATGGCGCCGGGTTTCTTGCGTGCGGCCTCAATGTAGTCCTTGAAGGTCTTGTAGGGCGAGTCGCTGCGCACGGTGAAGCCGAAGGTGTAGCCCGAGACCCCGATGATGTAGGTGAAGTCGGTGAGCGGATTCCACAGCGTCTTCTGCATGTGCGGCACACGCAGCATGCCCATCGGCAACTGCGCGATCGTGTAGCCGTCGGGCTTGGCGGTCAGCGCCATCTGCCCCGGCCCCAGCGTGCCGCCGGCACCCGGCTTGTTCTCGATGATCACGTTCTGGCCCAGGTGCTTGCCGGCGATCTCGGCCAGCACGCGCAGGTGGCGGTCGGTCGAGCCGCCGGCCGGCCAGGGCACGATCAGCGTGATGGCCTTGGTCGGGAAGGCCTGGGCCTGGGCGGCCAGCGGCGCCAGCAGCGCGGCGGCGCAGCCCGCGGCCAACAGCGCGCGGCGTGAAAGGGTCTTGCGGGTCATGGATGTCTCCTGGGGGCCCGTCGGGGCCGGTTAAACTGAAGTTCCGCGCCTCCGCATGAGGTGCATCGTCTGCAAGTCCCTGTCGCTCTTCACAAACTTGGTCCTTCCGGGCCTTTTTTGCGCTCTAATATGTAGTCACTAAACGGTCTTGCTTTATCGGGCCATTCGGCGCAAAA
>JANOWE010000255.1:0-5950 GCA_031417735.1 Betaproteobacteria bacterium
CGGCTTCGACCAGGGCGCCCGCTGAGGCGCCCTTTTTTGTACCCACAGAACACCATCCGGAGTTGAGCCATGAGCTACACCGCCCCCGTCAAGGACATGCTGTTTGTGATGACCGAACTCGCCGGCATAGACGCCGTGGCCGCACTGCCCGGCTTTGAGGACGCGGGCGCCGACACCGCCGCAGCGGTGCTCGAGGAATGCGCGCGGCTGAACCAGGATGTGCTGGCGCCGCTGAACTGGATCGGCGACACCCAGCCGTCGTCGTTCAAGGATGGTGTGGTCACCACCACGCCAGGTTTCAAAAAGGCTTATGAGCAATTCGTGGCCGGCGGCTGGCAGGGACTGCACCACCCGGTGGCCTATGGCGGGCAGGGCCTGCCCAAGCTGATCCATGCCGCCTGCATCGAGATGGTCAACAGCGCCAACATGAGCTTTGCGCTGTGCCCGCTGCTCACCGACGGCGCGATCGAGGCCTTGCTCACCGCGGGCAGTGACGAACTGAAGGCGCAGTACCTGGGCAAGATGGTCGAGGGCCGCTGGGCCGGCACCATGAACCTGACCGAGCCGCAGGCGGGATCGGACCTGTCGATGGTGCGCAGCCGCGCCGAGCCGCTGGCCGACGGTAGCTACAAGCTGTTCGGCACCAAGATCTTCATCACCTACGGCGAGCAGGACCTGACCGAGAACATCGTGCACCTGGTGCTGGCGCGTGTGGTCGGCGCGCCCGAAGGCGTCAAGGGCATCTCGCTCTTCGTCTGCCCGAAGTTCATGGTCAGGCCCGACGGCAGTCTGGGTGAGCGCAACGATGTGCATTGCGTGAGCATCGAGCACAAGCTGGGCATCAAGGCCAGCCCGACGGCGGTGCTGCAGTACGGCGACAAGGGCGGTGCGCTGGGCTATGTGGTCGGTGAAGAGAACCGCGGCCTGGAATACATGTTCGTGATGATGAATGCCGCCCGCTACGCCGTGGGCGTGCAGGGCATCGCGGTGGCCGAGCGCGCCTATCAGGGCGCGGTGGCCTATGCCCGCGACCGGGTGCAGAGCCGGCCCGTGGACGGCTCGGTGCGCGGCGCCGCGCCCATCATCCACCACCCCGATGTCAAGCGCATGCTGATGACCATGCGCGCCCACATCGAAGGCTGTCGGGCGATGGCGCTGGTGGCTGCCGCCGCTCAGGACAGCGCTCATGCCCATCCGGACGCCGCCGTGCGAGCAGAGAACCAGGCCTTCTACGAATTCATGGTGCCTCTGGTGAAGGGCTTTTCCACCGAGATGAGCGTGGACATGGCCTCGCTCGGTGTGCAGGTGCATGGCGGCATGGGTTTCATCGAAGAAACCGGCGCGGCCCAGCATTTTCGCGACGCCAAGATCCTGACCATCTACGAAGGCACCACCGCGATCCAGGCCAATGACCTGGTCGGCCGCAAGACCGCACGCGACGGCGGCACCACGGCGCGTGCCATCGCCGGCCAGATAGAGGCCACGGAGGTGGCGTTGACCGCCCAGGGCAGCGTCGACGCGCTGGCCATGGCCAGGCGCCTGGCTGCGGCACGCCAGGCCTTTCTGGACGTGGTGGCCTTTGTCGTCGACCAGGGCAAGCTCAACCCGAACGCGGTGTTTGCCGGCAGCGTGCCCTACCTGATGCTGGCCGGCAGCCTGATGGCCGGCTGGCAGATGGGCCGGGCGTTGCTGGCCGCGCAGGCCAGGCTGGATGCGGGTGACGATGCCGACTTCATGCGCGCCAAGATCAGCACTGCGCGCTTTTATGGCGACCACCTGCTCAGCAAGCTGCCGGGCCTGCGCGACAGCATCGTCGACGGTGCCGACGCGATCAACGCGATGGCGCTGGAGGCGTTCTGAGCGCTGCCAACAGGCCGCCCATGTCCCCGGCGTGATAGAGCGCCGGCCCGCGTGCAGCACACACTGGCCGGTAAACCCCTTTACCGACCCACCGCATTACGGAGTTGCCCGTGCCTTTGCCCCCCGCCTTGTCCCATCTGCCGCTGCCCATCATCGGCGCGCCCCTGTTCATCATCAGCAACCCCAAGCTGGTGATCGCCCAGTGCACCTCGGGTGTGGTGGGTTCAATGCCCTCACTGAACGCCCGCCCGGCGGCCCAGCTGGACGAGTGGCTGGCCGAGATCACCGAAGCCCTGGCTGCCTGGGACCGCGACCATCCGAACCAGAAAGCCGCGCCCTACGCCATCAACCAGATCGTGCACAAGTCCAACGACCGGCTCGAGCACGACATGGAAGTCTGCGCCAAGTTCAAGGTGCCCATCGTCATCACCAGCCTGGGCGCGCGCACCGACATCAACGACGCGGTGCATGCCTGGGGCGGCGTGGTGCTGCACGACATCATCAACGACCGCTTTGCGCGCAAGGCGATCGAGAAGGGCGCCGACGGCCTGATCGCGGTGGCCGCCGGCGCCGGTGGCCATGCCGGTACCACCAGCGCGTTTGCGCTGATCCAGGAAATTCGCCAGTGGTTCGACGGCCCGCTGGCGCTGTCGGGCAGCATTGCCAGCGGCGGCGCGGTGCTGGCCGCGCAGGCCATGGGCGCAGACTTCGGCTACATCGGCTCGGCCTTCATTGCCACTGAAGAAGCGCGCGCGGTGGACGGCTACAAGCAGGCCATCGTTGACGGCAAATCGGACGACATCGTCTACAGCAATTTGTTCACCGGCGTGCATGGCAACTACCTGAAGGCATCGATCCGCACGGCAGGCCTGGATCCTGACAAGCTGCCTGAAAGCGACCCCAGCAAGATGAACTTCGGCGGTGACGCCAAGAAAGCCTGGAAAGACATCTGGGGCTGCGGCCAGGGCATTGGCGCGATTGACAAGGTGCTGCCCACGGCTGAGTTGGTGGCGCGCCTGAAACGTGAATACGAGGCCGCGCGCCGCCGGCTGGGCCTGGCCGAGTTGACGGCCGTCGCGGCCTGAGCCTGGCCCATGACCCGCGCTGCGCCTCCCGCCCGGCAACTGATCCACAACGCCCGGCCGTTTGACAGCCGGCGCGGTCTGGTCGGCGCCTTGTCACAGATCGTGATCGAGGGTGAGCGCATCGTCGCGGTCCAGGCAGACGGCCTGCCCGTGGACGATGCACAGCGCATCGATGCCGGCGGCCGCGTGGTGCTGCCCGGGCTGATCGACGCCCATGTGCATGTGGTCGCCGCCTCGCATGACCTGGTGGGCCTGGCGCTGCAGCCGCCGTCGCTGGTCACCGCGCACAGCAGCCACATCCTGCGTGGCATGTTGCAGCGCGGCTTCACCACCGTGCGCGATGCGGCGGGTGCCGATTTTGGCCTGCAGGAGGCGGTGGCCAGCGGGCTGTTCGAAGGCCCTCGGCTGTTCATCGCCGGTTTCCCGATCAGCCAGACCGGTGGCCATGCCGACATGCGGCCCAAGGGTGTGCGCAACCGTGAGATGTTCTGCAGCTGCGCCGGTCTGGGCCTGCTCGGCGCCATCGCCGACGGCGTGGGTGAGGTGCGGCGCGCGGTGCGCGAGCAGGTGCGCAATGGCGCCAACCAGATCAAGATCATGGCCGGCGGCGGCGTCTCCAGCCCGACCGACCCGCTGGAGGGCACGCAGTTTTCGGTGGACGAGTTGCGAGCGGCGGTCGAAGAAGCCGAGGCCGCCAACCTCTACGCCATGGCCCATGCCTATTCCCCGCGCGCGGTCACACGTGCGGTGCAGGCTGGTGTGCGATCGATCGAGCATGGCAATCTGATCGACGAGGCCACCGCACGCGAGATGAAGCGCTGCGGCGCCTTCCTGGTGCCCACGCTGTCGACCTATGCCGCGCTGTCGGCTGAAGGCACCCGCCTGGGCTGGTCGGCCGACATGCTGGCCAAGCTCGACCGCGTTCAGCGCCAGGGCCTGGAGTCGCTGCGCATTGCCCGCGCTGAAGGCGTGCCGGTGGTCTTTGGCACCGACCTGCTGGGCGATATGCACCCCCAGCAGTCCGGCGAATTCGACCTGCGCCTGCAGGCTCTGGCCGGCCAGGCCCAGCCCACCGTGCTGGCCTTGCAGAGCGCCACCATCACCGCCGCGCAGATGATGCGGCAAGAGGGCCAGATCGGTGAGCTGGTGGCGGGTGCGATTGCCGACTTGCTGGTGGTGGACGGCGACCCGATGCAGTCGCTGGAGATGTTGACTCGGCCCGAGCAGGGCATACGCCTGCTGATGCAGGGCGGACGCACCGTTCGCAACAGCCTGCCTCTCTGATTGGCGCTGCTGGTCTGAAAGGCCAAGAAAAAAGGACCCCTCGGGGTCCTTTGCACTGCCCGCAGGCCAGGCCTACTTCACTGATGTGAAGCGCGCCTTGGGCCGGTCGTCCGAGGCGTGGATGGTCTCCACGCCCTTCTTCATCGCCCAGGGCCGCAACTGGTGGTGCAGCGGGATGTACAGGTACTCGTCGCGGGTGCGCACCAGGGCCTCGCGGATCATTGCGTTGCGTTTGACCACGTCGGTCTCGGTCTTCATCGCGTCGACCAACTGGTCCACCCTGGCGTCGCTGACGCGGCCGAAGTTGAAGTTGCCGTCCGCCCCCGTGGTGCGGGTGCGCACCAGCGACTGCAGGCTGTACTGGGCGTCATAGGTGGCCACACCCCAACCCAGCAGGTAGGCCGAACTGTCGAAGTTCTGCACCTTCTGGATGAAGGTGGCCATGCCCTCGGTGGCCAGCTTGGTCTTGACGCCGATCCTGGCCCACATCGAGACCAGGTTCTGGCAGATTTCCTCGTCGTTCACATAACCGTTGTTCGTGCAGTTCAGCTTGAATAAGAAGCCCTTCGGGTAGCCGGCTTCGGCCAGCAGCTTCTTGGCCTTGTCGACATCGGGCTTGAGCGGCACATCGATGTCGGGCGAGTTGCCGTTCACGCCCGGGGCGACCAGGATGCCGGCGGGGATCGACAGCCCGCGCATGGTGGCGCGCTTGATGGCTTCGCGGTCAACGGCCAGGTTCAGCGCCTCGCGCACCCGCTTGTCCTTGAACGGATTCTTGCCTTTGACGTCGGAGTACTTCAGCTCGGCGCTGAACTGGTCCATCGCGACGAAGATGGTGCGCACCTCATGGCCGTCCAGGATCGTCAGCTTGGGGTCGGCACGCAGTCGCGCCACGTCCTGGGTCGGCATGTCGGTGACCATGTCCACGTCGCCAGACAGCAGGGCCGCCACGCGGGTGGAGTCGGACTTGATCGGGGTGTAGATCACCTCGGTCACATTGCCCATGGGCTTGTCCCACCAGTCCTTGTTGGCCGTCATCGTGACCCGCTGGTCGGGCATCCAGCCGGTGATCTTGTAGCCGCCGGTGCCGTTGACATTGCGCGAGGCAAAGTTCTCTTCCTTGGCCTTGTAGTCCTGCACGTTGGCGGTCTTGTTCTTGTCCGCCCAGGTCTTGCTCATGATGAAGAAATCACCGATGTTGCGCAGCAGGATCGGGTTGGGCCCGCTGAGCATGAAATCCACCGTGTGATCATCCACCTTCTTGATCTCGGCAATGCCGGTGACATAGATCGACATCGTGCCCTGCGGCTGCTTGATTCGGCCAAACGAGAAGATCACGTCGTCGGCGGTGAAGGCCGAACCGTCATGAAATTTCACACCCTTGCGCAGTTCGAAGCGGACCTGGGTCGGGCTGATGTAGGTCCACTTGGTGGCCAGCGCCGGCTCAACCTCGTACTTGGCGTTGTAGCGCGTCAGGCCTTCATAGGCATGCTGCAGGATGGCGTTGGTGGTGGCGTGGTTCTGCGAATGCGGGTCCAGCGTCAGGATGTCGTTCTGCGCCGCCCAGCGCAGCGTGGCGGCTTGGGCTGGGGCCAGGGCCAGGCTGGCCAGCAAGGCGGCGCCGATCAACGTCAGTTTGAACTTCATGGGTTTGCTCCGATGGCATCTAAACACGCATGCTAGTCGCCGCCGTGGGCGGATCGGCTGGGGATTTGCCCGCA
>JANOWE010000256.1:0-3026 GCA_031417735.1 Betaproteobacteria bacterium
ACCGGGCCGGATGGCCTGGGTCAGGCCCAGGCCGTCGCGGTGGGTGACGCTGCCACTGAGCAAATAGCTCACCGTGGCCAGGCCAATATGGGGGTGCGGCCGCACATCGGCCTGGCGTGCGGTCTCGGGTGCCAGCACCACCGGGCCGGCGTGGTCGAAGAAGACGAAGGGACCGACTGAACGACGCGCGGCCGATGGCAGCAGGCGGCGCACGACCAGGCCGTGGCCCAGGTCAGCCATGCGGGGGGTGATGACGGCATCGATCATGGTTTTACCTTGTCGTGGACCCGCGTCGGACAAGTATGCCCAGCTCAGCTGCAGCAAGCCGCGCCGACCGGCAAGGCCACGCCGGCGGTACCGGCTTGTGCTGCGGCGCGAGGTCACTCGGCGACCGCGCGCTGGCACCAGCCTGCCTTATGCTGTGTCGGTCTGCCACGCACTTTGCGCTGCGGGCACCCTGTTCCGTAGCCAATTTTTGGAGAACCGATGAACCGCAAGACCATCCTGCTGGCAAGCCTGCTGGCCACCACCTTGGGCCTGGCAACGGGCAGCGCGCTGGCGCAGGCCTTTCCGTCCAAGCCAATCCGCATGGTGGTGACCTTCCCGCCCGGCGGTGCGCCAGACATCCTGGCCCGGCTGTTTGCCGACAAGGCCCAGTTGGGCCAGCAGGTGATGATCGACAACACGCCCGGTGCGGGCGGCAACATCGGCGCCGACAAGGTGGCCAAGGCGCCGGCCGACGGCTACACCCTGGTCATGGGCACCGTGGGCACGCACTCGATCAACGGTGCGCTGTACAACAAGATGCCCTACGACATGGTCAAGGACTTTGCACCGGTGGCCCACATCGCCTCCGCACCCAACCTGCTGGTCGTCAACATCGACCTGCCGGTGAAGAACGTGGCCGAGCTGATCAGCTACATGAAGGCCAACCCGAACAAGCTCAGTTTCGGCTCACCCGGCATCGGCACTTCCGTGCATGTCTCGGGCGAACTGTTCAAGTCCATGACCGGCACCGTCATGCAGCATGTGCCCTACAAGGGCCGGGCGATGGCCATTCCCGATCTGGTGGGCGGGCAGATCCAGCTGATGTTCGACAACATGCCCTCGGCGCTGCCGATGGCCAAGGACGGCAAGATCCGCGCGCTGGCGCAGACCACCGCCAAGCGCTCGGCCGCCGCGCCCGATGTGCCCACCGTGGCCGAGACCGTGCCCGGCTTCGAGGCCACGACCTGGTTTGCGGTGTTTGCCCCGGCCGGCACGCCGGCGCCAGTGGTGGCCAGGATCAACGCCGAACTGCAGCGCGTGTTCAAGCTGCCCGACGTGGCCGACAAGCTCAAGGCCCTGGGCCTGGAGCCCTGGATCTCGACGCCTGAAGAACTGGCCCGCTACCAGGCCAGCGAGATCAGCAAATGGGCCAAGGTGGTGAAAGACTCAGGCGCCAAGGCCGACTGAACCCGCCAGCCGCCGCAGACCGGACCCACCGGTCCGCGCGCGGCCAGAGTTCATGCCAACCCGAGCCGCTGGCGCTGCAGCCGCCGGCCCGATCGCCGCCGCTGGCTTGAGCGCACTAGCCGGTGCGTGGCAAGGCCAGGCACAAACGGGTGCCGCCCTGCGGCGCGGGCAGCAATTGCAGGCTGCCGCCGTGCAGCACGGCGATGCGTTGGGCAATGGCCAGGCCCAGGCCGCCAATGCCGCCGCCCGGACGGCGCAAAGGGGGCTCGCGCAGGGGCTGGCCGCTGCGCAAGCGCTTGACCAGTTCACCCGGCAGGCCGGGTCCGGCGTCTTCCACCAGCAGCTGCACCAACAGGCCCTCACAGCGCAGGCTGACCCGGACCGGCTCGACCCCAGGCGCATGGCGAACGGCGTTGTCGATCAGGTTGCTCAGCGCGCGCTCGATCAGGTGCAGGTCGCCGTCCAGCTCGATGCGACCCGGTGGCGGGCCCTGCAGGCACACCCGCCTGGCCGTGGGCGGCAGACCGAACTTGTCCACCGCGTCGCTGACCAGTTCGTCCAGCCGGAAGCGCTCACGCTGCGACAGCTCGTCGGTGGACTGCAGCGTGGCCAGCTCGAACAACTGCTGCGACAGCCGGCGCACCTTGTTGCTCTGCGCCAGCGCGCCGGCCAGCAGGCGCTGGCGCAGTGCAGCGTCGGGCGCGGCGTCGCCGCCCAGCGCTTCCAGATGGCCATGCAGCGCGGTCAGCGGTGAGCGCAGGTCATGGGCCACGCTGGCCATGACCTCGCGGTGGGCGGCGGCCTGCTGCTGCTGGGCCAGCGCCTGCTGGCGGATGCGCGAGGACATCTCGTTGAAGGCCAGGGCGATGGTTTGCAATTCATCGCCCAGCGGCGGCTGGGGCTGGGGCTGGGGCTGGGGCTGGGGCTGGGGCTGGGGCTGGGGCTGAGGCGCAGCCAGCTCGGCGCCGGCCAGGCTGAAGTGGCGCATGCGCTCGGCCAGCCGACGCAGCGGCTGGCTCAGCTGGCGAAACAGCAGCAGGCCCAGCAGCAGCGTGGCCAGCAGGCCCACGCCCGCGGCCAGCGCAGCGCCCTGCCACAGTCGGCGCAGCCCACCATTGGCCGCGACCTGGGCTCGGGCATCACCGTCGAGCACGATGTACAGGTAGCCCGGTGGTCGGGCGTCGCTGGGACGGGGCGGGAACATGGCTGCGCTGAAGCTGGTGAGGCGGCCACTGCCCATCGGGTCGCTGCCGGTCAGCGGCAGGGCGGCACCGGCCAGGAAGGCGCGCACCGGCACCAGGTCGACCTGCGGCTCACGCACCATGCCGGGCTCGCCGATGTAGGCATCGACCCGGCCATCGGCGTCCAGCACATAGACCTGGATACCGGGGTTGACCACCATCAGCATCTGCAGCAAGGCCTGGCGGGCAAGCTGCTCGGCCTGGCCGGGCTCGCGGCTGCTGACTTCGGGCCAGTGGCCCACGATGTGCTGGGCCAGGCCGCGTGACAGCCGCTGCAGCGCCTCTTGCCCCTGCTCGGCCGACAGCCTGTGGCCGAGCGCCGCCACCAGC
>JANOWE010000257.1:0-1856 GCA_031417735.1 Betaproteobacteria bacterium
CGGCATGATCGAGCCGTTCGAGCCTGGCCAGGTGCGCCAGACCGCCGACGGACAGAAGATCGTGAGTTATGGCACGTCGAGCTACGGCTACGACATCCGCTGCGCACCCGAGTTCAAGGTCTTCACCAACATCTATTCGACCGTGGTGGACCCGAAGAACTTCGACCCGCGCAGCTTTGTCGATATCGAGGCCGAAGTGTGCATCATCCCGCCCAACAGCTTCGCGCTGGCGCGCACGATGGAGTACTTCCGCATCCCGCGCAATGTGCTGACGATCTGTCTGGGCAAGAGCACCTATGCCCGCTGCGGCATCATCGTCAACGTCACGCCCTTAGAGCCCGAATGGGAAGGCTATGTGACGCTGGAGTTTTCCAACACCACGCCGCTGCCGGCCAAGATCTATGCCGGCGAGGGCTGCGCCCAGGTGCTGTTCTTCGAGAGCGACGAGGTCTGCGAGACCAGCTACAAGGACCGGGGCGGCAAATACCAGGGCCAGCGTGGCGTGACGCTGCCCAGGACCTGACAAGTGGTGTGACCCCAGCAGGAGACAGCGATGAAGTGGGAAGGCAACCGGCAGAGCGACAAGGTCGAAGACCGCCGCGACGACGATGGCCAGGGCGGCGGCATGCCGGGCCGGCGCATCGGCGGCCGCGGCATCGGTCTGGGCACGGTGGCTATCGCACTGGTGGCGGGCTGGATCTTCGGCATCAACCCGCTCACCGTGCTGGGCTTTCTGGATGGTGGTGGCGGGGCGATGTCGCCACCGCCACAGGCCACCCAAAGCGCCCCGGCCCAGCGGCCACCTGCGGGCGACAAGCAGGCGGCGTTTGTCTCCACCGTGCTGGCCGATACCGAGGACGTGTGGCGGGCCCAGTTCAAGGCCCAGGGTGCGACCTACCAGCTGCCCCATCTGGTGCTGTTCAGGGGCCGCACCAGCACCGCCTGCGGCCAGGGCCAGGCGGCGATGGGCCCGTTCTACTGCCCGGGCGACCAGAAGGTCTATATCGACCTGGGCTTCTACGACACGCTGCGCGAGCAACTGGGTGCGCCGGGCGACTTTGCCCAGGCCTATGTCATTGCCCACGAGGTGGCCCACCATGTGCAGAACCTGCTGGGCATCAGCGGCAAGGTCGATGCCCAGCGCGGCCGCATCTCCGAAGCAGCGCAGAACGCGCTGTCGGTGCGGCTGGAACTGCAGGCCGACTGTCTGGCCGGCGTCTGGGCCTTTCACGCCAACCAGGCCCGGCAGATCCTGGAGCGCGGTGACATCGAACAGGCGCTGAACGCGGCGGCCAAGATCGGCGACGACAACCTGCAGCGCCGCTCACAAGGCACGGTGGTGCCCGAGAGCTTCACCCACGGCAGCAGCGCGCAGCGCGTGGGCTGGTTCAAGCGCGGCGTTGCGGCCGGCCGCATGGCCGACTGCAACACCTTCGACGCCCGGCAGTCGTAGGGCTATCGGGCGGGCGGTGAACCGCGAACATGGTTGAAATCGATGTCAGCCAGCAGTACGATGCCGCCTTCACTGCGTGCTTTGCGCACATACCGTGCGTCTGCGGTGACCAGCACCGCATTGCCCAGGTCCAACGCCAGTGCGTGGTACAGCGTGTCGAACAGGTGGTGGTCGTGACGGGTTGCCAAAGCCACGGCGCGGGCGTAGATGGCAGCGCTTTCGACCACCTGCATCTCAATGTCGAGCAAATCATTCAGGCTGGCACCTGCGGTTGAGGGTGAGTCCCGGGCCAGCACCGCCGCCACCTCGGCGATGAAATGCGGCGGTTGCCACAACGCCAACGGGTTGTCAGAGCTGCCCTTCAGCAAACGCAGTGCGGCGCTGACATCCTGTTCGCCGTCGC
>JANOWE010000258.1:0-10881 GCA_031417735.1 Betaproteobacteria bacterium
CAGGTCTTTGCCGGCCTGTACCCGACCGAGGCCAGCGAGTACGACCAGCTGCGTGATGCGCTGGAAAAGCTGAAGCTCAACGACAGCAGCCTGCGCTACGAGCCCGAGGTCAGCCAGGCGCTGGGTTTTGGTTTCCGCTGCGGCTTTCTGGGCCTGCTGCACATGGAGATCGTGCAAGAGCGGCTGGAGCGTGAGTTCGACCAGGACCTGATCACCACCGCGCCCAGCGTGGTCTACCAGGTCGAGCTCAACGACGGCGAGGTGCTGCAGGTCGAGAACCCGAGCAAGATGCCCGAGCTTGGCCGCATCAACGAGATCCGCGAGCCCATCGTCACCGTGCACCTGTACATGCCGCAAGACTATGTCGGCCCGGTGATGACGCTGGCCAACCAGAAGCGCGGTGTGCAGCTGAACATGGCCTACCACGGCCGCCAGGTGATGCTGACCTACGAGCTGCCGCTGGCCGAGATCGTGCTCGACTTCTTCGACAAGCTCAAAAGCGTGTCGCGCGGCTACGCCAGCATGGATTACGAATTCAAGGAATACCGGGCCGCCGACGTGGTCAAGGTCGACCTGTTGATCAACGGCGACCGAATCGACGCGCTGTCGATCATCGTGCACCGGGTGCAAAGCCAGTACCGAGGCCGCGCGGTGGCGGCCAAGATGCGTGAACAAATTCCGCGCCAGATGTACGACGTGGCGATCCAGGCCGCCATCGGCGGCAACATCATCGCCCGCGAGAACATCAAGGCGCTGCGCAAGAACGTGCTGGCAAAATGCTACGGCGGCGACATTTCGCGCAAGAAAAAGCTGCTCGAAAAGCAGAAGGCCGGCAAGAAGCGCATGAAGCAGATCGGTTCTGTTGAAGTGCCGCAGGAAGCCTTCCTGGCCATCCTCCAGGTCGAAGACTGACAACAAAGCCCAATCCATGATGAGTGCACTCACCGCCGTGCTGTACGGCGCCCTGGCGGTCTACCTGGGTGGCTGGTTTCTCGGCCACTGGATCGGCAACTTCTCGCTGCTGCTGTTCATGCTCACGGTGGTCACGCTGCTGTACTGGCTGGCCGAGCGGCTGAAGTTCGCGCCGGGCCGCCAGGCCGCGGCCCAGGCCCTGACCCATGAAGATGGCAGGCGCCGCGCCGAGCTGCAGAAAATGGGCATCGCCAAAGTCGACGGCGACGTGGGCGAGGCGCGCGAGAAGCTGCTGGCCCAGCCCTGGTGGCTGGACTGGACGGCCGGGCTGTTCCCGGTGATCCTGATCGTTTTCCTGTTGCGCTCGTTCATGTTCGAGCCGTTCAAGATCCCGTCGGGTTCGATGGTGCCCACGTTGCTGGTGGGCGACCTGATCCTGGTCAACAAATTCCACTACGGCATCCGCCTGCCGGTGATCAACACCAGGATCCTGGCCAACAACGACCCCAAGCGCGGTGACGTGATGGTTTTTCGCTACCCAGTGGACACGCGCATCGACTACATCAAGCGGGTGGTGGGCGTGCCAGGGGACGAGATCGTCTACAGCAACCAGCAGCTCAGCGTGAACGGCCAGTTGGTGCCCGTGAAGCCGCTGGGCGACTATTACGACGAAGACAGCATGCGCTATGCGCCGCACTTCAGCGAGCAATTGGGTGAGAAGCCGCACGGGCTGCTGGTTGACCCGAAACGGGCCTCGATCTACCGGCCGATGGACAGCTTCGTCAAGTTTCGCGACAACTGCCGCTACACCGCCGAAGGCGTGAGCTGCAAGGTGCCAGAGGGTCACTACTTCATGATGGGCGACAACCGCGACAATTCGCAGGATTCGCGCTTCTGGGGCTTTGTGCCCGACCAGAACATTGTTGGCCGCGCCTTTTTTGTCTGGATGAACTTCAGCAGCCTCGGCCGCATTGGCGGTTTCAACTGAGCAGCTTTGGGCCTGTTGAAGCGTTCATCGCCGCCTCACCCGTCCGATCCCTTGGAGGTCAACACACCATGCGCATGCCTGTGCATCCTGCACCCCGCCGCGGCCTGTCTCTGATCGGCCTGCTCAGCTGGGCCATCGTGGTCGGCTTCGTGGGCTATCTCCTGGTCCGTGCGGTACCTACCGTCAACGAGTACTACGCCATCCAGGGCATCGTCAACCGCCTGGCCGCCAACCCGCCGAGCACGGTGGCAGAAATTCGCCGCGCCTTCGACCGCCAGAAGTCGGTTGACCAGACCGTCAGTTCGGTCTCGGGCAGCGAGCTGGCCGTGACCAAGGAAAACGAGCGTGTGGTGATCAGCTTTGCCTACGAAAAGGAAATCGAGCTGATCCAGCCGGTGTATTTGTTGATCAAGTACAAAGGCCGCTCCCAGTGAATCGCCGTGCCGCCAGCGGTCTCGGCGCTGGCCTGCTAGGCTTGCCTGATGTCTGACGCTCTGCTCGCCTTGCAAGCCAGGTTGGGTCACCGCTTTTCCGACCCGCGCTTGTTTCAGTGCGCGCTGACCCACCGCAGTTTTGGCGCCGACCACAACGAGCGGCTTGAATTTCTGGGCGACGCCGTGCTCAACCTGGCCGTGTCAAGCCTGCTGTTCGAGCGCTTCTCGGACTCGGACGAAGGTGACCTGACCCGCGTGCGCGCCCATCTGGTGCGTGAAGACAGCCTGCACCGCGCCGCGCTGGCGCTGGGTCTGCCTGAGGTGCTGCGTCTGTCCGAAGGCGAAGCGCGTGGCGGTGGTGCGCAGCGGCCGTCGATGCTGGCCGACGCGGTGGAGGCGCTGATCGGTGCGACCTACCTCGACGGCGGCTTCGATGCCGCCACCGGTCTGGTCCGAAGCCTGTTTGGCGAGGTGATCAACAGCACCGAGCTCGACGCCTGGCGCAAGGACGCCAAGACCGAACTGCAGGAATGGCTGCAGGCGCGAAAGCTGCCCGTGCCCATTTACCGCATCGTCGCCACCCGAGGCCAGGCCCATGCCCAGACCTTCGAAGTGGAATGCGCCGTGCCCGCGCTGGCCCTGGCCGAGCAAGGCCAGGGCCGATCCCGCCGCAGTGCCGAGCAAGAGGCTGCCAACCTGATGCTGACCCGGCTCAAGGCCAACGACGGGCCAGAAGGCCCGTTGCGCAGCTGAGCCTAGCCTGAAGCCCCACATGCCCCATACCCCTGAACCCGCCGCGCCAGAGCAAGAACCCGGTACGCCGGTCGAGCAGACTGTACCCAGCGGCGACCAACGCTGCGGCCTGATCGCCATCGTCGGCCGGCCCAATGTGGGCAAGTCCACGCTGCTCAACGCCCTGGTCGGGCAGAAGATCAGCATCACGTCGCGCAAGGCGCAGACCACGCGGCACCGCATCACCGGCATGCGCACGCTGGGCCCGACGCAGTTTGTGTTTGTCGACACACCGGGCTTCCAGACCCGAGAGGTGCGCGGCCGCACCGCGCTGAACCGCAACCTCAACCGCACGGTGACGGCGGTGATGGGCGACGTCGACCTGATCCTGTTTCTGGTCGAAGCCGGGCGCTTCAACCTCGACGACGCCAAGGTGCTGGCCCTGGTGCCGCCCAATGTGCCGGCCTTTCTGGTGGCCAACAAGCTCGACACTGTGCAGCGCCGTGCCGACATGATGCCCTGGCTGAAGTCCATGCAAGAGCGCCATGCTTTCGCTGAATTTGTGCCCATGTCGGCCACCCATGCCGACGACGTGCAGCGCCTGTTCGCCATCGTCGAGCCCTACCTGCCCCAGCAGCCCTGGCTGTACGAGGAAGACGCGCTCACCGACCGCAGCGACAAGTTCATGGCCGCCGAGCTGATCCGCGAAAAACTCTTCCGCCTGACCGGCGATGAACTGCCCTACAGCGCCACCGTGGTGATCGACAAATACGAAGAAGAAGGCCGGCTGCGCCGCATCGCCGCCACCATCGTGGTCGAGCGCGAGGGGCACAAAGGCATGGTCATTGGCGAAGGCGGAGAACGGCTCAAGCGCATCGGCAGCGAGGCGCGGCAGGACATGGAGTCGCTCACCGGCGACAAGGTGTTCCTGGAGATCTGGGTCAAGGTGCGTTCGGGCTGGGCCGACAGCGAGGAGCACCTTCGTTCCTATGGTTATGAGTGAGCAGGTGTTGACCCGGCGATGAGCCGCGCTGCCGCCGTGCAGCAGGCCTATGTGCTGCACCAATGGGCCTGGAGCGAGACCAGCCTGATTCTTGACCTGTTCACCCGTGAGCAGGGTCGGGTGGCTGCGGTGGCCAAGGGCGCCAAGCGACCCTACTCGCAGCTGCGGCCGGTGTTGATGCCGTTTCAGCGCCTTCATGTGGGCTTCAACAAGGCCAGGGGCGCGGCCGATGGCGACATCCTGACCCTGCGCACGGCCGAATATGCCGGTGCCGGGGAGCGGCTGCCCGGGTCCAGGTTGATCGCCGGCTTCTACCTCAACGAACTGTTGATGAAGCTGCTGGCCCGCGGCGACCCCCACGAGCGCCTGTTCGACATCTACGGCCAGACCCTTCAGGCCCTGGCCGCAGCGCAGGCCGAATCCGACGAACCCCCGGCGCTGCGCGCCTTCGAGCTGCGGCTGCTGCGCGAGAACGGTGTCTTGCCCGAGTTGGACCGCGACACCACCACCCAGGCCGCGTTGCAGCCCGGCCGCAGCTACCAGTTGCTGGCCGAAGGGGGGCTGGTGCAGGCCTCCGCGGCCTCTGGTTCAACCGCCGACAGCCGCTTGAGCGCCGAGCTGTGCCTGGCCCTGGAGCGTGGCTTGGCGCAGGACGACGGGGCCGCGCTGCGCCTGGCCTGCCGCGCCGCACCCGCGGCGTTGCGGCTGCAACTGCGGGCATTGCTGGCCTACCATCTGGGCGCGCCCACGCTGCGCAGCCGCGAGCTGATGCTGGAGGTGCGCGGTCTGATTGAACCCGTGGCCGCCATGGTCCGGCGCGATGGAGCCCCAACCGCCCAGGCCGGCCCAGCCCACGCCGCATCGTCCCCGCGCCACCCTGACCAGGCCCTGCCATGAACCCGCTTGTCGCCCCCGAGGCCCACCACCAGCCCGGCCGCACCGCGCTGTCGGTCAACGTCAACAAGATCGCGCTGCTGCGCAACACGCGACATCTGGGTGTTCCTGATGTGGTGGCCTTGTCGCACCAGGCCCTGCTGGCCGGGGCGCAAGGCATCACCGTGCACCCCAGGCCCGACGCGCGCCACATTCGAGCCGACGATGTGGCCGCGCTGGCCACGCTGCTGACCGAATGGCCGCAGGCCGAATTCAACATCGAGGGCAACCCGCTGCACAACCTGATGGGGTTTGCGCAAGACCTGGTCACGCGTGGCCAGCCGCTGCACCAACTGACCTTCGTGCCCGACAGCGAAGGCCAGTTCACCAGCGACCATGGCTGGAGCTTTCCCGCCGACGCCGAACGCCTGCGCCCCCTGATCGCTCTGGCCCACGGACTTGGCTTGCGGGTCAGCCTGTTCATGGACCCCGAGCCGGCGCAGATGGCCGCCGCCGCGGCCTGCGGCGCCGACCGGGTCGAGCTCTACACCGAAGCCTATGCCCGCGCCCATGGCACGCCGCAGCAAGACGAGGTGCTGGCGCGCTATGCCGCAGCGGCCCGGGCCGCGCTGGCCGCCGGCCTGCAGGTCAATGCCGGCCACGACCTCAACCGCGACAACCTGGCCGACTTTCTGCGCGCCGTGCCCGGCGTGGTCGAGGTGTCCATCGGCCATGCGCTGGTGGCCGACGCGCTGGCCCTGGGCATGACCGAGACCATCCTGGCCTACCAGCGCTGCATCCAGCAAGCCTTTGCACCCGCATTAGGGCAGGCCTACCCATGATCGTGGGCATCGGCACCGATGTGATCGACATCCGGCGCCTGCGCGCCACGCTGTCGCGCCGGGGCGACCGCTTTGCGCACAAGGTGCTGGGGCCGCAGGAACTGCTGGTCTGGCAGGCCCGAAGGATGCGCGCCGAGGCGCGGGGTGTGAGCTACCTGGCCACCCGCTTTTCGGCCAAGGAGGCATTTTCCAAGGCCGTCGGCCTGGGCATGCGCATGCCCATGACCTGGCGCGCCTGCGAAATCCTGAACCTGCCCAACGGCGCGCCGACTATCCAACTCAACGGTGCCTTGGCCGACTGGTTCGCCCAGCGGCAGCTGGTCGCCCATGTCACCGTGAGCGACGAAACCGACTATGCCGCCACCTTCGTGGTGGTCGAGAAAGCAGCCACCGCATGAACCACGCAACCACCACCCAGGCACCCATCGTGCTGGACATCGCCGGCACCGACCTGACGCCTGACGACCGCCGCCGCCTGGCGCACCCGCTGACCGGCGGCCTGATCCTGTTTGCCCGCAACTGGGCCAGCCGGGCCCAGCTGACCGCGCTTTGCGCCGAGATGAAGGCCATCCGGCCCGACCTGCTGGTGTGTGTGGACCATGAGGGTGGCCGCGTGCAGCGCTTTCGCAGCGATGGTTTCACCCATCTGCCGCCCATGCGCGCGCTGGGCGAGCAATGGATGCACGATGCCATGGCCGCCACCGACGCCGCCACGGCCGTGGGTTATGTGCTGGGCGCCGAGCTGCGTGCCTGCGGTGTCGACCTGAGCTTCACCCCAGTGCTGGACCTGGACCATGGCCCCAGCGGCGTGATCGGCGACCGCGCCTTCCACCGCGACGCGCGCGTGGCCGCGCTGCTGGCCAAGAGCCTGATGCAAGGCCTGCTGCAGGCCGGCATGGCCAACTGCGGCAAACACTTCCCCGGCCATGGCTACGTCGCGGCCGACAGCCACCACGACATCCCCGTCGACGACCGCACGCTGACTGCGCTGCTGGCCGACGACGCCGCGCCCTATGCCTGGCTGTCGACCAGCCTGGCCAGCGTGATGCCGGCCCATGTGGTCTACCGCAAGGTCGACAGGCGGCCGGCGGGCTTTTCGCAGCGCTGGCTGCAGCAGATCCTGCGTGGTCGGCTGGGCTTTCAGGGTGCGGTGTTCAGCGACGACCTGAGCATGGCCGGCGCGCGCCGCATCGACGGTCGCGAGGTCAGCTATGCCCAGGCCGCCGTGGAGGCGCTGAACGCGGGCTGCGACATGGTGCTGCTGTGCAACCAGTCGGTCGATGGCGGCCAGGCAGTGGACGGCCTGCTCGACGGCCTGGCGCAAGCCCAGGCCGCCGGCCAGTGGCAGGCCGAGCCGGCGAGCGAAACCCGCCGGCTTGACCTGCTGCCGCTGAGCGCACCGCTGCCCTGGGACGAGCTGATGCTGCAGCCGGCCTACCGGCACGCGCTGGACAAGCTGCCCTGAGGCGATCGCCCGGCGGCTGCGGCCTCAGCCCTTGCCGAAGCGCTGCTCCAGGTGGGCCAGCAAGGTGCGCAAGGTCTGCGCCTCGCCACCGGCGGGCCGGCCCGGTCGTGACTGGTCGTTCCAGGCATAGAGGTCGATGTGCAGCCAGTCGATGTGGGCGGGCACGAAGTCGGCCAGGAACAGCGCGGCATTGATGGCCCCGGCATGCGGGCTGCGGCCGGTGTTGACGATGTCGGCGATTTCGCTTTCGATGCCACCGTGGTAGCCGTCCCACAGCGGCAGGTGCCACAGCGGGTCGTGCAGGGCCAGGCCCAGGTCGACCAGCGCGCGGGCCTGGTCCATGCGGCGACAGAACAGCGCCGGCAGCTGCCCGCCCAGCGCCACCCGTGCCGCGCCGGTGAGCGTGGCCATGTCGATCAGCAGCTCGGGTTCGTGCTCTACCGCATAGGCCAGTGCGTCGCACAGGATGACCCGGCCTTCGGCGTCGGTGTTGCCGATCTCGATGTTCAGGCCCGAGCGCGTGGTGATCACGTCACCCGGCCGGTAGGCATTGCCGGCAATGGCGTTCTCCACCGCCGGGATCAGCAGCGTCAAGCGCACCGGCAGCCCGGCCGCCATCACCAGCCGGGCCAGGCCCAGCGCGTTGGCCGCGCCGCCCATGTCCTTCTTCATCTGCCGCATGCCGGCCGAGGCCTTGATGTCCAGGCCACCGGTGTCGAAGCACACACCCTTGCCCACCAGCGTCAGCCGGGGCGCCTTGGGTGAACCCCAGCTCATTTCGATCAGCCGCGGTGCGCGGTCAGTGGCGGCGGCCCGGCCCACGGCATGGATGGCCGGGAAGCCGGCCTTGAGCAGGGCGTCGCCCTTGATCTGCTTGAGCTTGGCGCCATGGGCCTTGGCCACGGCCTGCACCGCCAGCGCCAGGTCGGCCGGCCCCATGTGCTCGGCCGGGGTGTTGACCAGGTCACGCGTGGCCATCGCCGCTTCGGCCAACAGCCGGCCTCGTTGCGCCGCGGCGCTGGGTGCCAGCATCAGCTCGGCGGCGGCGGGCTTTCGGGTCTTGTAGCGACCAAAGTGGTAGCCGCCCAGGGCCCAGGCATGGGCGGCGGACTGGGCGTTGACGGCCAGCCCGGCATCGCTCAGCGCGTAGCGGCCAGCGGGCAGGGCGCGGGGCAGAGCGGCCAGGCCAAACGGGTGGTCGGCACTGTGCACGCCGGCCCAGACCGCGAGCAGCCGGCCGTCGGTGTCAGGCAGCAGGGCATGGCTGTCCGGCGCGCCGGTGAAGCCCAGCGTGGCCAGCCACTGGCGCTGCTCGGCGGGCAGTGCGGCGGCCTGGCCGGCAAAACTCTGGCGGTCCACCACCTGCAGTGGCACGCAGGCCGGGCTGGGTTTTTTCAGGGTCAGGGTCATGGTGAGGCTGGATTCTCAATCAAGGGACCGTTGGGCGAACGACCGGCAAGCATTGGCCCGTGGTGATGAAAAACGCCGCCTCGGTGGGGACCGGGCGGCGTCGATGGTGCAGGGCGCAGCGCTCAAGCCGCTGCCTGCCCGGGGCTCAGCCGGGAGCCCGGCCTTCCGCGCCGCTGTGGTCGAACGGCAGCTTCAGTTGCGACAGGTCTTTGCGCGTTTCAACCAGCACCAGCGGACCGTCGTTCACGGGCGCCGGCAGCTTGCGCTCACGCGGCACATGCACGGCCGGCGGTTCGGCGGCCATGGCCTGCTGGGCAGCCGCCATCTTGGCAGCGTCCGAACCCACCCACTGCAGGCCCGAGCTTTGGGCCAGGGTCTGCAGGTCGTCCACTGGCAGCACAAACGGTGCCGCAGCTTCCAGGGCGGGGAGCGGCTCGGCGACAGCGGCCTGCGCTGGTGCGGGCTGGGCCACCGGCTCGGTCAGGGCGGCCACCGTGGGCGCAAGCTCAAGCGCGGCGGGCTGACTGAGCACTGGCTCGGTCAGGGCAGCGCTCTCGGCGGGCTCTGTCGCGACCGCGTCGCTGGCTTCGCCAGCTGCGGCATCGCTGCTGCCGATGTCGTCGGCCACACGCTCGCGGCGGCCACGGTTGCGATTGCGGCGGCGCGCGCCGTCAGGCTCGGCGCTACCTGCTTGTGCACTGCCAGCTTCGGCGCTGCCCTGCTCCTGGCCACTGGCCTGGGCGGCATCAGCATCGGCCAACGGGGTCTGAGCGGGGGCGTCACTCGCGGCTACGCTGGGCTCTTGCTCGACGCTGGTTTGCTGGCCATGGCCTGCGGCACTGGCTTCGGCATCACTGCCTGCTTCGTCACGGTTGCCACGGCCACCACGGCGGCGGCGGCGGCGGCGCTGCTCCTCGCCCGCACCGTCGACGGTGTCGGTTTCAGCGTTGGTCTCGGCAGAGGCAGCGGCATCGG
Organism: Betaproteobacteria bacterium; assembly: GCA_031417735.1. Classification (GTDB taxonomy): domain Bacteria; phylum Pseudomonadota; class Gammaproteobacteria; order Burkholderiales; family Burkholderiaceae_C; genus Pseudaquabacterium. The sequence continues at coordinate 9,635 of JANOWE010000258.1, forward strand.
CCAGTGTGGCTGCGGGAACGGCGACCAATGCGTCGGCCTTGGGCGCACGTTCCTGACGCGGCCCACGGCGCGGGCTGTCACCGTCCGGACGCTGGTCAAGCTCGGTGCTGAGCTCGCTCTTGATCTCGCTGCCGGCGGTGGCGCCGGCGGCGCGTTCGCCTCGGCGGCCGTCTCGGCGACCTTCGCCGCGCGCTTCACCACGGCCCTCGGCGCGACCCTCGGCGCGGGGTCCGCGCTCGTTGCGGCCTTCGCCGCCACGGCCTTCACCACTGCGGCCGTCGCGGCCACGGCCACCCCGTTCGCTGCGCTCACTGCGGTCACGGCCGCCCCGCTCACCTCGGCGGCCTTCGCCACCTTCGCGTCGGGCCGGGCTGGCCTCGGCCGGCACCACGGCTGGGGTCACCGGGGCGGGCGAGGCCACCACCTCTGGTTCACCAAACAATTTCTTGATCCAGCCGAAGAAGCCCCGGCCCGAGGCCGGTGCCGGCGGCTGTGCCACCCACGGCGTGGGTGCGGCGGCGGCCACAGCGGCTGCCGGTGCAGCCACAGGCGCGGCCACCGGTTGGGGCTTGGGCGGCGCCACCGGCGCGGGCTGATCGGGCAGCACGCCTTTGATCACCGGTTCCTGCTTGGGCTTGGCCTTTTCGCGGCGGCTGATCGAGACCTCGTCCTCCGGCTCCTCGATCATGGTGTAGCTGGCCTGCAGGTTTTCCAGACGCGGGTCGTCGTGGCGCAGGCGCTCGAGCTTGTAGTTCGGCGTCTCCAGGTGCTTGTTGGGCACCAGCAGCACGGTGCAGCGCTGCTTGAGTTCGATCTTGGTGATTTCGGTGCGCTTCTCGTTGAGCAGGAAGCTGGTCACTTCAACCGGCACCTGCACATGCACGGCCGCCGTGTTGTCCTTGAGCGTTTCTTCCTGAATGATGCGCAGGATCTGCAGCGCCGAGCTCTCGGTGTCGCGGATGTGGCCGGTGCCGTTGCAGCGCGGGCAGGTGATGTGGCTGCCTTCGCTCAACGACGGCCGCAGCCGCTGGCGCGACAGCTCCAGCAGGCCGAACTTGCTGATCGACGAGAACTGGACCCGCGCGCGGTCCTGGCGCATCGCGTCGCGCAGGCGCTGTTCCACCTCGCGGCGGTTCTTGCTCTCCTCCATGTCGATGAAGTCGACCACGATCAGGCCGCCCAGGTCACGCAGCCGCATCTGGCGCGCGATCTCGTCGGCGGCTTCCAGGTTGGTGCGGGTGGCGGTT
>JANOWE010000259.1:0-5870 GCA_031417735.1 Betaproteobacteria bacterium
GAGCGCCAGGCGCTGGACCTGCTGGACCAACTGGGCATCGCGCATTGCCATTGGCTGGGCACCAGCATGGGCGGGGCCATTGGCCTGCGGGCGGCGGCCGGCGCCTTGCAGGGCCGCATCCGCCGACTGGTGCTCAATGACATCGGGCCGGAACTGGCCGCGCCGGCGGTGGCCCGCATTCGCAGTTATGCCGGCAGCCCGCCGTCATTTGTCACGGTTGCTGAGCTGGAAGCGTATTTTCGCAGCATCTACAAACCCTATGGCTGGCTCAGCGACGAGCAGTGGCGCAAGCTCACCGAATCGAGCCTGCGACGCCTGGCCGACGGCCGGGTGACGCCGCACTACGACCCGGCCATGGTGCGCCAGTTCAGCACCCACCCCAACGACTATGACCAGTGGCCGGCCTGGGACGCGCTGAGCCTGCCGGTGCTGGTGTTGCGTGGCGCGGCCAGCGACCTGCTGCTGCCCGAGGTGGCCGAGGCCATGCGCAACCGGGGCCCGCGCGCGGTGGTGGTGACCGTTCCCGACTGTGGCCATGCACCGGCACTGAACACGCCGGCCCAGTTTGCGCTGATCGAGCGCTTCTTCAGCCCCTGATCGAAGGTCGGGCTGTGCAGGCGGCACCGGAAAGTCGGGCACTCAGCCCGGCAGCCAACGCGCCAGCTGGTGGCGCAGCGTGTTCAGAGCCAGTGGTTTGGTCAGCACGCCGTCCATGCCGGCGGCGCGGCAGGCGCTGCGGTCTTCCGGGCTGGCATGGGCCGTCAGCGCGACGATCGGCGCACCCGGCCAACTGCCCCGCTGTTGCAGGCTGCGCAGCCTGCGCGTGGCCTCCAGCCCGTCCATGCCGGGCATCTGCAGGTCCATCAACACCAGGGCCGGCGGCTGCTGCAGGCAGGCCGCCAGTGCCGCCGGGCCGTCTTCGGCCAGCCTGACCTGCAGGCCCAGCGCTTGCAGGAATTCCTGGCCAACCAGCTGGTTGACCAGGTTGTCTTCGACCAGCAGCACTTCGGCACCCCGTCGCAAGGCCGGCTCGGTGTGGCGTTGGCCGGCTTCGGCCTCGGCCACGATGTCGTCGTCGGCGGCGATGCAGTCCAACTGCGCTGGCGTCAGCGGCGTCACCATCGGCAAGATGCCCAGCGCGGCGGCCCGGGCCTCCAACGCCGGGTCGTGCCAGTCGGGCCGGATCAGTAGCCGCACGCAGGTGGTCGGCAGGGACGCGCGCAGCGGCCCCAGGTCCACGCCGCCGACCAGCGATTGCTCGGCCACGAGCACCAGGTCGGGCGCTGCGGCATCCAGCCGGCCGCCCAGGGCCGCCGCCGTGGGCACGCCCAGCACCACCTGTGCGGTCCAGCCCAGGCGCCGCAGGCGGGCCGCCAGCCAGTCACCGGCGGCATGGTCGTCATGGACCAGCCAGGCCAGGCCCACCGGTGACGCCGCTTGCGCAGTAGCCGCCACTTCAGTGGCGCGTGGCGCCAGCGGCAGGCGCAAGGCCAGGCTGAAGTGGCAGCCGCCCTCGGCCGGGCAATCCAGACTCAATCGGGCGCCGAGATCCTGGGCCAGGTGCAGGGCGATGGCCAAGCCCAGGCCGGCACCGCCATGGTGGCGGCTCAGGCTCTGGTCGCCTTGCACAAAGGCCTTGAAGACCTCGGTCCGTCGGTCGGCGGCGATGCCCGGGCCGGTGTCCTGCACGCTGATCAGCAGGTCGAGGTGGCTCGCCTGCGCCAGGTCGAGATTGAGGCCCGCAGCGTCACAACTGCGCGCTGTGGTGAGCAGGGTGACATGGCCATGCTGGGTGAACTTGATCGCATTGCCCAGCAGGTTGGTGATGATCTGGCCCAGGCAACCGTCGTCGGCCACCACATCGACCGACGGCCCGGTCCAGTCGTAGCGCAGCAGCAGCCGTCGCTGCCTGGCCAGCGGCATCAGCCTGCGCAGGTTGCGGGCCAGCGCCTGCGCGGGATCAAAGCGGCGCGGGTGGTGTTCGACCCGGCCGGCCTCGATGCGCGAGAGATCGAGCACGTCGCTGATCATCTGCAGCAAGGCCTGACCGGACTGGTGGGCAGCGTCCAGGTAGCGACGCTGGTCGGGGCTCTGGGCGCTGCGCAGGGCCAGCTCGGTCATGCCCAGCACGCCGTTCAAGGGCGTGCGAATCTCGTGGCTCATGTGGGCCAGGAAACGGCTCTTTGACTCGTTGGCGGTTTCGGCCTCCTGGCGCCGTTGTTCGGCCAGGGCCAGGGCGGCTTCCAGGCCGGCAGTGCGCTGCTGCACCAGGTCTTCCAGCCGCTGGCGGTGGTGCTGCAGCTCCAGCAGGGCCTGTTTTTCCAGCTGCACATCGCTGACGGCGCCACACAGCTGCTGAGGGTCGCCCTGGGCGTCGGTCCAGACCCGGGCCTGGCCGCGCAACCAGCGCCACTGGCCGGTCCCGTCGAGAAACCGAAGCTCGTAGTCAAGGCTGTCGCGCTGTGCCACCGCCGCGCGGCAGCGCTGCACAAAGCGGCGCCGGTCTTCGGGGTGAAGCCGCCGCTGCAGGACGCGGCGCGCCGATTTCAACATGCTGCTGCTCAGGCCCAGCAGGGTGAAGAAATGGGGCGAGAACCACAGGCTGCCGGTGCGCAGGCCGAATTCCCAGAATCCATCATGCGAGGCTGCCAGCGCGCGCTGGCAGCGCGGCAGGCTCAGGGCGGGGTCGACAGCGTTGGTCAATGGCACGTCCATTTGCGGCCGCCGCCTTGTGATCAGGCTGTCTGCTGGGCCCGCCCCCTTTGCGCGGGCACTCTAACACCCGGCCAGCGGGCCATCAGCGTTTAAAGCGGCCCTCGGCGTCGATGATCGACAGGTCGGCGTAGTCCAGGCCGGTGTGGTCGCTGGGGCTGTAGCTGACCTCGAGGCCACCGATGTCGAAGCGCTGCAGGCCTTCCAGCGCACGCTGCAGGCTGGCGCCGTTGATCTTGCCGGCCACCACCGCGCGCTTGAGTCCTTCCACCAGCACCTTGGCACTGGCAAAGCCTTCCAGCAGCGCCGGGGTGATCGGTGGGGCGGTGCTGCCTCTGGCAGCGGCCAGGTCGGTCGCCTCCTTGACCAGCGGGGAGGCCATCGAGCGTTCCGGCGGCAAGACCTGGCTGACGACGACGCCACGTGCATCAGCGCCCAGGGCCTTGACGAAGCCGGCCGAGGCGTTGTTGGACAAGGTCAGCAGCTGCGCCCGGCTGCCGGCCGCGCGCAGCCCCCTCATGCCGTCGACCACCGCCGTGCCCGAGCCGATGAACAGCACGGCCTGCACATCGGCCTGCATCAGCTTGGGCACGATGGCGGAGAAATCGGGCTTGCTGCGGTCGTAGGTGGCATGCACGGCCGGCGTGCGGCCCTTGTCCAGTCCCCGCAACGCACCGACCACCGCGTCTTCGCCAAAGCTGTCGGCCACCTGCACGATGCCCAGGCGTTGCACGCCGAACTGCATCAGATGGCGCACCAGACGCTCGGCCTCTCGCTGGTAGGTGGCACGTACATTGAAGACCCAGCGGTTGACCGGCTGGTGCAGCAGCATGGCGCCGGTGCTGGGCCCGACCAGCGGCACCTTGGCCTCGGCCAGCAGCGGCAGGATGGCCTCGTTGTGCGGCGTGCCGCGGGTCAGGAACAGCGCTATCGCGCCGTCGTCGATCAGCTTGCGGGCATTCTGCGCCGCCAGTTTGGGTTCGAACTTGTCGTCCAGCGAGACCAGCTCGATCGGCTTGCCGGCGATGCCGCCGCGCTGGTTCACCGCGTCGAAGTACAGCTGCGCGCCGGCCGTGGCTTCTTTCACCGTGGCCGCCACCGCGCCGGTGTGGCCGGCAGTCTGGCCGATGAGCCATTGCGCCTGCGCGGCCCATGCGCTGCACAGCGCCAGCAGCAGCAGTACCCGGCCGGCCAGACGCGGCCAGACGGCGCGGGTCGGCGGGGTCCAGGTGTTCCAGATCATCCGAGGGCTCATCTTGATCGGTGGCATGTCCACGCGGACAGAGGTGCGACGCAGGGGCAGGGCAAGAATATGGCACCGATTGTGGCGGCTCTGACCTGCTTGACTTCATCGATGGCGCCAAATCGGTCTGGCGACGACCTGGCGCCCCGGCGCGCACCAGGGCTTGTGGCCCTGCCTAGAATGGTCGTTTGCCCTCGCGCCACGGGCCTTCCCTGTGGCCCTGGCCCCGGCCAGCGGCGCCCGAGCCGCCGCTGGCCAAACGTGCAGCACACCACCCCATGTCCAACGGCAAACTCCCTGTTCCCAGCGCTCCGATCACGCCGCTCAGCGGCGACAGCCCCGGGCAGGCCGGCCTGATCCGCATCCGCGGTGCGCGCCAGCACAATCTGAAGAACCTGGACCTGGACATCCGCACCGGTGAGCTGACGGTGGTCACCGGCCCCAGCGGTTCGGGCAAGAGCAGCCTGGTCTTCGACACGCTGTATGCCGAAGGCCAGCGACGCTATGTCGAGACCTTTTCGGCCTATGCCCGCCAGTTTCTCGACCGCATGGACCGGCCGGCGGTGGACCGGGTCGACGGCGTGCCGCCGGCGATCGCCATCGACCAGACCAACCCGGTGCGCACCAGCCGCAGCACGGTGGGCACGATGACCGAGTTGAACGACCACCTGAAGCTGCTGTTCGCCCGTGCCGCCCAGTTGTTCGACCGCGACACCGCGCTGCCGGTGCGGCACGACACGCCGGAGACCATCTACGCCGACCTGCTGGCCCGTGCTGTTGCCGCCGGTGACCCGAGGGTGGTGATCACCTTCCCGGTGGAGCTTCCCGAGTCGGTGACACCGGCCGAAGTCGAGCAATGGCTGTCGGCCAGCGGCTTCACCCGCGTGCAGGCCGAAGAGGTGGTCGACGGCCGCAAGCGCCTTCAGGTCGTGGCCGACCGGCTGCGCCTGGCCTCGGCCGACAAGGTGCGCGTGGTCGAAGCCATCGAGCTCGCGCTCAAGCGCGGCAGCGGTCGCATCAATGCCTATGCGTCAACAGACGCGGACCGTCCGACCGAGCTGTGGCGCTGGTCCACCGGCCTGCACTGCCCCGACAGCAACCTGCGCTATGCCGACCCGCAGCCGGCGCTGTTCAGCTTCAACTCGGCATTCGGCGCCTGCGAGGCCTGCCGGGGCTTCGGCCGCGTCATCGGCGTGGACTTCGGCCTGGTCATCCCCGACCAGCGCAGGACCCTGCGCAATGGCGCCATCAAGCCGCTGCAGACCCCGGCCTGGAAAGACTGCCAGGACGATTTGCTGAAGTACGCCGGTGAGGCCGGCATTCCGCGCGACACGGCCTGGAGCCAGCTGTCCCAGGCCCAGCGCGACTTCGTCATCGAGGGCACGCCCAACTGGGGCGGCGTGTGGAGCAAGCAGTGGTATGGCGTGAAGCGCTTCTTCGGCTACCTGGAGAGCAAGGCCTACAAGATGCACATCCGGGTGCTGCTGTCCAAGTACCGCAGCTACACCCCCTGCGGCAGCTGTGGCGGCGCCCGACTGAAGCAGGAGGCACTGCTGTGGCGTCTGGGCAGCCAGGCCGATGCCGACGCGGTGATGGCACCGGCCCTGCGCAACCTGGCCGTCGGCCTGCCGTGGACGCGGCAACAACTCGAAGCCCTGCCCGGCCTGAGCCTGCACGACCTGATGCTGCTGCCGATCCACCGCCTGCGTGGCTTCTTCGACGGCCTGTCCTTGCCGACGACACTGCTCGACGAGGCCTTGAAGCTGCTGCTGGACGAGGTGCAGAAGCGCCTGAAGTACCTCTGCGACGTCGGCCTGGGCTACCTCACGCTGGACCGCCAGAGCCGCACCCTGTCCGGCGGCGAGGTCCAGCGCATCAACCTGACCACCGCGCTGGGCACCAGCCTGGTCAACAC
>JANOWE010000260.1:0-15509 GCA_031417735.1 Betaproteobacteria bacterium
GCCCTCGAGCCACGATTCGTTCGATGCGTGAACTGTTGCCGACATGCGCGTGCGGTCCAATTTACAGGGTGGGAGCGATCAGCGATGATCCGCTGCCAATTCGCACGTGAGTGACCGCAGACCAAGTGGATACGCTGGCTGAAGCTCCCCATTCCTCGTTGTCCGGCGTTGCGCGTGTACTCGTGCATGCTGGCAAGCTGGGTGCACGCGTCGCGGAGACCCTGGTCAAGTCGGCAGCCGAGCGAAAGACGAGCTTCGTTTCGGCGTTGATCGCTGCCGGCTCGGTCTCGGCCGCAGACCTGGCGCACACACTTGCGGGTGCGCTGGCCCTTCCGGTACTGGACCTGTCGGCCGTCGACGCGGAGCGCCTGCCGCGCAACGTCATCGACAACAAGCTCGTGAACCAGTACCAGGTCGTGGTGCTGGGCAAGCGCGGCAATCGCCTGTTCATCGGTGGTGCCGACCCGACTGACCAGGAGGCCGTAGAACGCATCAAGTTCGCCACACAGCTCTCGCCAGAGTGGGTGGTCGTGGAATACGACAAGCTCGCCAAGATGCTGGCCAACAGCGGCTCGAGCGCCAGCGATGTGCTCGAGTCGCTGGCGGTGGGCGACTTTGACTTCGACGTCACCGACGAAGCCTCGGAACAGGAATCGAACGACGTTGCGTCGGAGGTCGAAGACGCCCCGGTTGTGCGCTTCCTGCAAAAGATGTTGATCGACGCGATCAACGCACGCGCCTCCGACCTGCACTTCGAACCCTACGAGTACCACTACCGCGTGCGCTTTCGCGTCGACGGCGAGTTGCGCGAGATCACCCAGCCGCCGATCGCCATCAAGGACAAGCTGGCTTCGCGCATCAAGGTCATCAGCCGCATGGACATCGCCGAAAAGCGGGTCCCGCAAGATGGCCGGATGAAGCTGAAGTTCGGCAACCGGGCGATCGACTTCCGGGTCAGCACCCTGCCGACGCTCTTCGGCGAGAAGATCGTGATCCGGATCCTCGACCCGTCGTCGGCCAAGCTCGGCATCGACGCGCTGGGCTACGAGAAGATCGAGAAGGATCGCCTGATGAACGCGATCCAGCGCCCCTATGGGATGGTGCTGGTGACGGGCCCGACCGGATCGGGCAAGACGGTGTCGCTCTACACCTGCCTGAACATCCTCAACCAACCGGGCGTCAACATCTCGACCGTCGAAGACCCGGCGGAAATCAACCTGCCCGGCGTCAATCAGGTCAACGTCAACGAAAAGGCCGGCACCACCTTCTCGGTGGCCCTGAAGGCCTTCCTTCGCCAAGACCCGGACATCATCATGGTCGGTGAAATCCGTGACCTGGAAACCGCCGACATCGCGATCAAGGCCGCGCAGACCGGTCACCTGGTGCTGTCGACCCTGCACACCAACGACGCGCCGGGCACCCTGACGCGCTTGCTGAACATGGGCGTGGCGCCCTTCAACATCGCCTCGAGCGTGCTGCTCGTGACCGCCCAACGCCTTGCGCGCCGCCTCTGCGAGACTTGCAAGACCACCGTCGAGTACCCGCGCGAGGCCCTGAAGAAGGCGGGCTTCGCCGACGCGGACCTGGACGCCTCCTGGAAACCTTACAAGGCGGTCGGGTGCGCCGCCTGCAGCAACGGGTACAAGGGCCGCGTTGGCATTTATCAAGTCATGCCGATCACCGAAAACATGCAGCGCATCATCCTGGCCGAAGGCTCGGCTCTGGACATTCAGCAGGAAGCCAACAAGAACGGCGTGCGCGACCTGCGCCAGGCCGGCCTGGCCAAGGTTCGGGCGGGCGTCACGACGCTCGAGGAAATCATCACCGTGACGAACGAGTGACGCGCGACGGCCTCGCTCCCCTCAACGCAAGACATTCCTTGGAGACTTTATGGCCACCGCGGTAGCCGCACGGGACATTCGAGATTTCGTCTTCGAATGGGAAGGCAAGGACAAGAACGGCAAGCTGGTCCGGGGTGAACTGCGCTCGGGCGGCGCGGCCGCTGTCAGCGCCACGCTGCGCCGCCAGGGCGTGCTGGTCACCAAGGTCAAGAAGCGCCGCATGCGCGGCGGCTCGTCGATCAAGCAGAAAGACGTTGCCATTTTCACGCGCCAGCTGGCGACGATGATGAAGGCTGGGGTGCCCCTGCTGCAAGCCTTCGACATCGTGGCCCGCGGCAGCACGAATCCGCGCATGACCAAGCTGCTGACCGACATCCGCACCGATGTCGAGACCGGCACCAGCCTGTCGGTGGCGTTTCGCAAGCACCCGATGCAGTTCAATGCGCTGTACTGCAACTTGGTCGAGGCCGGCGAGGCCGCCGGTATCCTGGAGCAGATCCTCGACCGGCTGGCGATCTACGAAGAAAAAACCCTGGCGCTGAAGAGCAAGATCAAGTCGGCACTGATGTATCCGGTGGCGGTGCTGGTGGTGGCCTTCATCGTGCTGGTGGTGATCATGATCAAGGTGATCCCCACCTTCAAGGAGGTGTTCGCGTCCTTCGGTGCCGACCTGCCCGCGCCCACCCTGATGGTCATCGCGATGTCGGAGTTCTTCGTCGCCTACTGGGTGATCATCTTCGGCCTGCTGGGCGGCGGCGGCTATGTGTTCTTTCAGACCTGGAAGCGGTCAGAAAAGATGCAGATGGTGATGGACCGGCTGCTGCTCAGGTTGCCGGTGTTCGGCGACCTGATCAACAAGTCGGTCATTGCGCGCTGGACGCGCACCCTGTCGACGATGTTTGCCGCCGGCGTGCCGCTGGTCGAGGCGCTGGACTCGGTGGGCGGCGCCTCTGGCAATGCGGTCTACGCCGAAGCCACGGCCAAGATCCAGCGCGATGTGTCGACCGGCAGCGCGTTGACTACCTCGATGCAGGGCACCGGGGTGTTCCCTACCATGGTCATCCAGATGGCCTCGATCGGTGAAGAGTCGGGCTCGCTCGACCACATGCTGGGCAAAGCAGCCGAGTTCTACGAGGACGAGGTCGACGAGATGGTCAAGGGCCTGTCCAGCCTGATGGAGCCCATCATCATCGTGGTGCTGGGCACCATCATCGGCGGCATCGTCGTCGCCATGTACCTGCCGATCTTCAAGATCGGTGCGGTGGTATGACGCCGTTCTGATGGCAACACAAGATCTCATGCTGCTGGCGGCAGCCCTGTTTGTGCTGGGCCTGGTGATCGGCAGCTTCCTCAACGTGGTGGTCTACCGCCTGCCCTTGATGATCGAGCGGGAATGGCTGGGCGATGCCGCCGCCTACCTGCAGGACGGCGGCGCGATGGGACGCGTGCTCGGCGCCACCACCTTGCGCACCGCCGAACTGGCGCGACATGGCGAGCGACTGGCCGGCGAGCTGGCCGATCTGCCCCGCATGAACCTGGCCAGGCCGCGCTCGCGCTGCGGCACCTGCGGCACGCAGCTGGGCTGGCGCGAAAACGTGCCGGTGATGAGCTGGCTGCTGCTGCGCGGCAAATGTGCGTCCTGCGGCAATCCGGTCTCTGCGCGCTACCCGCTGGTGGAACTGCTCACCGGGTTCTTGTTCGCCGCGCTGGCCTGGCGCAGCGGGCCGACGGCGGCCACTGCGGTGTATTGCCTGGCGGTGTCGCTGCTGCTGGCCGGCGCCTTCATCGACCTGGACACCACGCTTTTGCCCGACAACCTGACCGTGCCGCTGGTCGGCCTGGGCCTGGTTGCCGCATGGTTGCACTGGACACCGCTGAGCCTGCACGACGCGGCGCTGGGTGCGCTGTTCGGCTATCTGTCGCTGTGGCTGGTGGCCAGCGCCTATCGGCTGTTGCGCGGCGTGCAGGGCATGGCCGAGGGCGATTTCAAAATGCTCGCCGGTCTGGGCGCGCTGTTCGGCTGGCAGGCGCTGCCGTCCATCATCCTGCTGGCCTCGGCAGTAGGGGCGGCGGTGGGCATCTACCTGATCGCCGTGCGGGGCCATCAGCGCGAGGTGCCGATCCCCTTCGGCCCCTACCTGGCCGGCGGCGGTCTGGTTGCGCTGTTTTTTGGCGCCAGGCTCAGCGCCATGTGGCCAGGGCTGTGAGCCTCGCGGCCCACGGCCCAAGACCATGTTGACGGGCCAGGCCCTGCAGGTCGGGCTGACGGGCGGCATCGGCAGCGGCAAGAGCACGGTGGCGGCTCGCTGGGTGGCACTGGGCGCCGCGCTGATCGATACCGATGCCCTGGCGCATGGCCTGACTGCCCCTGGCGGCGCCGCCATGCCCATCTTGAGCGAGGCTTTTGGCGCGGACGTGGTCGACGACCAAGGTGCGCTCGACCGCGCACGCATGCGCCAGCTTGTCTTCCACGACCCCGCTGCCCGCCGGCGGCTGGAAGCCATCCTGCACCCGATGATCGGCCAGCAGGCGCTGGCCCAGGCTGATGCGGCGCGGCACAAGGGCCACCGCTTGTTGTTGTTCGACGTGCCCCTGCTCAACGCCAGCAGCCCCTTCCGGGCACGCTGCGACCGCATCCTGGTGCTCGACTGCAGCGCCACCACGCAGGTCTCACGGGTCATGGCGCGCTCGGGCTGGACGCAGAAGCAAGTCCAGTCCGTGATGGCCCAGCAACTCGGCCGCGAGGCCAGGCGCGCCATCGCCGATGCGGTGATCCTCAACGACGGCCTGAGCCTGGCCGACCTGCAGGCCGAGGTCGACGCGCTGTGGGCCGCCTGGTGCCCATAGTCACCCGCCCAGGCCCGGCCTGATCGGGACCGGCATGGCTGCTGGCCGGCACGGGCGCTGTGGAACAATCAGGCAGCAGCTTTGCCACCGCCTGGCCAGCCGGCCGCCAAGGAATGCCTTTTGGTCCTGTACGAGTTTCCGTTCAACGAGAGCATGCGCACCATGCTCCGCCTGGAACACCTGTTCGACAGGCTGGGCCAGTTGCTGCCCCGCGAAACGGTGGTCGACCACCATTTCGCCCTGGTCACCCTGTTCGAGATCGTCGACGTCGCCGCGCGCGCCGACCTCAAGAACGAACTGCTGCGTGAGCTTGACCGCCACCGCAGCCAGCTCCAGACCTACCGAGGCAACAGCCAGGTCGCGCTGCAGGCCCTGGATGAGATGCTGGCCCGCTTTGACAGCGCGCTGGAACAGCTCAGCCAGCAGCAAGGCAAGGCCGGCGTGGCCCTGGCCGCCAACGACTGGCTGACCAGCGTGCGCAGCCGCATCAGCATCCCGGGTGGCACCTGCGAATTTGATCTGCCTGCCTACTACGCCTGGCAACAACATGGCGCGGCACGGCGCCGTGCCGACCTGACGGGCTGGACCAACAGCCTGGCACCCACGGCGCAGGCCGTGCAGTTGCTGCTGCAACTGGTGCGCGAATCGGGCGTGGCGAGCAAGGTGGTCAGCAAGGGCGGCCAGTTCCAGCAAAGCCTGCCGTCGGGCCGCAGCTACAGTCTGGCGCGCTTGCGCATTGCCGCCGACAACGGCCTCGTGCCCGAAATCAGCGGCCACCGGCTGATGGTGTCGGTGCGCCTGATGAGCGCCGAGCCCGACGGCCGGCTGCGCCCTGCCAACCAGGATGCGGCATTCGAGCTCATGTTGTGCCACTGACCTTGGCCATTGCCGCCCAGCCCTTGCCGTCGACCATGAGCGACCCCATCGCCAAATCCACCAACCTGCCCTCGCGCCTGGTGCCCTGCCCCGGCTGCGGCCAGGCGGCGCCCTACTCGGCCGCCAACCGCTGGCGGCCCTTCTGCAGCGAGCGCTGCCGCAGCCTGGACCTGGGCGCCTGGGCCCAGGAGCGCTACCGCGTGGCCGCACCTCCCGCCGCGCCGGGCACCGGCGCGCAGGACCCCGACTGACAGGTCCGCCGGCGCCAGCCGCTGGAAGTTTTGACCGCCTGCCCCTTGAAAGCCTGGGCCACGTCCCTATAATCCTTTTGCTAGCACTCAATCACAACGAGTGCTAACAACCGCCGGGATCACGGTCTTTGGCGGTTCGGATGGCCAGACTGGGCGGCGCGGCCGACGCGCACCACCGGCCAGCCAGCACCAAACCCCTTTACACCAGGAGATACGATGAAACTTCGTCCGTTGCACGATCGCGTGATCGTCAAGCGCCTTGAGCAAGAAACCAAGACCGCCTCTGGCATCGTGATTCCCGACAATGCCGCCGAAAAGCCCGACCAGGGCGAAGTGCTGGCTGTGGGCCCCGGCAAGCGCAACGACAAGGGCGACTTCATTGCCCTGAACTGCAAGGTCGGTGACCGCGTGTTGTTCGGCAAGTACTCGGGCCAGGCCGTCAAGGTCGATGGCGATGAGCTGATGGTCATGCGCGAGGAAGACCTCTTCGCGGTTGTCGAGAAATAAGTCGGCTGCGGCGCCGTCATGCGTCGTTGGGCGGTGCTCGGAATCCTCACCTAGCGTTGCTACGCTGCGGTTCCTGCGCTCCGTCCGCCTGGCCTGACGACCCCTCGCTCGCCTTCTTTCCCGCCAAGCAGTGCGGTGAAGAGGGCTTCAAACCCCATTCCTGAATTCGGAGAAATACACATGGCAGCAAAAGACGTCATTTTTGGCGCTGACGCCCGTCACCGCATGGTTGAAGGCGTGAACATCCTGGCCAACGCGGTCAAGGTCACTCTGGGCCCCAAGGGCCGCAACGTCGTGCTCGAACGCTCGTTCGGCGCGCCCACCGTGACCAAGGACGGTGTGTCCGTGGCCAAGGAAATCGAGCTCAAGGACAAGCTGCAGAACATGGGTGCGCAGATGGTCAAGGAAGTGGCTTCCAAGACCAGCGACATCGCCGGTGACGGCACCACCACCGCCACCGTGCTGGCCCAGTCGATCGTGCGCGAAGGCATGAAGTTCGTTGCCGCCGGCATGAACCCGATGGACCTCAAGCGCGGCATCGACAAGGCCGTCATCGCCCTGGTCGAGCAGCTCAAGCTGCAGTCCAAGGCCACCACCACCAGCAAGGAAATCGCCCAGGTCGGCACCATTTCGGCCAACAGCGACGAAGAAGTGGGCCGCATCATCGCCGAGGCGATGGACAAGGTCGGCAAGGAAGGCGTCATCACCGTTGAAGACGGCAAGAGCCTGAACAGCGAGCTGGAAGTGGTCGAAGGCATGCAGTTCGACCGCGGCTACCTGTCTCCCTACTTCATCAACAATCCCGAGAAGCAGTCGGCGATCCTCGAGAACCCGTTTGTGCTGCTCTTCGACAAGAAGATCAGCAACATCCGTGACCTGCTGCCCACGCTGGAGCAGGTGGCCAAGGCCGGCCGTCCGCTGCTGATCATCGCCGAAGAAGTTGAAGGCGAAGCGCTGGCGACCCTGGTCGTCAACACCATCCGCGGCATCCTGAAGGTGGTGGCTGTCAAGGCGCCTGGCTTCGGCGACCGCCGCAAGGCCATGCTCGAAGACATCGCCATCCTGACTGGCGGCAAGGTCATCGCCGAAGAAGTCGGCCTGACGCTGGAAAAGGTCACGCTGGCTGACCTGGGCCAGGCCAAGCGCGTTGAAGTGGGCAAGGAAAACACCACCCTTATCGACGGCAGCGGCGCTGCGGGCGACATCGAAGCGCGGGTCAAGCAAATTCGCGTGCAGATCGAAGAAGCCACCAGCGACTACGACCGCGAGAAGCTGCAAGAGCGCGTGGCCAAGCTGGCCGGCGGTGTGGCACTGATCAAGGTCGGCGCCGCCACCGAAGTCGAGATGAAGGAAAAGAAAGCCCGTGTCGAAGACGCGCTGCACGCCACCCGTGCCGCCGTTGAAGAAGGCATCGTGGCTGGCGGCGGCGTGGCGCTGCTGCGTGCTCGCCAATCGGCCGGCGCCATCAAGGGCGACAACAGCGACCAGGAAGCCGGCATCAAGATCGTGTTGCGCGCGGTTGAGCAGCCGCTGCGCGAGATCGTCGCCAATGCCGGCGACGAGCCGAGCGTGGTGATCAACAAGGTCATGGAAGGCACTGGCAACTACGGCTACAACGCCCAGAACGGCACCTATGGCGACATGATCGAGATGGGCATCCTGGACCCGACCAAGGTGACCCGCACCGCGCTGCAGAACGCCGCTTCGGTGGCCAGCCTGATGCTCACCACCGAGTGCATGGTGGCCGAGTCGCCCAAGGATGAAGCCGGCGCCGGCGGCAGTGGCATGGGCGGCATGGGTGGTATGGGCGGCATGGGCGGCATGGACATGTAAGTCCGAGGGCGCGGCTTGCCGCTTTGCCGCTTTGCCGCAAGGATGGCAGCGAACACTGCGGCCATGCTTGCTGTCAACACAGGGCCACCTTCGGGTGGCCTTTTTCATGTGCCGCCGGCGTGCCCGGCCCTGCCGGACAACGGACCTCAGGCCGCAGACCCGGCACGGCACGGGCGTGATAATCCTGCCCCATGGCCTCTTTGCCCACGCTGTCCGATTTCATCGACGACGAATTGCTGCGCGCGCCGATGGTGTTCGACGCGGTGGTCGACGCCGTGCTGTCCGAGCGCCGCCGTCGCGCCGATACGCCGACCGACCGCATGCTGCAGCACCACCGCATGCGCCTGGTCGGCGAAGTGGTGGGCGGCCTGCGCCGGGCCTGTCAAGCCGAATTGGCGTCGGCCCCGTCAGGCTCTGTGCCGGGCAGTCGCCCGGAGCAGCGCAGCGCACCGGCTCTGGCGCGGCGTGCCGAGCTGTCGCTGATCGAGGACGACGACGTCAGCGCAGACATCGAACTGGCGCGCTGCGTGTCGACGCTGCGTGCGGCCGCAGAGGCAGAACTGCGCGAACTGCAGAGCTACACCTCGGCCCTGGTCGGTGACGCCAATGTCTCACGCGACACCAACCCGTTCAAGCCCGAGTTGGTGGTGCGGGCGCTGTGGGAGGCCGTGGCCACGCTGCCGCTGCCACGCGGGGCGCTGGCCACGCTGATGCACGATGCCTGTGCGCCCCTGGCCGAGGCACAGCGCAAGGCCTATGCCGGCGCCATCGCCCGACTGCATGGCCAGGGCGTGGAGCCGGCGGCGTTTCGCACCATCATCGTGCCAGGCACCACGGCCTGGGGCCACGATGTGTCGCGTCACCTGCCGCCCGATCAGCTCACCACGCTGGCCTCCAACCTGCCCGGCCTGAACACCGTGGCATTGGCAGGTGCCGCCCCGACGCAGGCAATACCTGCCGTCCGGGCGCCAACCGATACCAGTGCGGCCCTGCCCGACGCGCAGTCGATCGAGCTGCTGTCGCGCCTGTTTGACGCGATCCAGAACACGCGGGGCCTGCCACCCGACGTGGTGGCCCTGCTGCAGCGCCTGCAGCCCAGCGTGCTGCGGGTGGCCCTGCATGACACCGAGGTGCTGACGTCCTACGACCACGCGGTGTGGCGGTTCATGGACCTGATGAGCTACCAGTTGTCGGTCTGCCCGCTGGCCAGCCGTTACCGCCTGCTGGGCCTGGTGCGCAACCTGGTCGATCAGGTGGCCAATGGCCAGACGCGCGACGGCAGCCGCTTCGCTTGGGCCATCGACTGGCTGGCCTCGCACCACCGCCACGCCACGACGCGGCTGGTCAGTGCGGCCCAGCCCGAGATCGACCGCCTGCAGCACAGCCTTGACTCGCAGGCCCGGCTCAGCACCTCGGCCATGCCGCTGGACCTGGCCTCGCTGGACACCGTGCCGGCCGAACTGCTGGACACCGCCGCCGCGCCCCAAGCCGCCACCCCGACCGACCCGCTGGCGATGGCCGGCAAGCAGCAGCCGGGTGACCATTTTCGCATCTACCTGAAAGGTGACTGGCGACTGCTGCAACTGCTGTGGCAAGACGGCCAGCAAAGCCTGTGGCTGCTGCATGAGCCGGCCACCCACCGCCATTGGGCGCTGCGGTCCGACGCCGTGCAGCGGCTGCAGCAGGCCGGGCTGGCTCGGCCGATGCGGGTGCGCTCCCTGGTACGCCGTGCCGCGGCCGAAGTGTTGCGTCGGCAATAGGCGTGTGGGCGACGCCAGGCTGACACGCGCCTCCAACCACAACCCGCACCCGGCCCCGATGGCTGCGCTGGCGCGCACCCTGTGCCTGGCGCTGGGCCTGCTCACCGGGTCATCCGGCAGCTTCGGCCAGGCAGCGGTTCAGGATCCGGGCGTGGTCGGCTGATCCCACCGTCTGTGCAGACCGGCGCCACACCGGCCCGGCCGCCCATCGGGCTCGTGCTGTCTGGCGGCGGCGCGCGAGGCCCGGCGGATGGGGGCGTGCTCAAGGCGCTGGAAGAGTTGCAGGTGCCGATCGACGTGATCGCCGGCCCTTCGACGGGCGCCATCGTGGCTGGCCTCTACGCCAGCGGCATGGCCTGTCGGCGATGCTTGGAAACCGCCCCGGCCAGGCCTTCGACCCCGACCTTGCCGGGCATGACGCCCAGCGCCTGGCCGGCGGGGCTGGCCGATCAGCCTGGTGGTTGCCGCAGTGCCTGCAGCTGCGCCTGCAGGTGCGCCAGCACCCAGTCATGCTGCTCATGCACGATCCAGTGGCTGGCGTCCGGATGGCGGTGCACGCTCAAGTCGGGCACCCACTGCGACAGCCCGTCGAGCAAACCGGGCCTCAGCGCATGGTCATGCTCGCCCCACAGCACGGTGGTGGGCACCGTCACGCGCAGCACCGACTCGGGCAGCACCAGGTCTTGCAGCGCATGGTCGCCTGGCCCGGTGGGCGGGCGCAGCGGCGACGCGCGGTAATAGTTCAGCGCCGGTTCCAGGCCCCGGGCCCAGACCTGGCGGTACTGCTCGCGCCGGGCCGGCGTCATCCAGTCGGTGTTGCCAAAGCGGGTCAGCTTGGCAAACAGGTCGGCGTAGTCGTTGGCGGCCAGGCTGGCAGCGGCACCCGGCCGCACCAGTTCCAGCATGTAGGCGCTGGCGGCCTGCTGCTCGGCGCTGTGCAGCAACTCGCGCCGGAAGGCGCCCGGGTGGGGTGAGTTGATGATCACCAGCCGGCGCATCCGCTGCGGCGACAGTGCGGCCAGGTTCCAGGCCAGGCCACCGCCCCAGTCATGTGCCACCAGCAGGTCCAGCGGGCCGCCGGTGGCGGCTATCAGGGCGGCGATGTCGGCCACCAGGTGCTTGGCACGGTAGTCGGCCAGCGCGGGCGGTGCGCTGGACCGTTCGTAACCGCGCAGATTGGGCGCAATGCACCAGGCCTGCGGTGCCAGCGCAGCCATCAGCTCGTCCCAGACAAAGGCCGCCTCGGGAAAGCCATGCAGCAGCATCACCCGCTGCGGCGCGTCGGGCGCGCCGGCCGTGCGGCAGGACAGCGTGATGCCATGCGGCAAGGCCTGGTCAAAACATCGGATGCTGGTCATGGCCGCAGTGTGGTCGTGGCCCGCCCTTGGCTGCGTCAAGTGGGCGACAGCCCCGCCCGCGGCCGTTCAGACCAGCGGCGCCGGCGCGGGCTCGTCGATCGCAGGCACCCAGGCGCGCAGCGCCATGGCCGCGTCGCCCAGGCCCTGGCGTGACAGGGCCGAGAACAGCAGCACGCCGATGTCGGCATGCTCGCTGGCCAGCCGCACCAGGCCCTTCTGGGCCGCCAGCATGGCCTTGGCGGCCTCGTTGCGGCTGAGCTTGTCGACCTTGGTCAGCAGCACCAGCAGCTTGACCTCGCCCATGGTGACCCGAGGCGCCACAAAATCCAGCAGTTGCAGGTCAAGCGGGGTGAAGCCATGGCGGCTGTCGACCATCATCACGATGCCAGCCAGCGCATGGCGGTGGGCCAGGTAGTCGGCCATCACCTGCTGCCAGCGCCGCTTGGCGTCCTTGGCCACGGCCGCATAACCATAGCCCGGCAGGTCGGCCAGGCGGGCGTCGGGCGCGTCGGGCGGGCCCATGTCGAACAGGTTGATGTGCTGTGTTCGCCCAGGCCGTTTGGATGCAAACGCCAGCCGGCGATGTTGGGCCAGGGTGTTGATGGCGGTGGACTTGCCGGCGTTGCTGCGGCCGACAAAGGCGATTTCGGGCAGGCTGGGCGGGGGCAACTGGTCAAGCTTGCTGGCGGTGGTCAAAAACCTCGCGCCCTGGGTCCAGGCCAGGGCTGCGCGCTCGGCAGGATTGACCGTCGGCTTGGCGCCCGCGCCACGGTTGTCACGGTTGTTGGCGGTGGTGTTCATGGAGCATTGTAAAATCTGCGGGTTTAGCCTGAAGCCGGGCCCGTCGCATGAGTTGTTTTAGCAGCCACACATGCACCGCCTGCCCCGCATCACCGGCCGACCGATCTTCCCAAAACCAAGGGCCCCGGCCCGGCATTGTTCGCCGGGCAAGCCGCCCCTCCCGAGGTTCCACGACATGAAGTCGCTGTTTGCCATGCCCCGTTTTGTCCTGTCCATCAGCGCCACCACTCTGGTGCTCGCCGCTCTGACCGCCGGCCCGGCGCTGGCCTCAGAGGCCGCCGCTGCGCCGGCCAAGGCTGATCTGGCCAAGGGCCAGGAAAAGGCGACCCAGATGTGCGTGGCCTGCCACAGCGCAGACGGCTCACGCGGCAGCCCGGCCAACCCCATCCTGCAAGGGCAGCACGCCTACTACCTGAGCAAGCAGCTGCACGAGTTCAAGAGCGGCAAGCGCAAGAACGCCGTGATGTCGGGCATGGTCGCGAGCCTGACCGACGACGACATGCGCAACCTGGCCGCGTTCTACGGCAGCAAGCAGGCCAAGCCTGGCTTTGCCAAGAACAAGGAACTGGTCAGCCTGGGCGAAAAGATCTACCGAGGCGGCATTCCTGCCAAGCAGGTGCCGGCCTGCGCCGGATGCCACAGCCCGTCTGGCGCCGGTATCCCGGCCCAGTACCCGCGCCTGGCCGGCCAGCATGCCGACTATGTCGAGGCCCAGCTGACGGCTTTCCGATCGGGCGCCCGCGCCAATGGCCCGATGATGATGACCATCGCCGCGCGCCTGAGCGACAAGGAAATCAAGGCCGTGGCCGATTACGCCGCCGGCCTGCGCTGAGACCAACCAAGCGCTGCGCTGACACGGCGCATTGACATCGCTCAAGACAAAGGGCCGGTCTTTGACCGGCCCTATGCACTTGCAGCACACTGACACGAGATAATTTGCACCATGTCTACCGCACCGATCGACCTGCCCGGCCCGGCCCCAGCCGGCCGCCCGCAGCCCGCCAGCGGCTGGCGTGGTGCATTGTCCGACGCGGCCGAGCTGCTGGGCTCGATGCGCTTTTCGATCTCGCTGCTGACGCTGATCTGCATCGCCTCGGTCGTGGGCACGGTGGTCAAGCAGCATGAGCCCTACAACAACTACGTCAACCAGTTCGGCCCGTTCTGGGCCGAGGTTTTCGGCCATGTCGGCCTGTACACGGTGTACAGCGCCTGGTGGTTTCTGCTGATCCTGGCCTTTCTGGTCACGTCCACCAGCCTGTGCATCGCACGCAACACACCCAAGATCCTGGCCGACCTGCGCAACAGCAAGGAAAACCTGCGCGAGCAGGCGCTGCAGTCCTTCCACCACAAGGCCAGCGGCGTGTTGGCCAGTTCGCCCGAGGCCAGCCTGGCCCATGTCAACCAGCTGCTGACCCACCAAGGCTGGAAGGCCAAGGCCCAGATCCGCCCGCACGGCACCATGGTGGCGGCACGTCGCGGCCAGGCCAACAAGCTGGGCTATCTGTGCGCCCATTCGGCTATCGTGCTGATCTGCCTGGGCGGGCTGTTCGACGGCGATCTGGTGGTGCGCGCGCAGATGGCCTGGCTCGGCAAGAGCGCCTTTGCTGGCGGCGGCATGATCGCCGACGTCAAGCCCGAGCACCGCTTGTCGGCCAGCAACCCCACCTTCCGCGGCAACCTGCTGGTGCCCGAAGGCGCGCGCGCCGGCGTGGCGGTGCTGAACATGGAAGACGGCGTGGTGCTGCAGGAACTGCCCTTCGACATCGAGCTGAAGAAGTTCATCGTCGACTACTACGACACCGGCATGCCCAAGCTGTTTGCCAGCGAGATCCTGATCCATGACCGCGAGACCGGCCAGGTCCTGCCGGCCACGGTCAAGGTCAACGAGCCGGCGTTTCACCGCGGTGTGGCCATCTACCAGAGCAGCTTCGACGATGGCGGCAGTGCGCTGACGCTGCGCGGCCTGCCGATGGCCGGTGGCCTCACACCGTTTGAAGTCAAGGGCACGGTGGGTGGCGCCACCACCCTGGTCGGCTCGGACACCGACCCGGCGAAGAAGCTGACGCTCGAGTTTGCCGGCCTGCGGGTGATCAACGTCGAGAATCTCGGCGCCAATGGCCCTGCAGAGGGCGGCGACAGCGCCACCGACGTGCGCAAGGTCGACCTGGCCAGCTCGCTGCAAAAGCACCTGGGCTCGGGCGCCAAGGGCGACAAGGGCAAGTCGCTGCACAACATCGGCCCGTCGGTGAGCTACAAACTGCGCGACGCCAGTGGCCAGGCGCGCGAGTACAACAACTACATGCTGCCGGTCGAACTCGACGGCCTGCGAGTATTTTTGGCCGGCGTGCGCGACAGCCCGGCCCAGGCCTACCGCTATCTGCGCATTCCGGCCGACGAGCAGGACAGCATCGACGGCTGGTGGCGGCTGCATGCCGCGCTGCGCGACCCGGCGATGCGCGACGAGGCCGTTCGGCGCTATGTCGCCCAATCCACACCGGCCGACAAGCCGCAGATGGCCGAACAACTGCGCCTGACCGCCCAGCGCGCCCTGGCCTTGTTTGCCGGCGCTGAACGGGTGCCTGACGCCAAGGCCGATGACGGCGGCACCGCCACCGCGCCTGTTCTGGGAGGCCTGCCGATGCTGGCCCAGTTCATCGAGCAAAGCGTGCCCGAGGCCGAACGCCAGCGCATTTCCGATGTGCTGCTGCGCGTCGTCAACGGCTGCTTGTTCGAGCTGGCCAAGCTGAGCCGGGCCAACGCCGGCCTGGCGGCGATGCAGGGCAGCGACGCCACCCAGCGCTTCATGACCCAGGCCGTGCTGGCGCTGTCGGACGCCGCCTTCTACCCTGCGCCGGTGCTGCTGCAACTGGCCGATTTCAAGCAGGTCCAGGCCAGCGTGTTCCAGGTCGCCCGCGCGCCGGGCAAGAACCTGGTCTACCTGGGCGCGGTGCTGTTGATCGTCGGCGTGTTCGCCATGCTCTACATCCGGGAACGTCGGCTGTGGATCTGGCTCCAACCCGACGGCCAAGGCGGCACCCGCCTGCAGACGGCGCTGTCCACCACCCGGCGCACACTGGACACCGACACCGAATTCGAGCAGTTGACGGCCGCCCTGCTGGGCCGCCCAGACCCTACCAAGGCAGCAATGTGAACACCACCACCCTGATCAAGACCATCCCGCTGGGCCGGCCCGGCCCATCCGGCCGATTGGCGCGGCGCAGCCTCAGCGACTGGCTGTTTGCGCTGACCGTGCTGCTGGGCACAGGCTACGCATTCAGCCGCTACCACGGTGCGATGGACGGCTACGAGAAAGCCATCCTGCTCGGCACCGCTCCGGCGCTGGTGGCGCTGGGCTGGTTCTGGCGCGCGCTGCGCGGCCTGGGTCTGGGCGTGGGTGCGGCCACGCTGCTGGCGATTGCCCTGTACAACCGGACC
>JANOWE010000261.1:0-7308 GCA_031417735.1 Betaproteobacteria bacterium
GTCGTCGCGGTCATGCACCAGGTCGATGCCGGCGGCGGCGCGGTAGTCCTCGCACAAGCCCCGTGCGGCCCCTGGCAGGGCCAGCGCACGCTGGTACTCGGCCAGTGCTCGCGGATCGAACGGTGCCAGCCCGGCACTGCGTCGGCCCATCACCTCCAGCACATAGGCGGCGGGGTCGGCTTCGATCAAACGTTCGGGCAGCGGCGCGGGCTGGATCAGCAAGAACCAGTGCCAGTAGGCGCGGGCAAAGGCCTCGCTGGTCTGCTCGTACATCGCCAGCGTGGGCGCAATGTCCAGCAGCACCAGGCGACGCACGGCGGCGCCATGGTCCATCGCCAGGCGGTGCGCCACGCGGGCACCCCGGTCATGGGCCAGCAGGTCAAAACGGACATGGCCCAGCGCCTGCATCAGCGTGACCATGTCCTGAGCCATCACCCTCTTGGCGTATTGGCCGTGGTCAACACCGCCCTCGGGCTTGCTGGAATCGCCATAGCCTCGCAGATCGGCCAGCACCAGCGTGAACTGCGCGGCCAGCGCCGGCGCCACCTTGTGCCACAGCGCGCTGGTCTGGGGGTGGCCATGCAACAACAACAGCGGCCTGCCTTGGCCACCCACCCGCACGCGGATCGTCACGTCCGGCGCGGTGCTGATGTCTTGGCGGGTGAAGCCTGGAAACAGGTCGGTGGTGAGCAAGGTGGTCATCGTCGGCAGTGTCTTTTCGCGGCCAGTCCTGGCCAGTCTTCACATCGGGCTGCGCTGCACCCGGCGCCTTGATCAGCCCGGCTGGCCAGGCCCGGCGCGGGGCCCTCGGGCGACCAGCGCTGCCTGCCGGTTGCTCAGCGCCTCATGGCGCGCCACCCACAGCGTGGCGGCGCAGATCAGCATGCCGCCGGCCAGCGTCGACTGGCTGGGCACGTCGGCAAACAGCAGCCAGCCCATCAGCGCCGACCACATCAGGTCGAGAAACTTGGCCGACTGCGTGGCCGAGATCTCGGCCGCCAGGTAGGACCGCGTCAGGCAGTAGTGCCCGGCGCTGCCCAACAGCCCGCACAGCGCAAAGGCGGCCCACTGCCAAGTGGTGAGCCACTGCCAGTTCAGCAGGGCCAGGGGCAGGCTGAACAGCGACACCGACACCGACTGCCAGACCACGATGACAGTGGGCGAGTCATGCCGGGTCAGCGCCTTGGTCAGCAGGAACGAGGCCGCGAACACCGGCGCCGAGGCCAGCATCAGCAGGTGGTAGCCGCCGCCGCTGGCCGACAGACGCGGCCCGACAACGATCAGCACGCCCACAAAACCGAGGCCGCAGGCCAGCCAGCGGGCCCAGCGCATGGGCTCCTTCAGGAACAGCCAGGCGCCGATCATGATGAAGATGGGTCCGGTGAAGCCGATCGCGGTCATGTCGGCCAGCGGAATCTTCGGCAGCGCGACAAACCACAGGCACAGGCCCAGCGCATGCACCGCCCCGCGGGTGAACTGGGCCCCGAGCTGCCGTGGCCAGCAGCGTTGCCAGCCCTGGTGGGCGACCAGCGGCAACAGCACCAGCAGGCCGAACAGATAGCGCAGGAACTGGGCCTGGAACGGGTCAAGATGCAGAGTCAGCGCGCGCATCAGCGCATTGAGCATCGAGAAGGTGAAGCCCGCCCCCGCCGCCCAGAGCAGACCGCGGGTGGTCGGGCTCCATGCGGACGCGCGTTGCGCGAAACCTTGGGCGGCGCTCTGGCCGAGGGCTTGCCAGTGCCGCAGCAGTTTCATCGTGGGCGCATGCTGCTGGCCATGGGCGGCCCTGTCAATCAAGGCCGCGACAGCGCTGGCCACACAAAGGCACCGGCTTATCCGGCCATGGCGGTGGCGCAGCGGTGGCAGACTGGCAGCATGAAACGCTGGATTCTTTGGCTGCTGCTCACGCCGCTGGCCTTGTTGTTGCTGGCCGCCGCCGCACTGTGGCTGGCCTGGGAAGGCGCGCCACGCGTGCCCGAGCCCGCGCCCGTGCAGGTTTCCGACCTGGCGCGGGCCCATGCCCTGTTGCGAAGCCACCACCCCGGCACCGTGCAGCGCGGCGTGATGCGCGCGGCCGTGGTGTCGCAACGCGATGTGGAATTGCTGCTGAACCAGGCCGGCCGGCGCCTGGCCCAGGCCCGCGTGGCGGTGAGCTTGCAAGCGGGTTCTGCACAATTGCAGCTCAGTGCGCCCATGCCCGGCAACGCCTGGGGCCTGACGGGCTGGCTCAATGCACAGGTCTGGTTGAGCAGCACGGCGCAGTTGCCGCAGGTGCAGGCCTTGCGCGTGGGCAGCTTGCCCCTGCCGGCCTGGCTGGCGCAGCAGGCCTTGCCGTACGTCGTGCAAGCCATGGGGCTGCAAAGCCCGGGTGAACTGGCACAACGCATCGTCAGCCGGGTCGACTTTCTGCCGCAGCGGCTGGTGCTGGCCTATGCCTGGCCAGAGCAGATCGGCCAGAGCTTGACCACGTCCATGTTGCCAGCACAAGAGCAGGCCCGGCTTCGGATCTATGTCGAAGCGCTGGCCCAGCAGCTCAAGCAGTTGCCCAAGGCGCCGCGCATGTCGATGGCGCCGCTGCTGCCGCCCATGTTCCGTCTGGCCCGCAGCCGCGCCACCGACGAGGGCCAGGCTCAGCGAGAAAACCGCAGCGCGCTGCTGGCGCTGGCCCTGGTGGCCAACCAAGGCTCGCTCAGCGCGTTGGTGCCGGCGTCCAGGCAATGGCTGACGCCCAGGCCGGTGCAGCTCACGCTGCGTGGCCGGCCCGACTTTCCGCTGCACTTCCTGATCTCGGCCGTGGTCGCGGCCGAAGGCGGTGGGCCGCTGGCTGATGCGATTGGCGTCTACAAGGAACTGCTCGACGCTCAGGGCGGCAGTGGCTTCAGCTTCAACGACATCGCCGCCGACCGTGCCGGCACAAGGCTGGGGCTGCGCCTGGTGCGTTCGGCCCTGGCCATGCAGCAGCGGCTGGTCGAGGCGGTTGAAGAGGCCGAACTCTTGCCCGACATCGACGACCTGCCCGAGCACCTCAGTGGCGCCGAATTCAGCCGGCGCTTCGGCGGCGTGGGCGCACCGGCCTACCTGACGATGATGGCCGACATCGAGGCCCGCCTGGACCGCCTGCCCTTGCTGGTGGCCGCGCCGCCGCACTGAGCCCTGGCGGCTGCCAGGCAGGACCGGCGCTGGCCGCAAAGTGCAGTCTCAGCGCCGGCGCACCACGCCGTCGGGCTGTTCGCCCGCCTGCTGCCACTGCGGCCCGTCAAACCAGGCGTCGGCGGCCAGACTGGCCGCCAGCATGGGCAGGGCATCGGCACCAAAGAAGAGCCGACCCTGATGGACCAGGCTGGGTACACCGAACACACCCAGGGCCAGGGCCGCGTCGCTGCGCTCGCGCAGTTCGGCCTTGACCTCGGCGCCGGCCGGGTCGCGCAGCGGTGCGACCGACTGCACCAGGTCGGCCAGGGCGTCGGGCTGGTTGGGGTCGGCGCCGTCTCGGCACCAGACATGGCGAAACAGCAGTTCCACCACGCGGCGGTTGGGCGTGCCACCGGCCGGTGCCGCCGCCAGCGCCAGGCGCATCAGGGCCAGCGGGTTGAAGGGATGCGGCTGCGGCAACTGCAAGGTGCTGCCCTGCTGCTGCGCCAGCCAGGCCACCTGGCGGTAAGTCCAGGCCCGCTTGGGCGCAATTTCGGCCGGCCCCTTCTGACCCCAATGGGAAAGAACCGCGGCGAACAGAATGGGCTGGTAGTTGACCAGGTGGTGCCGGCCTTCCAGCACCTGCGGCAGCCGCTCGAACGCCAGCCAGGCATAGGGCGAGATGACGTCGAAGTAAAAGTCGATGCGCTGCATCAGTCCTCCTGCTGTCCGCTCTGGGCCTGCGCTGCGTTGCTGGCCTTCAGCGCCCGCCAGGCCTGGCGCCGGGCCGGCAGCAAGCGCATCACGGCGCGGCGCGAGGCTTCGTCCTGCGTGCCCCAGACCATGATTTCGTCGATGGTGCGCAAACAGCCCTCACACAGGCCGCTGGCCGCGTCCATGCGGCACACGCCGATGCAGGGGCTGGTCACCGTTGCGGCTGCGCTGCCACTCATGCCCAGACCCGACCGCGCTTGGTCAGCAGCGCCCTGCCCACGCGAGAGACGGGCGGGCGGCCCAGCACGTCGCTGATGGCGCCACCGGCGTCGACCAGAGCGTCCAGGTCGATGCCGGTGTGGATACCCAGGCCGTGCAGCATGAAGACCACGTCTTCGGTCGCCACATTGCCGGTCGCGCCTTTGGCGTAAGGGCAGCCGCCCAGCCCGGCCACGCTGGTGTCAAAGACATGCACGCCCATTTCAAGGCAGGCGTAGATATTGGCCAAGGCCTGGCCGTAGGTGTCGTGGAAGTGACCGCTGACCTCGTCCAGCGCAAAGTGCTTGAGCGCGCGCTCCATGGCCAGTTGCACCCGGCGTGGCGTGCCCACGCCGATGGTGTCGGCCACGCCGCAGTGCTGAACACCGATGCCTTTCATCAACCGCACCACATGCTCGACCTCGTCGGCGCTGACCTCACCCTGGTAAGGGCAGCCCAGCGCGCAGGACACCGCCGCGCGCACCTTGATGCCGGCCGCACGGGCGGCGGCCACCACCGGGGCGAAGCGCTCGATGCTTTCTTCGATGCTGCAGTTGATGTTGCGCTGGCTGAAGGCCTGGCTGGCCGCGCCAAACACCACCACCTCGTCGGGCCAGGTGGTGGGGCCACCGGCCAGCGCGGCCTCAAGACCCTTCATGTTGGGCGTGAGCACGCTGTAACGCACGCCAGGAGCGCGCTGCACGGTGGCCATGACCTGGGCGTTGTCGGCCATCTGCGGCACCCACTTGGGGCTGACGTAGCTGGTGACCTCGATCTCACGCAGGCCGGCAGCCTGAAGCCGATGCACCAGTTCAACTTTGTGCTCAATGGCCACCGGCTGCGACTCGTTCTGCAGGCCGTCGCGCGGGCCCACATCGACCAGGGTGACGTGGCTGGGCAGTGCGGGCATGGTGGAAGGGTTCATGGCTGATCTGGGCAAACAGGCAAATGTTGCGGACGTGCTGCCGTGGCGGGCCAACGACTATAGCGGCGTCATGTCGACCCGCGCCGGCATCCAGGCTGCCCGACATGGGCCAAGGGCGATACCGGTCGGTGCGGGCGACGGGATCGAGCGGCCGAGCCGGGCCGCCGTCGGCGGCGCATCCACCGGTCAATCCTGCAAGCGCAGCAGTTCACCGCCTTCGGCCACCTGGTCGCCCACGGCATAGAGCAGTTCGGCCACCACGCCGTCGCGCGGCGCGGCCAGCGTGTGTTCCATCTTCATGGCTTCCATCACCGCCAGCGGCTGGCCTCGGCTGACCTGGTCACCGGGCTGCGCAAAAAACGCCACCACCTTGCCCGGCATCGGCGCGGTCAAACGGCCGGCCTCGACGGCAGCGTCGCCGGCATGGGCAATGGCGTCAACATGGCGCAGCACGGCCTGGCCCTCGGCGGCAAACACCGCCACGCGCTCGCCATGGGCGTACACCGACAGTCGCAGCCGGCGCTGGCCCAGCAGCACGTCATGCTGGCCGTCTGCCAGGGTGCGCGAATGAATCGGCCAGCGCTGCGCGCCGATCTGCAGTTCGCAGCGGCCGTCGTGGTGGCGGGCCAGCGCCACCGGCTGCGCGGCATCCGCCACGACCAGGTCAAAGTGCCGGCGCGCGCCACCGTGCAGGCGCCAACCGTCGCGCCGGGCCCAGGGATCGGTGGCCGGCTCGGCCGCCTCCTGCGCCAGCACATGGGCGATCACGCCAGCGGCGGCGACCTCCAGCGCCAGCGCGGGCTGGTCGAGCAGCACCGCGCGTTCACGCTCGATCAGCGCGGTGTCCAGGTCGGCGCTGGCAAAGGCGTAGCTCTTCACCACCCGGCGCAAAAAGGCCACGTTGGTGTGCAAACCCACGATGTGGGTGGCCTGCAGCGCGGCGGCCAGCCGGGCCAGGGCCTGCGCCCGGTTGCTGCCCCAGACGATGAGCTTGGCGATCATCGGGTCGTAGTGCGGCGTGATCGCGTCGCCTTCGACGACACCGGCATCCACCCGTACACCGCGTTCTTTATCGGCACGTTGGAAGGCCACATGCGGCGGCCAGCGCAGCACGTCCATGGTGCCGGTGGCGGGCAGGAAACCGGCGTCGGGGTGTTCGGCGCAGATGCGGGCCTCGATGGCGTGGCCGTGAATGCGCAACTGGTCTTGCCGCAGCGGCAGCGGCTGGCCGGCGGCCACGCGCAGTTGCCACTCGACCAGGTCTTGCCCGGTGATGGCCTCGGTCACCGGATGCTCGACCTGCAGCCGGGTGTTCATTTCCATGAAGTAGAAGCGCAGATCGCCGTCGTCGGTCGCTTCGGCAATGAACTCGACCGTGCCGGCGCCGACATAGCCCACGGCCTGCGCAGCGGCCACCGCCGCCGCGCCCATCTCGGCCCGGCGGGCGTCGCCCATGCCCGGTGCGGGCGCTTCTTCCAGCACCTTCTGGTGGCGGCGCTGCACCGAGCAGTCGCGCTCGAACAGGTGGACGCACTGGCCCTGGCTGTCGGCAAAGACCTGAATCTCGATGTGGCGCGGCCGGGTCACATAACGCTCGACTAGCACATGGGCGTCGCCAAAGCTGGACTGCGCCTCGCGTTGGCATGAGGCCAGCGCGGCGGCGAAGTCGGCCGCCGCGTCGACCCGGCGCATGCCCTTGCCGCCACCACCGGCGCTGGCCTTGATCAGTACCGGGTAGCCGATGCGCTGGGCCTCACGGGCCAGCAAGTCGGGATCGTTGTCTTCACCGTGGTAGCCCGGTACCAGCGGCACGCCGGCCTGACCCATCAGCGTCTTGGCCGCGGACTTGCTGCCCATGCTGCGGATCGCAGCCGGCGGCGGGCCGATGAAGGCGATGCCGGCGTCGGCACAGGCCTGGGCGAAACCGGCGTTCTCGCTCAGAAAACCATAGCCCGGGTGCACGGCCTGGGCGCCGGTGGCGCGCGCCACTTCCAGAATCCGGTCGGCGCGCAAATAGCTGTCACGCGGCGCGGCACCGCCAATGGCCACGGCCTCGTCGCAGGCCAGCACATGGCGGGCGTTGGCATCGGCCTCGGAATAGACCGCCACGGTGCGGATGCCCAGACGGCGCGCGGTGGCAGCGACCCGGCAGGCGATCTCGCCCCGGTTGGCAATCAATATCTTGTCAAACATGGCTGGTTCCCACCGGGTCAAGATCGCCCGCATGCGCTGCGCGCAGCAGGCATTCTGGCTTCGCCGAAACGCCCGCTTCGCGGCCG
>JANOWE010000262.1:0-3971 GCA_031417735.1 Betaproteobacteria bacterium
TACCAGACGCTGGCCTGCGCGGCCAGTTGCACCCGGCCGATGACCTGGGCGTTGTCGGCCACCCAGGCGCTGGGGTCGATCTGGGGCCGGTGCTCGCCGATCTGGTAGATGGCCATGGGCTTGTCCTTGGAGGGCTGGAAGGGGGCGGCGCAGCCTGCGCCAAGCCTATGATTCTAGGGATGTGCCTCAGAACACAGGCGCTGGCCGTGCCTGGCCTGGCCGACCCGGCCGCCAAGGCAGTGACCACCGGCCGGCTTCAGGCTGAGCTGTGCGCCGGCAATCTTGTGGCCGACCCGGCCACGCGGCTGGCCTGCTCGCCCGCCCTGCCCGGCCGCCCAGGCCCGCCCCGTCTGGTGGCGGCCGACCAGGTGCCGAGCCAGACTGAGGCAGGCGAGGTCTACTGGGTCGATGAGACTGCGATCAAGCAAGACACAGCCTGGGTTCGAGGCACCCTCGGTGGCTCACCACGTTAGCCTGCTGACGCTCGTCCCTAATCTAGAAGCCCGACGACAGCCCGACGTTCAAGGTTTCGCACTGAGGAGCAGGAATTCCTTGAGTGGGGCGGCACAAACTGGTATTCTGGTCAGGCTGACTAGAAATAGGGGCTTATGGACAAGATCACCAAATCACCGACGACAGGCCTTCCGGGACATTGGGTGTTGCAGGACGCCAAGGCGCGGTTCAGCGAGCTGGTCCGCCGCGTTCGTAGCGAAGGCCCTCAACACGTAACCGTACACGGCCGCGACGAAGTCGTCGTAATCGCTGCGGAGGAGTTCCGGCGCCTGCGGGGCGAACAGAGCGGCCTCTCTCTTGTGGAAGCGATGCAGTCATCGCCGCACCGGGACATCGAGCTTGCAGTGCCACGCGCACCGATGCCAGTGCGGGACGTGGCGCTGTGACCGGCTGGCTTCTCGACACCAATATCATTTCGGAACTGCGTCGCCCGCATGCGGACAGGAACGTCGTTGCATTCGTCGCGTCGCAGGCGCTGGAATCGCTGTTCATCAGCACGGTAACGCTGGCCGAGATTCGATTCGGCATCGAACTCGTCGCAGACGCGACCCGGCGCGCCGACCTGACGGACTGGTTGACGAACAAGGTTCGGCCGATGTTCGAGCAGCGCGTGCTGCCAGTCTCCGAAGATGTCATGCTGAAGTGGCGACTGATGGTCGAAGAGGGCCGCAAGTCGGGCCACACTTTCTCGCAACCTGACCTCATCATCGCCGCCACAGGCGCCCACTATGGCCTGACCGTCCTCACGCGCGACGTGTCGGACTTCGAGCGCGCCAGGGTCCCATTCCTGAATCCCTGGACCCTCGCTACGGGCCAGAACTGAACGGAATTTATTCGAACCAGCGGTCGAGGTGTTATCGATGCCGACAGCCGGAAAGAAGGTCGTCGACGAGTTCTATGTCCACCTGTCAGCAGCTGGGGAGGGCGGCCTCAAATTTGAAGTGCGACATCGCCCAACCTGTAAGGTGTCGCCCAAATGGGAACCCAGTACTCGCACGTGACCGAGGCTGATCGGATGTCGATCCAGGCCCTGCTTCAAGCCAAGCTCAGCGGATCGTTGCTGGCCGCAGCGTGTGCATAGACCTCGCGCAAGGCCATCTTCAGCCGCCAAGCCCGTCCGCTTTTCAGGCCCGAGCGTTGCAGCCAGTGCATCGTATTGACCTGCTCGCGGGTCCAGCCGGCGGGGTTCTTGCGCATGCCCCAGACCAGGCCCTTGATGGTCTTGTGCTCGGTCGAACCCAGGGCTTTGGCCACCGCCTTGGGTTCGTGGCGCATCTCGGCCTGGCGAACTTTGTCCATCGCATCAACGGTCATGGCCACGACGTGACAACGGTCGTAGCTGATCTGCGCCTTGGGCAACGCCATGCCCACGCCCTTGGCATAGGCCGCGCTCATGTCCTGGCAGACGTGGAGCACTTGCTCGGGCTCACCGCCGTGGGCCTTCAAGTCAGCCGCGAAGTCAACCACCGTCTGGTGATCGCGACCCTCGGTGGCGAACAGCAGCCGCTTCTCGTCGAGGTCATGCACGACGGTGATGTAGCTCTGCCCGCGATGCATGCAGGTGTCGTCGATGCCCACGTTGCGCACGCCGCGCATGTCATCGAGGACGCGAGCCTGACCGACCGAATGCGCGATGCGCGTCCACAGTTGCTTGTCGCCACAGCGCAGCATGGCTGCGGCCTGGCGCACCGAGAGATCGCGGCAAAGGGTCATCGCCAAGGCCTCAAACAGCGCGGTGAAGCCCGATCCTTCACGCGCCCAGGGCACAGTGCCTTTCGCGTCCCCGCCGTGGGGGCAACCAACCGAAAGGAAAGCATCATGACCAAACCATCGCACCGCGCCTACCTCGTCGAGCCCCTGCCCGAAGGCAGCGACCGCAAGCCCCGCTGGATCGAAGTCGGCATCATCTGGTCGCACAAGCAAGGCCAGGGCTTCGACTTGGTGATCCCGGCCGGCATGGCCGTCATGGGTCGCATCGTCTGCGTCCCGCCGAAGGACGAGACCGCTTCGCAGGAATAGCCTTGCCGCCGGCACTGGCTCAGGCCGGTGCCGGCAGTTTCTTCGCGCGCTGCAAGGCCCACTGAGCGGCATCAAGCCGCCGGTGGATCAAAGAGGCCAGCGACAAGAGGTCTTCGGCGTCCTCTTTGCTCATCGACCAAAGAATTCGAGCTTCGTGCGCTACGGGATTCCTGAACATCCCGAAGGTGCCCTTGATCAGGTTCGCAAAGCCGGTCTGTTCGCTGCGCTGGCTGTCGGTCGCCAGAGCGTTGATCGCCAGCCGTGGCGTTGAACCGCCCACGGCGGCATCGACCAATTTTCCGCCGTCATCAGTCAGTCCCGTCTTTGACCGCAGCTTGTCGGCGATGCTCTTTGCCGCTTCCAGCACCGCATGGAAGTAGTTGTCGGCGACCAGTTCGGCGCGCCAGAAACGCAGCACATCGGCATGGACGCCACGGCGCCGCAGGTCGTCGCGCAGTTCATCGGCGCGACGTGCAGCTTCTGACAGGGTTTTGACCTGATCGGTGGCGATCAGAGCGCCGCCCGAATCGACAGCGAGGCCAGAGAACGCCAACGCACGGTTGAGGTTGGCGCGCATGGGATCAAAGCGTTCCGGCCGCTTTACATGGCGCGCTGGCAGCATCGCCTGGCGCATGAATTCGAGGATGGCCCGACGGTTCTGCGCCTTGATCTGTCGTTCGACGAAGGCGTTGTGCAGCCGTACCCATTTGGTTGCGGTCGGCGTTGGGTCAATCATCTTGATCGCGGCCAGGAGGTGACCGATTTCCGAACCGGTCAGCCCTTCCGACGTGTCACCCAGGGCGGCGGCGATGGCCTCAAGTTCGCCTTGTGAAAACACTTGCTCCGCCATGGCACCTCAGACCTGTTTGGCCAGGCTCATGCGCTGGTGCAGGATGCGCACGACGCCGAGGCTGTCCGCGCCGACGCGGTAGACAGTGACATGCGCCCCGACCAGGTAGGCCAGATGGGTCGCGGGCAGGTCGCTCCGACCGTGGCCGAGCTGCTGGTTCTGGCTGATAGCCTGGAGCGCATCGTTG
This sequence comes from Betaproteobacteria bacterium, assembly GCA_031417735.1. Taxonomy (GTDB): domain Bacteria; phylum Pseudomonadota; class Gammaproteobacteria; order Burkholderiales; family Burkholderiaceae_C; genus Pseudaquabacterium. The sequence goes on from JANOWE010000262.1 coordinate 3,570, forward strand.
ATCTTGTCGCGGTAGAGCAGCAGCTGCGCCGGCCCCCAGGTTTCGCCGGTGTAGCGCAGGATATCGATGAAATCCTGTCGTGCTTTCGGGGTGAGCTTGAGTGTGAGCGGCTTACGGGAGGACATCAGCGTCCATCGGCGTGCCGCTGTGCATGCCGCTGATGGCGCTTTGGGTGATGTCGTTCAGGGCCTCAGGCGTGTAGGCGATCCCCTCTCCCCGTTTGAGCTGGTCGTCGCCGACCTTGATCGCCGCCTGCCATGCCGCGACACGGCTTTCTTCGGCCTGCATCCGCCGGATCGCGTCGCGGATCACCTCGGTCGCGTTGCCGTAGAAGCCGCTGGCGACCTTGGTCTTGATGAAGCCCTCCATCTCGGGCGAGAGATTGACGTGCATGGTCATGGG
>JANOWE010000263.1:0-18089 GCA_031417735.1 Betaproteobacteria bacterium
TGAAAGCCTCGATCCCATCAATTCAACACCGCCCTGTGGACATGTGGACAAGCCGCTGGCGCGACTTGCCCACATGCCCACAGGGCCCGACCACCACTGCTCATTGTGAATGTTGGTTTCCACACTAAACGACGAGGGGCCTTCGAGGGGATCCAGCACTCATCAATTTGATCATGTCAGGTGGTCACCTCGATCGAGTGCTCATTGTCTTGTGGCCGAGTTGGTTGTTCCTGTTAGCCGACCCTGAGGAGAGGAGCGTGGCCATTCCTGCCGCAGCTATTGCCGTCAATGCTTTTCTCTACGCCGCTGTAGGATGGCTAGTTTGGTTTGGATTGAATCGCCAACGTCTCATGCTGCCAGTGGTCGCTGTTGGCTTGCTCGCCGGCTGGTCCGCCTTGCTGCGCTGGTATGTCGGCTCTTGAGCACCGACACCAAGGCTTTCAGTCTGTGTATCCCGGCCCCCCGGTCAGCAATAGTTTGACCTCTGGCGCGACGAACCCAAGTTGCCGCAGGAGGTCAGGTCTGGGAAGAATCCAATGCGCTGCCGGGATCAATTGGGCGGCGTCCCCCGCCCCACCCAAGCCGCCCCCCTCACCCCCGACGCATCGCCATGCAGCGCCGGCAGCAGCCGCGTGCGCACCGGCGCTTTCTCGCCACCGCAGAACACCCATTGCTGCCACAGCGTGGGCACGACGTCGTACGTGCTGGCAACGCCCGACAAACCGCCGCCCAGCACAATCACCTCGGGGTCTAGCAGGTTGATGACCGAGGCCAGTGCGCGGGCCAGTTGCGCCTGCCAGCGGGCGATGGTCTGGGCGCAGACCGCATTGCCTGCCTTGGCCGCTGCGGCGATCTGCTGCGCGCTCAATCGCCGGCCATGGCGGCGGAAATGGGCTTCGCCGATGGCCGGACCGCTCAGCACCGTCTCAACGCAACCGGTCTGGCCGCAGTAGCAAGCCTGCGCCGGCTCGTCGGCCAGCGGCCAGGGCATGGGGTTGTGGCCCCATTCACCGGCCAGGCGGTTGGGGCCTTGCAGCACCTGGCCATTGACGGCGATGCCTGCGCCCGTGCCGGTGCCCAGGATCACGGCGAACACCACGCCGGCGCCTTGGCCCGCGCCGTCTGTGGCTTCCGACAAGGCCAGGCAATTGGCGTCGTTGGCCATCGCCACCGACTGGCCCAGGGCGGCCTGCAGGTCGGCCTGGAGCGGCCGTCGATTCAGACAGTGGGTGTTGGCGTTCTTGACCAGGCCGCCGTCGCCCAGGCTGCCAGGTATGCCGATGCCGATGCTCATGGCAGCGCCAGCGGCCGCAGCCCGCGCCTGCTGCACCAAGCCGACAATATTGTCGACGATGGCCTCGTAGCCCTGTGCCTGCGGCGTGGGAATGCGCAAGCGCCAGCGCTCGCTGCCGTCGCCGTCCAACAGCAGGGCTTCTGTCTTGGTGCCGCCCAGGTCGATGCCAAGCGCCAACGACGCCATCGGGGCCAACGGGGCCAACGGGGCCACGATCAGACCTGCTGGGTGCGCAGGTTCAGCCAGGCCAGCGCGACGCCGTCCACCAGCGGCGCCAGCCGCTCACGCACCGTGGCGTGGTAGCGGTTGAGCCAGTCGCGCTCGTCGTCGCGCAACAGGCCCATGTCGATGCAGCGTGTGTCGATCGGGCAGAGAGTGAGCGTCTCGAACTCCAGCATCTCGCCGAAAGCGCCGTTCTCTGCCGTGGCCGCCGGCTGGTTCATGACCAGGTTTTCGATGCGGATGCCCCATTGGCCCGGGCGGTACAGGCCGGGCTCGATGGAGGTGACCATGCCGGGCTCCATCGCCATCTGCGGCTCGGGCATGGCCTTGCTGATGCTCTGCGGGCCTTCGTGCACGTTCAGGAAATAGCCCACGCCATGGCCGGTGCCATGGCCGTAGTCCAGGCCCTCTGCCCACAGCGGGGCGCGGGCAATGGCGTCGAGCATCGGGCTGGGCGTGCCGCGTGGGTAGCGCGCCCGTGACAGTGCCATCGTGCCCTTGAGCACCAGGGTGTAGTCCCGCCGCTGCGCCGCGCTGACATCGCCGATCGGCCAGACGCGGGTGATGTCGGTGGTGCCGCCCAGGTACTGGCCGCCGCTGTCGATCAGCAGCAGGCCGTCCCCATCCAGCCAGGCATAGCTCTCAGGCGTGGCGCGGTAATGCGGCAAGGCACCGTTGGCGTTGAAGCCGGCGATGGTTGAAAAGCTCAAACCGACAAAGCCGGGGCGCTTCGCGCGCTCGGCCGACAGTTTCTCGTCCACCGTCAGCTCGCTGATGCGCTCGCCACGCGCCAGCGCGGCCTCGAACCAGGCGTAGAAGTGGCACATCGCCGCGCCGTCCTCGGCCATGGCTTCGCGGATGAATGCGGCTTCGGCTGCGCCTTTGCGGCTCTTGAACAAGGTGCTGGGGTTGATGGCTTCCACCACCTTCAGGCCTTCGGGCACCTGCTGGCGAAAGCCCAGCGTGATGCGTCTGGGATCAATCAACAGCACGGCGCCGGCCGGCAGCGCGGCCAGCGCCAGGCCGGCCTGGCCGTAATCGGCCAGTTGCAGGCCCTGGGCCAGCAACTGAGCGGCCAGCGCAGGCGATACCTTGCCCCGGCCGATAAACAGCGTGGCGCTGTCACGGTCGATCAGCAGATGGGCCAGGAAGACGGGGTTGTAGTCAACGTCGGCGCCGCGCAGGTTGCAGATCCAGGCGATGTCGTCGACGGTGGAGACGAAATGCTGGCTGGCGCCCTGCACCACCATGGCCTCGCGCACCCGCGCCAGGCGTTCGCTGCAGGGCTGCACCGCGTGCGGCGCGGCATGGACATACACCGCCGCGGTGGGCAGCGCGGGCCGGTCGGGCCAGGCGGTGGTCAGCAAGTCGGTGGTGGTGTCCAGGTTCACACCAACCCGTTCCAGCGTGCTTCGAAGCTGTTGGGCCACGGCCAGGCCCAGCACCTGGCCGTCGACGGCCACGGTCTGGCCGGCCGGCACCTGTTGCGCCAGCCAGTCGATGTGGTGGCTGGCCGCCGTGCTGCTGATCTTGACCAGGTTGATGCCGCTGCCGGCCAGCTGCGCCGTGGCCTGTTCCCAGTAGCGGCTGTCGGCAAACAGCGCGGCGCGCTCGGCCATCACCACCAAGGTGCCCATCGAGCCGGTGAAGCCCGACAGCCATTCACGACCCTGCCAGTGGCCGGGCAGGTACTCGGACAGATGCGGATCGGCCGACGGCATCAGCAGCGCGGCGGCGCCCTGGACGACCATGGCCTGGCGCACGGCCTGCAGGCGTTCACGAACGGGGTTGACGCGGGTGTCCATGGCAGCACTCCAGACAGGGCAAAGCCTGATTCTAAAAGGCGCAGCCATGGCCACTTTGGCAGCCGGCGAAGGCGATCAGCCGAACTGCCGGGTCGCTGCAGCCTTGTTCGATTCAGCCCTCTACGGGTCATCCCTGAGTACAGGGCATACAATCCGAAGGTGGGGGTGCTACCAGTCACGCCCTCACGGTCGATTCGCGACAACTCTCCCGACCCTTCCGGCCTTCCCGACTGGGGCCCTTGGCAACAAGCGGCTGCAGGCCGACCGTGCGACGCCCGCCTCGACGCCGGGCGCACAACACCCCATGAAATTCACTGAACTCGGCTTGGCCGAGCCGCTGCTGCGTGCCATTGCCGACCAGGGCTACGACACGCCCACCCCCATCCAGGCCCAGGCCATCCCCGCCGTGCTGCAAGGTGGCGACCTGCTGGCCGGCGCCCAGACCGGCACCGGCAAGACCGCCGGCTTCACCCTGCCCATGCTGCAACGTCTGTCGGCTGAACCGTCCAAGAAGGACGCCAAGGGCCGCGTCTGCATCCGCGCACTGATCCTCACGCCCACGCGTGAACTGGCCGCGCAGGTCGAAGAAAGCGTCCGCACCTACGGCAAGTACCTCAAGCTCACCAGCATGGTGATGTTCGGCGGTGTGGGCATGCAGCCGCAGATCAATGCGTTGCGCCGAGGCGTGGACATCCTGGTTGCCACGCCGGGCCGCCTGCTCGACCACCAGCAACAGGGTTATCTGGACCTGAGCCATGTGCAGATCTTCGTGCTCGACGAAGCCGACCGCATGCTGGACATGGGCTTCGTGCACGACATCAAGAAGGTGCTGGCCCTGGTGCCGGCGAAGAAGCAGAGCCTGCTGTTCTCGGCCACTTTCAGCGATGAGATCAAGGCCCTGGCCGACAAGCTGCTGAACAGCCCCGCGCTGATCGAAGTGGCGCGACGCAACCAGACCGCCGAAAACATCGCGCAGAAGGTGCACCCGGTGGGCCGTGAGCAGAAGAAGGAACTGCTGGCGCATCTGATCAAGAGCGGCGACTGGCACCAGGTGCTGGTCTTCACCCGCATGAAGCATGGCGCGAACCGGCTGGCCGAGTATTTGAACAAGGAAGGCATCGGCGCGATGGCCATCCACGGCAACAAGAGCCAGGGTGCTCGCACCAAGGCGCTGGCCGAGTTCAAGACCGGCGACCTGCCGGTGCTGGTGGCCACCGACATTGCCGCGCGCGGCATCGACATCGACCAGTTGCCCCATGTGGTGAACTTCGAGCTGCCCAATGTGCCCGAGGACTATGTGCACCGCATCGGCCGCACCGGCCGCGCCGGCGCGACGGGCGAGGCGATCAGCCTGGTGTGCCTGGACGAGGAGATCTTCCTGAAGGACATCGAGCGGCTGATCAAGCGCAGCATCCCGCGTGAAGCGGTCGCCGGCTTCGAACCGCCAGCGAGCGAGCGCGCCGAGCCGATCGTGCTGGGCCGCATGACCATTGGCATCGGCGGTACGCGCCGCAATGCCGGCGGTGGCGGTGGCGGCCGACCGGGTGGCGGCGGCGGCGGTGGCGGCCGAGGTGGCCACGGCGGCAGCCGACCGGCACCCCGCGCCGGCCATGCGCCGCGGCCTGCGGGCGGTGGTGGTGGTGGTGGTGGTGGTGGTGGTGGCAGCCAACCCGGCCAGCGCCCCCGCAGTGGTGGTGGCGGCGGCGGTGGTCGCCCAGGTTCGCGCCTGACCCAGCCCAAGCGCTGAGCCGCGCCCTCCACATCGGTACCACGGCCATGGCCACCCGACGCAGCCCGCGTAGCAGCCGTGCCGAGCCCACAGCACGCGGCGCGGGCAGCCGACGCGGCTATGCCCGAGTGGTGGTGGCCGGTGCCACCGGTCTGGTCGGCCGGGCACTGCTCGCCAGGCTGGTGTCCGAGCCGCAGATCACCAGCGCGCTGGCGCTGATTCGCGACCCGGCCCAGGCCGGCAGCCTGCCCGGCGGCGTCACCGCCCTGGTGCTGGACGTCAATAAGCTCGCCCAGGACACTGGCTCGCCCTTGCCAGCGGTGGACTGGGCGTTCTGCTGCCTGGGCACCACCATCCGCCAGGCCGGCTCACAGGCCGCCTTCCGGGCGGTCGACTTTGATGCAGTGCTGGCCTTTGCCCGTGCCGCGCAGGCCGCCGGAGCACGCAGGCTGGCCGTGGTCTCATCCACTGGCGCCGACCCCGATTCGGCAGTGTTCTACAACCGTGTCAAAGGCGAGCTGGAGCAGGCGCTGACCGAACTGGCCCTGCCACGGCTGGTCATTGCCCGGCCGTCTTTGCTGCTGGGCAACCGCAGCGCGCTGGGCCAACCCCTGCGCGTGGCCGAACTGGCGGCGCAGGCATTGATGCCGGCCTTTGGCTGGCTGTTGCCGAGCAGATTGCTGCCGATCAGCGCCGATGCGATGGCCCTGGCCCTGTTGCGCGGCCTGCAACAGGACGGCCCTGCCGTTCAGGTGCTGGAATCTGACGCCTTGCAGGCCAGCGCAGCGGCAGACTGAAGCTGGCCGCACACGGCGCAGCCGGCCTGCCGCGCCAGGCGGATCTCGGTCCATTCCATGTTGCGCGCGTCCAGCATCTGCAGCCGGCCGGCCAACGAGCTGCCCACGCCGACCAGCAGCTTCAGCGCCTCGGCCGCCTGCATGGCGCCGATGATGCCCACCAGCGGCGCGAACACGCCCATGGTGGCGCAGTTGATGTCCTGCACCGTGGCCTCGGCCGGGAAGATGCAGGCATAGCAGGGCGCGTCAGGCTGGCGGCTGTCGTAGACCGAGATCTGGCCGTCAAAGCCGATCGCCGCACCCGACACCAGCGCTTTGCCATGCTTGACACAGGCCGCGTTCACCGCATGGCGGGTGGCAAAGTTGTCGCTGCAATCCAGCACCACATCGGCCGTGGCCACCGCCGTGTCAAGCCAGGCGGCGTCGGCGCGCCGGGTCACCGGCAGCAGTTGCACATCGGGGTTGATCGCGGCCACCGTCTGCCGTGCCGACTCGGCCTTGTTCTGGCCCACGCGCGAAAGATTGTGGGCAATCTGGCGCTGCAGGTTGGTCAGGTCGACCACATCGTCGTCGACCAGGGTGATGCGGCCCACGCCGGCCGTGCCCAGGTACATCACCACCGGTGAGCCCAGACCGCCGGCGCCGATGACCAGCGCGTGCGTGTCGAGCAAGCGCTGCTGGCCCTCGATGCCGATCTCGTCCTGCAGGATATGCCGCGAGTAGCGCAGCAGCTGGTCGTCGTTCATCGCGGACGATGGCGCGCCGTGGCGCCTGCGCTCACTGCTTGTCGGCGTCCAGCGCAGCCTTGCGCTCGCTCATGGTCTTGCTCACTGCCACCGGGTTGCCCTTGAGCTGGTTCAGCGCCTGCTGCAGCGGAAAGTCGTCGGTACTGCCAAACTCGGGCAGCGGCTTGGGCGGCTCCTTGGTCTTGGCCGACAGCTCTTCGAGCTTCTTGCGCGCCTCTTCACGCGCTTTCTCGCGCGCCTCGTCCTTGACCTCCTTGCCGGTGGTCAGGTGCTTTTCCAGGTCGGCCTCGCGCATGCGCAGTGCGGCAAAGACATTGCCTTCGGCGGTTTCATCGAGCCAGATGTCGGGCACGATGCCCTTGGCCTGGATCGATTTGCCGCTGGGGGTGAAGTAGCGCGCGGTGGTGATCTTCAGCGCTGTGTCGGCCGACAGTGGGCGCACGGTTTGCACCGAGCCCTTGCCGAAGGTCTGCGCGCCCATGATGGTGGCGCGCTTGTGGTCTTGCAGCGCACCGGCCACGATCTCGCTGGCCGAAGCCGAGCCTTCGTTGACCAGCACCACCAGCGGCACATTCTTCAGCGCGGCGGGCAGCTTGCGCAGGGGGTCGCTGTTGCCCCGGCGCACGTAGAACTCGGGCGAGGCCTTGAAGGTGGCACGCGACTCGGCGATCTGGCCGTTGGTGGTGACCACCGTCACGTCCGACGGCAGGAAGGCCGCAGACAGCGCCACCGCGCCTTCAAGCAGGCCGCCCGGGTCGTTGCGCAGGTCGAGCACCAGGCCCTTGAGCTTGGGGTCGGCCTTGTACAGCTCTTCGAGCTTGCGCGCGAAATCGTCGATCGTGCGGTCCTGGAACTGGCTGACGCGGATCCAGGCGTAGCCGGGCTCGATGGTCTTGGCGCGAACGCTCTGCACGCGGATTTCTTCGCGCGTGATGGTCACCGGGAAGCCCCGGCTCTCGTCCTTGCGGTAGATCGTCAGCACCACCTTGGTATTGGGCTCGCCACGCATGCGCTTGACGGCCTGGTCCATGCCCAGGCCCTTGACCGCCGTGTCGTCGATGCGGGTGATCAGGTCGCCCGACTTGATTCCGGCGCGGAAGGCGGGTGAGCCTTCGATCGGTGTGACCACCTTGACCAGGCCGTCTTCCATGCCGATCTCGATGCCCACGCCGACGAACTTGCCGGTCGTGCCCTCACGAAACTCCTTGAAGGTCTTCTTGTCGAAATAGATCGAGTGCGGGTCAAGCCCGGCGACCATGCCGCCGATGGCGTCGGAGATCAGTTTTTTCTCGTCCACCGGCTCGACATAGTCGCTCTTGACCATGCCGAACACGGCCGCCAACTGCTGCAATTCTTCCAGTGGCAGTGGTGACAAGGACCCCCGCGCGGTGGCCTGCAAACCGATGGTGGTGAGCGCACCAGCCACCGCACCCAGGGCCAACAACCCCGCGAGCTTGATTTTTCCAGTCATCTTGCCTGCCTTGGCCAGAACTGGCCCGTCTAAGGATTCTCAGAGGAGAAACACCGCTGCCAGTATAGAACCGGCCCCCGGCGGGTGAGTCCGCACTCACTGGATAGTTGCACGCCAATTCAGGGCATTGCGACTCGGAAACAGACGCGAAACATGCCGCCCGTCTCACGAGCCATCAGCAGCCCAGCCGATCGACGAGCGCCAGCAGATCGGACACCACGTGTTGCGGCCGCCCCGTGGGGCGGGCCATGGCGGTGCAGGCCGCCAACTCGGGCCGCTGCACCCATGCCGCCTGCAGGCCGGCCGCGAGCGCGCCGTCAACATCCATCATTGCGTCGTCGCCGATGTGCAGCACCTCGTGCGGCGCGCAGCCCGCGCGGGCGCACACCGCCATGAAGACTTCTGGCGCGGGCTTGGCCAGGCCCAGATCACGCGCGCTGAGCGCAGCACTGAAGAACCGGCCCAGACCCGGCACCCGCTGCACCTGGGCATTGCCGTTGGACAGTGCGAGCAGCGGGTAGCGCGCGGCCAGCCGGGTCAGCGCGGGCAAAACATCGTCAAACAGCGTGACCTGATGCCGGGCCTCGAAGAAGGCTTCGAAGGCCGGGCCGGCCAGCGCCGGGTCGTCTCCAGCGGCCAGCAGCGCGCGGCGGATGCTCTCTTGCCGCAATGCCGACAGGTCATGCGCCCAGTCGGGCCGGTCCTGCACCACGGCCCGGCGCAGAACCTGCATGGCAGCCCGGTCGTGCGCAGCGTGGGTGGCCGGGGCAAACTCCTGCAACCACTGCTGCAGCCGGGCCTCCGCCTGGCGTATGGTCGGCCAAACCGGCCACAAGGTGTCGTCAAGATCAAGACTGAGGGCGCGAAGTGCCATGGTGAACGGGCCTGGGTTGGCAGCAAAGGGGTGGTGACTGGCCCGGTTAAGCTAGACGCATGAGCGAACAGCCGAACCGTGGTCTGACCCAGCGCAATTTTCCGTCGGCTGAGCAGGAAGCGCATGAAGTTGCCACACCCACCCGCTATGGCGGACCGGAAAGCGCCTACCGCCTGGCCTTCACCGACACCGAATTCCTGCTGCGCGAAGAACTGCGCCCGGTGCGCATGCAGCTCGAACTGCTCAAGCCCGAACTGGTGCAGCAGCAGCTGGGCATCGAATCGACGATTGTGATCTTCGGCAGCGCGCGCATCCTGCCGCCCGACGTGGCCTTGGCCCGGCTGGAACAGGCCCAGCAAGGCGGCGACGCGGCGGCCGTGCGCCGCGCCGAGGCCGCGCTGGCGATGAGCCCTTTTTACGAAGAGGCGCGCCGCTTTGCCGCGCTGGTGACCGAGCGTTCGCGCACGCTGGAGACCCCCATCTACGTTGTCACCGGTGGCGGGCCCGGCATCATGGAAGCCGGCAACCGCGGCGCGTTCGAGGTCGGCGGCAAGAGCATCGGCCTGAACATCGTGCTGCCGCACGAGCAAGAGCCCAACGCCTACATCACGCCCGAGCTGTGCTTCCAGTTCCACTACTTTGCACTGCGCAAGATGCACTTTGTGATGCGCAGCATCGCGCTGGTGTGTTTTCCGGGCGGCTTTGGCACCCTGGACGAGTTGTTCGAGACCATCACCCTGATCCAGACCGGCAAGAGCCGGCGCCGGCCAGTGCTGCTGTTCGGCCGCGAGTTCTGGGAAAAGCTGATCAACTTCCAGCATCTGGTCGATACCGGCATGATCGGCGCCCAGGACATGGCCTTGTTCCACTTCGTTGAATCGGCCGAAGACGCCTGGGCCCGGCTGGCCGAGCACTACCAGTTCGACGCCGCACCGACCCAGACCGGCCGCTTCGCCGAAGACATGTGACGGCCCTGAACCCGCGCATCAGCCTGGTCGGCGCGCCGACCGACATCGGCGCCGGCAGCCGGGGCGCCAGCATGGGGCCCGAGGCGCTGCGCGTGGCCAACATCCAGGCCATCCTGGAAGGCCTGGAGCTGGAGGTGCACGACCGGGGCAACCTCGCCGGCCCTGCCAACCCGTGGCTGCCGCCCGAGGCCGGCTACCGCCACCTGGCCCAGGTGGTGGCCTGGAACCAGGCCGTGCACGACGCCATGCTGACCGAGCTGCGGCTGGGCCGGCTGCCCATATTGCTGGGCGGTGACCATTGCCTGGGGCTGGGCTCGGTCAGTGCGGTGGCCCGCCATTGCCGCGAGACGGGGCGCAAGCTGCGCGTGCTGTGGCTGGACGCGCATGCCGACTTCAACACCAGCGCGCTGACCCCCAGCGGCAACATCCACGGCATGCCGGTGGCCTGCTTGTGCGGCCATGGGCCGAAAGAACTGGTCGAACTGGGTGGTCAGGTGCCGGCGATCAACGCCAAGTGGCTGAAGCAGATCGGCATCCGCAGCGTTGACGCGGGTGAGAAGCGGCTGGTGCACCAGGTCGGCCTGGAGGTGTTCGACATGCGCTTCATCGACGAGATGGGCATGCGCCACACCATGGAGCTGGCACTGGCGACGATGGACACCAATACCCATCTGCATGTGAGCTTCGATGTTGATTTTCTCGACCCCGATGTCGCCCCCGGCGTGGCCACCACGGTGCGTGGCGGCCCCACCTACCGCGAGGCACAGCTGTGCATGGAAATGATTGCCGACAGCGGCCGACTGGCCTCACTGGACGTGATGGAAGTCAACCCCGCGCTGGACGTGAGAAACCGCACCGCCGAGGTCGCGGTCGACCTGATCGGCAGCCTGTTCGGCAGAAGCACGCTGATGCGCGCCCGGCCTGGGAGCCATGCATGAACCAGCATTCAGACCGGAGCCGATCATGGTGAGCCGGCGTGGGTTCGTGCTGGGAACGATGGCCGTTGTCGGCGCGCTGGTGGTGGGCTGGAGCCTGGTGCCGACGCGCCAGCGCCTGCGCGGCGCCAAGCCCCTGCCCGCCGCGCCGGATGAACAGCCGATCAACGGCTGGCTGAAGATCGGCCGCGACGACCGGGTCACGGTGATGCTGGCCAAGAGCGAAATGGGCCAGGGCGTGCACACCGCGCTGGTGATGCTGCTGGCCGACGAACTGGACGCCGACTGGGACCGGGTGGCCAGCGAGATGTCGCCCATCGACAACATCTACAACAACATCGCCACGCTGGTGGACGGCCTGCCCTTCCACCCCGACAACTTCGGCCCGGTCAAGCGCGCAGCGGGCTGGATCACGGCCAAGACCCTGCGCGAGGTCGGCATCATGATGACCGGCGGCTCGTCCAGCATCAAGGACCTGTGGGGCCCGATGCGCCTGGCCGGGGCCAGTGCACGGGCCATGCTGGTGTCGGCCGCCGCGCAGCAGTGGCAGCTGCCGGCGGCCGAACTGCGGGTCGACAAGGGCCTGGTCAACCACCCCGCCACGGGCCGCAGCGCGCGCTTTGGTGAACTGGCCGAAGCTGCCGCCCGCCTGGCCCTGCCCGACGACCCGGTGCTCAAGTCGCCGACCGACTGGAAGCTGATCGGCCAGCCACTGCGCCGGCGTGAGGCCGCGTCCAAGCAGGACGGCAAGGCCCTGTTCGGCATCGACACCGTCTTGCCCGGCATGCTCTACGCCAGCGTGCTGATGTGCCCCACGCTGGGCGGCGCGGTGGCCAGCGCCGACACCAAGACGGCCGAGACCATGGGCGGCGTCAAGCGCGTGCTGGTGGTGCCCGGCCAGCGCGGCGGCACCGCTGGCGTGGCCGCCATCGCCGACACGCCCTGGCAGGCGATGCAGGCGGTCAAAGCCGTGCAGGTGCAATGGGCCCACGGCCCGGCGGCCACGCTCAGCAGCCCGGCCATCACCGAGCAGTTGGCCAAGGCCCTGGCTGACGAGGCCGGTTTCGCGTATTTCGAATCAGGCGACAGCGGGGCCCAGATGCGCGCCGCCGCGCGCAGCATCGGCGCCGAGTTCCATGCCCCGCTGCTGGCCCATGCCACGCTGGAACCACAGAACTGCACCGTGCTGTTCGACGACAAGGCCCGCCGCGCCACCGTCTGGGCGCCGACCCAGGTGCCGGGGCTGGCGCGCATGGCTGCGGCCAAGGCGCTGGACCTGGACAGCGAGCAGGTGGACCTGAAGGTCACGCTGCTGGGTGGTGGCTTTGGCCGCCGGCTGGACGTGGACTTCGTGGCCCAGGCAGCGGCCATCGCCCGTGCCATGCCGGGCCTGCCGGTGCAGACCTTCTGGAGCCGCGAGCAGGACACGACCCACGACTTCTACCGTCCGCCCTGCGTGGCGCGCTGGCGGGCGGGCTTCGATGCCGACGGCAAGCTGCTGGCGGTGCAGGCCGCCTCGGCCGGGCCGTCGGTGGTGCACCAGGTTCTGGGCCGGCTGTTCGGCCTGCCCGGCGCCGGGCCCGACAAGACCACCGCCGAAGGCGCGTTTGACCAGCCCTACGAATGGCCGGCCGCGCGCATAGCCCACCGGGTCGTTGACCTGCTGGTGCCGGTGGGCTTCTGGCGCTCGGTCGGTCATTCGCACCAGGCCTTCTTCAAGGAATGCTTTGTCGACGAGATGGCCGAGGCCGCCAGACAAGACCCGCTGGCCTTCCGCCTGGCGCTGCTCAAGGAGCACCCGCGCCACCGCGCGGTGCTGCAGCGCGCGGCCGACGAGGCCGGCTGGGGCACGCCATTGCCGCCGCAAGCCGACGGCGCCAAGACCGCGCGCGGCCTGGCGCTGCACCCCTCTTTCGGCAGCATCGTGGCCCAGGTGGCCGAAGTCTCACTCGACCCAGCCGACCGCAAGCGCATCCGTGTGCACCGGGTCGTCGCGGCCATCGATTGCGGCGTGGCCGTCAACCCCAACCTGATCCGCCAGCAGATGGAGGGCGGCATCGTGTTCGGCCTGTCCGCCGCGCTGTTCGGCGAGATCACGCTCAAGCACGGCCAGGTGCAGCAGAGCAACTTCCACCAGCAGCCTGTGCTGCGGCTGGCCGACTGCCCGCGCATCGAGACCCACATCATCAGCAGTGCCCAACCGCCCGAAGGCGTGGGCGAGCCCGGCACGCCGCCGATCGCACCCGCGGTGGCCAATGCGCTGTTTGCGTTGACCGGCCAGCGCCAACGCCGCCTGCCTTTGAAGATGGGCTGAGACAGAGATGACGACGACCCTGAACCTGAACCGGCAGGCCGTGCCGGTGACGGCCGAAGCCGACACCCCGCTGCTGTGGGTGCTGCGCGGCGAATTGAAGCTGTGCGGCACCAAGTTCGGCTGCGGCATCGCCCAATGCGGTGCCTGCACCGTGCAGCTGGACGGCAATGCGGTGCGCAGCTGCGTGCTGCCACTGTCGGCCGTCGGAACGCAGGCGGTGACCACCATCGAAGGCCTGACGGGGCGAGAAATCGACGCGCTGCGCGCGGCCTGGACCGACATCGACGTGGTGCAGTGCGGCTATTGCCAGAGCGGCCAGCTGGTCAGCGCCAGCGCCCTGCTCCAGCGCAACCCGCGCCCCAGCGACGCCGACATCGACGCCGCGATGAACGGCAACATCTGCCGCTGCGGCACCTACCCGCGCATCCGCGCAGCCATCCACCAGGCGGCCAAGGCGCTGAACGGCGCGGGCTGAGCCCGCCTTCGCAGCCGCGCCGGATCAGCCCTTTGCTGGGTCGGACGGCGTCGGCGGCCCCGGCCGCTGGCGACATTCGTCAAACAGCCGCACCGTGCAGCGCGCGCAGATGGCCTCGTCCAGCAGCGGCACGATGTGGCCAATGGCGGCCTGCTTGTGCGGAAACAGGTGGTCTACGCCCAGGCGCTGAATGAAGCCCGTGCGCTGCCACATCGCCAGCACCGGCGGCCTGGGCCGGTGGAACCACAGGTCGCCGCCCGCGGCGCGGCGCTGACGGCATTCCTCGTCCCACAGGTCAGCGCCGGGCAGGTCGACGAAGTTCATGCTCTTGGCCATCACCAGCAGGTGGCGCTGTGCGCCGGGCGCCTCGCGCAGCCGGCGCAGGTGGTCCGCCACATGGGCCTGGGCGCCGAACCAGACCGCGCCCTCCATGCGCAGCATCTTCAGCTGCGGGCATTCGGGCAGCGCCGGCCGGCCGTCGATGACGACCTGCTCCCGCTTCTCGCCGGCGGGCAGGTCGAAGCCCATGCTGCGCAGTGCCGGCCGCGAGGCCTGCCACAAATAGGCCACCAACGACAGCATCACACCCAGCAGCACGGCCATTTCCAGGTGCAGCAACAGGGTGGCAGCGGCGGTCACGGCGGCGATCGCAAACTCGGTGCGGTCCAGTTGCCAGGCCCGAACCCAGCCCGCCTGGTCGATCAACGTCCAGGCCACCAGCAGCAGCAGACCGGCCACACCGGCCATCGGTATCCAGGCCAGCAGCGGCCCGGCCACCGCCACCAGCAGCACCAGCAGAAGCCCGGCGGCCACCGACGCCAGCGGCGTGCGCGCGCCGGCCTCCAGGTTGGGCAGCGAGCGGTTCATCGAGCCGCACACCACCATGCCCGATGTGAACGCGGCGCTGATGTTGGCCAGGCCCTGGCCCAGGCATTCGCGGTTCACGTCCAGCGTCTGTCCGCTGCGCTGGGCCAGGGCCTTGGCAATGGCCATCGACTGGCCCAGCGCAATGATGGCCAGCGCCAGTGCCATCGGCAGCAGCTTTGGCAGCAACGCCCAGTCGATGCGCGGCCATTGCCCATGCGGCCAGGCCGAGGGCACGTCGCCCACCACGCGCAGCACCGGCATGGCCGCGCCGCCGGGCAGCCACGCCGCCAGCATCTGCTGCCACGCCGGCTGCGCCAGCGCCCAGGCCATGCCGACGGCTGCCAGCAAGGCCAGCAGCATGTGGGGCCCCTGCCGCCACCAGCGCCGGCCCGCCAGCGCCAAGGCCAGGGTCAGGCCGCCCACCACCAGCGCGGGCCACGACACGCCGCCAGCCCAGGCCATCAGCGGCGTGTCTCGCCCGCCAGCACCCATCAACCCGGCCAATGCATACCAGCCAATCAGCAGCGCCGCACCGGTGGTGAAGCCCAGCATCACCGACGGCGAGATGAAATTGGCCAGGCTGCCCAGCTGCAACAGCGCCAGTGCCACTTGCATCAGGCCCACCAGCAGCGTGATCACCAGCGCCAGTGCCACCCGTTGCGCCGGGCTGACGGCCGCCAGCGAGACCAGCATCGCACCCAGCGCCAGTGAGGTGGCATTGGTCGGCCCGGTGGCCACATGCCGGCTCGACCCCGCCAGCGCCGCCACGATGCAGGGCAACACCGCAGCGGCCAGGCCCATCGCGGGCGGCAGGCCCGCCAGCGCAGCAAAGGCAATCGCCTGCGGCAGCACCAGCACCGCGCCCAGCACGCCGGCCAGTGCGTCCGCGCGCAGGGTCGCGGTGCTCAGCTCGAAGACCCAGGAGCCCAGAAATCGAGTCAGCAGAGTGCGGCCCGCGCCGGACATGCGGATCTGAGCAGAAGACATGGGCCGAGCGTAGCAGCGAGGCACCGGACGTCTGCTCCGCCGGTGCGCCGCACAATGCCGCCATGCCGAAAAGGTGAACCATGACAGCCCGACCCAGCCCCCATCCTGCCTTTCACCAGGCCGCTGCCCGCGCGCCCTGGCGTGCAGCCCTCAGGCTGAGCATGACGGTGGCCATCAGCCTGTTGATGGCCCTGCCGGGGCCTGCCCTGGCGCAGCCCGCCAGGGCAGGCGCGGCACTGCGCGTGGCCAGCGCCTTCGATCCGCAGACCATGGACCCGCACGCGCTGGCCCTGCTCTACCACTCGCGGGTGGCCTACCAGGTCTACGACGCGCTGGTCAACCGCGACCAGCAGTTCAAGCTGGAGCCCGCATTGGCTCTGAGCTGGCAGCTGCAAAGCCCCACCAGCTGGCGCTTCAAGCTGCGCCCCGACGTGGTCTTCCACGACGGCGCGGCCTTCAGCGCCGACGACGTGGTGTTCTCCATCGAGCGCGCCATGGGCCCGACCTCGCAGCGCAGCTTCACGCTCAAGCACATTGCTGCGGTGAAGAAAATCGACGCGCTGACGGTGGACTTCCAGCTCAGCACGCCCGACGCGGTGTTGCCCGAAAAGCTGCTGCTGGTGGCGATGATGAGCCAGGCCTGGTGCAAGCAACATGGCGCTGAAAAGGCGCAAGATTTCAACGGCAAGCAAGAGACCTACACGGTGCGCAACGCCAATGGCACCGGCCCGTTCAGGCTGGTCAAATACGCGCCCGACACCCGCGTGCAACTGGCCCGGTTCGAGCGCTGGTGGGGCCAGTCCGACAAGCGCAATGGCAACCTGGCCGAGGTCAGCTTCGTCAACATCAAGAGCGACGCGACCCGGCTGGCCGCACTGGCCTCGGGCGAGGTCGATCTGGTGCTGGACCCGCCGTTCCAGGATGTCGAGAGGTTGAAGCAGGACACCGCGATCAAGGTCAGCACCGCCACCGACCTGGGCACGCAATACTTCACCTTCGACCAGTTCCGCGACGAGTTGCTGCACGGCGACGTGAAGGACCGCAACCCGTTCAAGGACCTGCGGGTGCGCCGCGCCGTGGCCCATGCGCTGAACGTGGACCTGATCGTGCAGAAGGTGCTGCGCGGCCAGGGCACACCCACCGGCAGCTTCATCTCGCCAATGGTCGAGGGCTACCTGGCCGAGTTGGACAAGCGCCTGCCCCATGACCCGGCCAGGTCGCGCGCACTGCTGACTGAGGCCGGCTACCCGCAGGGCTTCGGCGTCACGCTGGACTGCGTGAACGTGGCCTGGCGCGAAGGCGTGTGCCAGGCCGCTGCGGCCATGCTCACGCAGGTGGGCATCCGGACCACGCTGCGCAGCTCGCCGACCAACCAGTTCTTCCCCAAGCTCAGCCAGGGCACGGCCAGCTTCATCGAGTTCGGCTGGACGCCGACCACCGATCCCTGGAGCACGCTGAACGGCCTGTTCCACAGCTTCGAGCCCCAAGGTGCAGGCACCTTCAACGCCGGGCGCTACAGCAACCCCAAGCTCGACGCGCTGATCGACGGCGTGCGGATCGAGACCGATCTGGTCAAACGCCGCGCACTGGTGGGCGTGGCCTTGAGGCTGATCACCGAGGACCTGCCCTACATCCCGCTCTACCGCCGCAAGCTCAACTGGGCCATGGCCAAGAAAGTGCAACTGGTGCAATGGCCCAATGACACGGTGGAACTTCGCTGGGCAAAGATACCCTGATCGGACGGCTTGGGGCTCCGAGCCGCCTCCAAGCACCTTCTCAGCTTCGCGCAGAGCTTGCCAAGGTTCAACTGACTACACTGCCCGTCCCGGTCGGCAGTTCACCCAGGCGTTGCCGCGCGACATGGTCGCGAGCTAAACCTGCCCCCAGGCCTGCTGTGTCAGGCCAAACTTGGCCCTCGTCTTCTTCAGCAGGCGAACCGGCTGGAAGTCGGTAACCCCCAGCGCCCCTTGCGGGTTGGTTTGCTTGCCTGGAGACCTGTGATGACCCGTGCCACCGAGACTCGGCCTACGCCTGGCCGCGCGGCGCTGCCGCTGCTCATTTCCGACACCTCGTCCTTCGCCCGCAAGCTGGGCCATGCGCTTCAGGCCCGGCATGACGCCGGCCAGCCGCCACCCGGCCACGTGGAGTTGCTGAACCAGCTGGCCAAGGCCCTGGGCCACCGCAACCTGCAAAGCCTGCAGGCCGCGCAACGCGCCAGCCTGCCCACCGCGCCACTGGCGGCAGAAGATCAGCCGCCGCCGCTGGCGCTGACCGACAACGCCCGCAAGGCCTTGGGCCAGTTCGACAGCCGGGGCCGTCTGCTGCGCTGGCCGGTCAAGTTCAGCGTGCAGAAGCTGGCGATGTGGGTACTGTGGACGCTGTTCGACGGTCGGCGCGTCTACACCGAGCGTGAGGTCAACCAAATCCTGATGGCAGCCAACGCCTTTGGCGACCATGCCACGCTGCGGCGCGAGCTGATCAACCACCGGCTGATGAGCCGCAAGTCCGACTGCAGCGACTACCGAAAGCTGCCGGCCCGGCCCGACGACGAAACCCGCGCGCTGCTGCAGGCCTGGCGGCTGCAGCGCCGCACCCGTCAGCCGCG
>JANOWE010000264.1:0-42285 GCA_031417735.1 Betaproteobacteria bacterium
AAGAACATCACCACCTACAACCTGGCGCGCATGAACATGCTGCTGCACGGGGTGAAGGACACCGAGTTCGAGATCTTCCACGGCGACACGCTGACCAACGATTGGGACATGCTGCGCGAGCTGAACCCGGCCAAGCAGCGCCGGTTTGACGCCATCGTGGCCAACCCGCCCTTCAGCTACCGCTGGGAGAACAGCGACGCCCTGGCGGACGACGTGCGCTTCAAGAACCACGGCCTGGCACCCAAGTCGGCGGCGGACTTTGCCTTCCTGCTGCACGGCTTCCACTTCCTGAAGGACGAAGGGGTGATGGCCATCATCCTGCCGCACGGTGTGCTGTTTCGTGGCGGGGCGGAGGAACGCATCCGCACCAAGCTGCTGAAGGACGGCCACATCGACACGGTGATCGGCCTGCCGTCGAACCTGTTTTATTCCACCGGCATTCCGGTGTGCATTCTGGTGTTGAAGCAGTGCAAGAAGCCCGACGACGTGCTGTTCATCAACGCGGCGGAGCAGTTCGTCAAGGGCAAACGGCAGAACCAACTGACCGATGAGCACATCGCCAAGATCATCAAGACCTACCAGTTCCGCAAGGAACAGGCGCGCTACTCACGTCGGGTGGAGATGGCCGAGATCGAGAAGAACGATTTCAACCTGAACATTTCCCGCTACATCAGCACGGCGGTGGGCGAGGCGGAAATCGACTTGGCAGCCACGCACATGGAATTGGTGAAGATCGACGAGGCGATTGCGGCAGCCAAGGAAAAGCACAATGCCTTCTTGAAAGAACTGGGCTTGGACCTTTTGCCATAGAGCGTTTGGCTGGAGGGCATGATCGGCCGCAGATTGAGCGGTGTCGCAGCGGCAGGCCACCGCCTTTGCAGGGCGTTGGCTGTCGCCGGGCCCGCGCCTGAACTGCCAAGCCAGAAAACGGCAAAGGCTCAGAACAGGGCTGTCGACCATGGCGCATGGTCGGATCACAGT
Source organism: Betaproteobacteria bacterium (assembly GCA_031417735.1). GTDB lineage: Bacteria > Pseudomonadota > Gammaproteobacteria > Burkholderiales > Burkholderiaceae_C > Pseudaquabacterium. The sequence goes on from JANOWE010000264.1 coordinate 982, forward strand.
CTTAGTGTTCCTGCCAGCTTGCCCAGCGCCTTGTCAAAGGTGGCCAGCGGCAGGTGGCCGGCCTTGCGGGCGGTCTCCAGCACCAGGCAGTCTGAAAAGCCCAATGCTGGCCTGGCGCGGAACTGTGACAACGCAGCGGCCACCACGTCAGCCTCTTGAAGTACCAGGTTCTCGTGGGCCAGCAGCAACTCAAGCGCGGCCACCAGCTGTTGGGGTGTGCGCTCGTACAAGGCATCCAGCACCCAGACGGACTCGGCCAGCACCAGTTGCGAAACCCATGCGCCTTTGGCGATGGCCAAATCGGCGGTGGCGGCTTGCTGCTGATCGTCGCGGCACAGCAGGCGCACGAGCACGTTGGTGTCAACCGCCAGCATGTCGTCGCTGCATGCGCAGGCGGATGCCGCTCTTGAGCTCGGCCAAGGTCTTGGCTGGTGAGTCGGCCGGTGACTGGCCTTCGAACAGTGCTTGGTGAACCTCGGCTGTGCTGTGCCGCTTGGCCCGTTCCACGACGATGCGATCACCGTCCTGCGACCACACCAACACCGAGCCCGGCGTCAGGTGCAGGAAGCTGCGCACCGCTGCCGGCACCGACACCTGGCCCTGTGACGTGAGTTTGGTCTGGACTTTATGCATTCGGCCATGCTATCAGTTTACCGGGGTAATGGGTATCATCCTCGCTCGATCAATGATCAGCCCGCCGTCCGCTGCAACGCGAACTGTCTCGACTGCGCGAGTGAACGCCGAGGCCGGGCAACGACCTGGTGTCGATGCTGGCGCACAACCCGGCCACCCGCCACATGAGCCCGCGCGAGTACATGGGCAACCTGGTGCTGCTGATCGTGGGTGGCAACGACATCACCCGCAACTCGATGACCGGTGGCCTGTTCGCCATGCACCAGCACCCTGAGTACGTGGGCAACCGGCTGGCCGAGCTGCAGCTGAAAATCCTGTGGGCAGAGCTGCTGCCGCGCTTCCCCACCATCGAGGTGGTGGGCGAGCCGCAACGCGTGCTGTCGAACTTCGTGCGCGGCTTCAGCTCGATCATGGTCAGGCTGCCGAGCTGATCTGGCGCGTCCACCAGGCTCACACGCGCCGCACATCGGCTACCCTCGCGCCATCATGAAGACCTACCAGATCGAAGTTCAGCGCTTCAAGTCCGCCGCCAACAGCCACGGCCTGATCCGCGCCAAGGTCGACGCCACCGTGGCGCCCCAGCCCCCGCGCGACGACGATGACGGCGCGGCGCCGAGCACCACGCTGACCATGTCGGTGGACAACGCCCGCGTGCTGCTGCTGCTGCTCAAGGCCCAACTGGCCGAGGTGGACGGGCGCAAGGCGCGCAGCCAGCGCTGAACGCGCCGGTCAGGCTTGGCCTACCCGCGCTGCGCCGCCTCGATCGCGGCGATGTCGATCTTGCCCATCGTCATCATGGCCTCGAAGACGCGTTTGGCCGCCGCACGGTCGGGGTCGGCGATGGCCGTGGTCAGCGCGCGTGGCGTGATCTGCCACGACAGACCCCATTTGTCCTTGCACCAGCCGCAGGAACTGGCCTGGCCGCCGTGGTCGACGATGGCCTGCCACAGGCGGTCGGTTTCGGCCTGGTCGTCGGTGGCGACCTGAAACGAAAAGGCCTCGGTGTGGCTGAAGGCAGGGCCGCCGTTCAGTCCGAGGCAGGGGATGCCCATGACCGTGAATTCCACCGTCAGCACATCGCCCTGCCGAACCGAAGGGTAGTCACCGGGCGCGTGGTGGACCTTGTGCACGGCGCTGTCCGGGAAGGTCCGGGCATAGAACTGCGCGGCATCCAGGGCCGTGCCGTTGAACCAGAGGCAGATGGTGTTCTTGCTGACCACGTTGGGGGGCTCCTGCTTGCGCCCGGGCGGGGCGGTGGACCGGTTGGCGGGGCGGGCGCCGGCTGCCCGAGATCCGCGCCCCGGACTGTCCCACAGCCCGGCGCTTTGCACCGGCCGGCTCTCAGGCGGCTGGCTTGGTCAGCTTGCCGGCCAGCTTTTCAGACAGCCAGGCAAACGCGGTGCCGAGCACGATCGAGCCGATGGTGGGCAGGATCGCGTCCATCGGCGCCATGCACTTGAGCAGGATCAGTCCGGCCACGCTGGCAAAGCCGTAGACACTGGACGGGATGGTCGACAGCGCCGGCAGGTGCGCGGCCAGCACGATCACGGCCGCACCGATGCCCACCGCCACCGGCGCCGCCAGCGCACCCAGCCCGCCGAGCTGGCCAGCCAGCATCACCGAAGCCATGCCCACCACCGCGCCAAAGGACATGCAGAGCGTTGTCTTTACCGCGCCGTCGGTGTTGCCACCGTTGTGAAAGAAGCTGGGCCAGGCGATGAAGGCCTGCCAGATCTGCAGGTTCAAGGCCGCCAGCGGGCCTAAGAACAGCCAGGTGGCGACGACCGCCAGCAGGCCAATCGAAAGGGCCAAAGCAATCTACATGGTCATGGAAAGTCTCCGTTTTGTGGGGGGTAGCGGACCCGCGCAGGGGCCCGAGGCCAACAATCACTCAGGACGACCAGCCTGCACCGGGTGCGTCAAGTCTGCCGCCATGCGGACCTCCGGGCCCACCACCTGGCTGATAGCCGGCTGCCCGTCGGTACAACGCCTGACACAGCGGTGGGGATCGCGCTGCAGACCAAGGCCCCGTGCGCCATCGATGTCCGGTTGTACCTGCCAATTAGCAAAGACTGTTCCAGAACAGCCAAGGGCCGCAGGAAGGCGTCGTTTGGACCGGCGCAGCCGCAGAACCGAGGGTTGACCCCGCCGGGTTCGGACCACTGCCCCCTGGACACGGCAGCCTTTGGCGCCCATGGCCATCCAGGCGCCCTTGTCGGCTGGGTCGGCTTGGACCACCTGTAGCAGGCGGGTGCAGTGCGGCGCCAGTGTGTGATGTGGGGCGCGGCGCGCGCAGGCTCAGCCCCCTGGGCGGCGTGCCGGCAGCAGCGCCAACTGCCTCGACTGCGCCACCAGCTGGCCCTGGCTGTCCCACAGCGCGCCGCTCTCCACCAGGCGGCCGTCGCGGAGGTCGTCGGACCAGAACTGGCCAACCATCCAGCCCGGTGCGGGGTGGCCGCGCAGGTGCACGGTGAGTTCGAGCGTGGGCACCCAGCCGACCATGCCCAGCAGGCCGAACACGGCGGGCGGAAAGGCGTCGGCCAGCAGCAAACAGGCCAGGGCGTCGGGCGCGCGGCCGTCGCTGAAACGGATCCATCCGGTGACGCGGGCCCGGCCGGCGGCGCCGGGTGCAGCCTCGTCGGGGTGCAGGCGAATGTCCAGCCGCTGCAGGATGGGCAAGTCCACGCCCTGAGCCGGGGCTGAGCGTGGCAGGCAGGCTTCGGGCGGCGGCAGCGTGGGTCTCGGGATGCTCAGCAGCGGGGAAGCCGGTACGGCCGCAGCGTCGGCCGGACCCAGCCTGCCCATTGCCGCCAGCACTTCCAGCCGGGCGCTGCCGTCCTGCACCAGGGTGGCGCGAAGCGTGCTCAGGCTGCGGCCGCTGCGCAGCAGCGTGGTCTGAACCTGGCAGGCCTGGCCGGCCAGGCCCGGCCGCAGGTAGTGCACGGTGATGCTCAGCGGGTCGGGCTGCTGCGGTGTGCACTGGCGCAGCGCCTGCGCGGCCAGTGCCAGCAGGTAGCCGCCGTTGGGGTTGTTGCCGATGTTCCAGGCGGGCTGTACCTGGCCGTCAAAGCAGGTGGTCGCGCCTGCGGTGTCAGGCAGCGGGCCCTGTGGCGTGACCCTGGTGTCGTGGTCGAAGGCAGTCATGGGCAAGTTCAAAGGCCGAACCGGCGATGCGCCCGATTCTGCCGGCCAGGAACGGTCAGCCAGGCACCACCGCCGTGACCTCGATCTCGACCTTGGCCTGGTCTTCCATCAGCGCGCTGACTTCGACCGCGCTCATCGCGATGCTGTAGACGCCGATGAGGTCGCGAAATGCTGCGCCGATCTCCGCGCCTTGTGCCAGGTACTCGGCCTTGCTGGTCACATACCAGGTCATTCGCGTGATGTGCTGCGGGCCGGCACCGGCTTCGTGCAGCACGGCCAGCACATTGGCCAGTGCGGTTCGGGCCTGGTCGGCCAGGCGGCGGCTGGCGAAGTGGCCGTTGGCGTCCCAGCCAATCATGCCGGCCACAAAAACCTGGCGGCCGCTGGCGGCCACGCCGTTGGCATAGCCCTTGGGCCGCGGCCAGCCGGGCGGTTGCAGCAGCTGTTTCATGCGGGCCTGCCTTCCGACTTGAGTTTGAAGCGCTGCAGCTTGCCGGTTTCGGTGCGCGGCAGGCTGGGCAGATAGTCCACCGCGCGCGGGTATTTGTAGGGCGCGATGCCGGCCTTGACATGGTCTTGCAGCGCACGCGTCGTTGACGCGTTGGGTTCATGGCCCGGCCGCAGCACGACAAAGGCCTTGACGATCTGGCCGCGCTGTTCGTCGGGCACGCCCACCACCGCACATTCGGCCACCGCCGGGTGGGCCAGCAAGGCTTCCTCGACCTCGGGCGCGGCGATGTTGTAGCCGGCGCTGACGATCATGTCGTCGGTGCGGGCGTGGAAGTGGAAGTAGCCGTCTTCGTCCTGCCAGTAGGCGTCGCCGGTCAGGTTCCAGCCGTTCTGAACATAGTGGGCCTGGCGCGGGTCGTCGAGGTAGCGGCAACCGGTGGGGCCTTTGACGGCCAGACGGCCAATCTCGCCCGTCTTGGCGGGCCGACCCTGGGCGTCCAGCACGCAGGCGCGGTAGCCGGGCACCACGGTGCCGGTGGCGCCGGGCCTGGCATGGGCCTCGTCGTGCGAGATGAAGATGTGCAGCATCTCGGTGGCGCCGATGCCGTCGATGATCTCGATGCCGGTGCGCTGCTTCCACAGTGCGCGGGTGGCTGCGGGCAGCACCTCGCCGGCGGACACGCATTTCCTCAGCGGCCCGCCCTGCGCCGCGCCGATGCGTGCCGCGCCGGCATCTTCGGCCAGCACACGGTAGGACGTGGGCGCGGTGACCAGCACCGTGGCCCGGTGGTCCACCACCGCCTGCAGCAGACCGGCCGGTGTGGGCTTGTCCAGCAACAGCGCCGAGGCGCCGATGCTCAGCGGGAACAGCAGCAGGCCGCCCAGGCCGAAGGTGAAGGCCAGCGGCGGGCTGCCGATGAAGCGGTCGTCGGGCCCGGCCTGCAGCAGGTGCGGCGGCCAGCAGGCGCAGGCGGCCATCACGTCGCGGTGGTTGTGCATGGTGCCCTTGGGCTGGCCGGTGGTGCCCGAGGTGAAGGCGATCAGCACCGTGTCCTGTGCGGCGGTGACCACGTTGTCAAAGCCCGGCGGCTGGCGCGCCATCAGCGCTTCCAGACCGTCTTCGGCGGCGGTGTTGAACAGCCGGCATTCGCGCATGACCGGCTGCTCGGCAATGGCGGCATTCAACTCGTCGGCCAGTGCGGCGTCGCACAGCGCGTGGCTGACCTGGGCCTTGTCGATGATGGTGGCCAGTTCCTTCGCGCGCAGCAGTGGCATGGTGGCCACAGCAATGCCGCCGGCCTTGACCACCGCCAGCCAGCAGGCCGCCAGCAGCGGTGAATTGCCGGCGCGCAGCAGCACGCGGTTGCCGGGCACCAGGCCCATGTCAGACACCAGCACGCGGGCGATGCGGTTGGCCTGGACCAGCAGGTCGGCATAGGTCCAGCTTGGGCCTTGCGGCGCCAGGACGGCGCTGCGCTCACCCCAGCCACGCTGCTGCACCGCGTCGTCCAGCAGCGCCGTGGCGCAGTTCAGCTGCGGCGGGAACTGCAGGCCGGGCAGCTCGAAGATGAACTCGGGCTGCTGCTCGGACGGCGGCAAGCGGTCATTGGCGAAGCTGTCGACATGGGCTGAACCGGGCATGGCGGTTTCCTGCCGAGCTTCAGTTGCCCTGAAACACCGGCCGCTGTTTGACCACGAACGCGTCGTAGGCGCGGCGGAAATCCTGCGTCAGCATGCAGATGGCCTGCGCCTGGGCTTCGGCCTCGATGGCCTGGTCGAGGGTCATGGCCCATTCCTGGTGCAGCATGGTCTTGGTCATGCCGTGGGCAAAGGCGGGGCCGGCGGCGATGGCCTGGGCCAGGGCGGTGGCCTCGTCGAGCACGGCGTCCGGCTCGCACAAACGGTTGAACCAGCCCCAGGCCGCGCCTTCTTCGCCGCCCAGGCTGCGGCCGGTGTACAGCAGCTCGCTGGCGCGGCCCTGGCCGATCAACCGGGGCAGCATGGCGCAGGCGCCCATGTCGCAGCCGGCCAGACCCACGCGGTTGAACAGAAAAGCCGTCTTGCTGCGTGCCGTGCCCAGGCGCATGTCGCTGGCCATGGCCAGGATGGCGCCGGCGCCAGCGCACACGCCGTCCACCGCCGCAACGATGGGCTGCGGGCAGGCGCGCATGGCCTTGACCAGGTCGCCCGTCATGCGGGTGAACATCAGCAGCTCAGGCGCGGGCAGGCGCAGCAGCGGGCCGATGATCTCGTGCACATCACCGCCTGAGCAGAAGTTGCCGCCGGCGCCGGTGAGCACCACGGCGTGCACGTCGCTGGCCTGGCGCAGCGCGCTGAACAGGTCGCGCAGCTCGGCATAGGCGGCGAAGGTGAGCGGGTTCTTGCGCTCGGGCCGGTTCAGCGTGAGGGTGGCCACGCCGGCCTGCAGCTGCCAGCCGAAGTGGTTGGTCTGGTGGCCGGCAAAGCTGCGGCGGTTGCCGGCGGCCAGCGCGGGGTCCAGCGGGTCTGTGGATGTCGGGTCGGTCATGCGGCCTCGGGCTTGGCTGCGGATGGTCGGTCGGCCTGGCGCTGCGCGGTGGTGCTGCGCAACCGGCCCAGCAAGGCATGCAGGCTGTGGCGCTCGGCCACGCCCAGGCCGCCGAACAGGTCCAAGAGCCAGGCCTCATGCTCGGCGGCCATGGCCTCGAAGCTGCTGCGGCCGTGCGGCGTCAACCTCAGCAGCACCGCACGCCGGTCGCCCGGGGCCGGCAGGCGTTGCACCAGGCCCTCGGCCTCGAGCTGGTCGGTCAGGCCGGTGGTGTTGCCACCGGTGACCATCAGGTAGCGCGACAGCGCGTTCATGCGCAGGCCATCGGGGTGGCGGTGCAGCTGGGCCATGTAGTCGAAGCGCGACAAGGTGGTGCCGAAGCGTGCGCGCAGGCGCTGGCGGATCTCGGTCTCGATCTGCGTGCTGCAGGCCAGCAGGCGCAGCCACAGGCGCAGCGTGATGTGGTCGTCGGCGCCCGCGCGGGCTTCCAGGCCGATGCGCTGTTCGTCAAGCGGTGGCGCCGCCACCGCACTGCCAGGGCGTGCCGGCCGGGGCTGGCGCGGAGATGCTGATGAGGCGGCTTTCATGGGCTCAATTTAGGCCTTGATAGTTTAGTTGTCAACTAAATGAGCCGATCATTGCTCGGCACTGCGGGGTGAGCTATGGGCCGCGCTCTGGCTTGCTTTGTGGGCCGCGTCGCAGCACAGCGGCTACGCTATGCACCTGGTGTGGCCGCGGGTGGCTGCGCCGCAGCAGCGGAGCCTCAGCCCATGGCCTTGAACAAGATCCTCGTCGCCCAGGGTGGCGGCCCCACCGCGGTCATCAACCAGAGCCTGGTCGGTGTGGTGCTGGAGGCGCGCCGCCACAAAGGCATCGACCTGGTCTATGGCGCGCGCCACGGCGTGCGCGGCATCGTCAATGAAGACTTCGTCGACCTGACGCAGGAAACCAGCCACAACCTGGAAGGGGTGGCGGCCACGCCCTCGTCCGCGCTGGGCAGCACGCGCGACAAGCCCGACGCGGCCTACTGCCAGAAGATCTTCCAGGTGCTCAAGGCCCATGGCATCGGCCACTTTTTCTACATCGGCGGCAACGATTCGTCGGACACGGTGCGCATCGTCAGCGAGCAGGCGCATGACGACGGCTACCCGCTGCGCTGCATCCACATCCCCAAGACCATCGACAACGACCTGGTGGGCAACGACCACACGCCGGGGTTCCCGTCGGCCGCGCGCTTCGTGGCCCAGGCCTTTGCCGGTGCCAACCTGGACAACGCGGCCCTGCCCGGCGTCTACCTGGGCGTGGTGATGGGCCGGCATGCGGGCTTTCTGACCGCCGCGTCGGCGCTGGGCAGGAAGTTTGCCGACGATGGCCCACACCTGATCTACCTGCCCGAGCGGGTGTTCGAGCTGGAGCGCTTCCTGACCGAGGTGCAGGCCGTGCAGCACCGCCATGGTCGTTGCGTGGTGGCGGTGAGCGAAGGCATCCACGACGCCCAGGGCCAGGCCATCCTGGGCCAGCTGGCGCAAGGGCAGGCGCAGGAACTCGAGCGCGACGCCCACGGCAATGTGCAGCTCTCGGGCACCGGCGCGCTGGCCGACCTGCTGTGCGAGCAGATCAAGGCCAGGCTGGGCATCAAGCGCGTGCGCGGCGACACCTTCGGCTATTTGCAGCGCAGCTTCATCGGCTGCGTGTCCGACGTGGACCAGCGTGAGGCGCGCGAGGTCGGTGAAAAGGCCGTGCAGTACGCGATGTGGGGCGACCGCAACGGTTCGGTGGCCATCGAGCGCAGCGGCCAGTACGCGGTCAACTACCGGCTGCTGCCCCTGGCTGCGGTGGCCGGCAAGACGCGAGTGATGGAGGACGAATTCATCAGCGCGTCTGGCACCGACGTGACCGACGCCTTCCGCAAGTACCTGCGCCCGCTGCTGGGCTCGGGCATGCCCGATGCGTTCAGGCTGCGGCCGAACCCGGTGGCCAAGGTGCTGGGCAAATGAAACCGGGTGCCGTGCTCAGTCCGGCGCAGGCGCAGCGCCCTGGGCCAGGCCCGTGACCAGGAATGCCGGCACCGGCTGGGCAAAGCCCTTCAACACCAGCGGCCCGAGCGGCTGCACCTGGGCCTGGTCGTCGATGCGGGCCAGGGTCTTGCGGTCCACCAGCACCTGGCCAGCGCCGGCCTCGGCACACAGTCTGGCAGCCAGGTTGGTCACGGTGCCGATGGCGGCATAGTCCCAGCGGCCCTCGAAGCCGATCGCGCCCAGCGTGGCATAGCCCTGGGCGATGCCGCAGCCCAGCCCGAGCTCGAAGCCGCGCTTGCGCCAGGCCGCCGCGAGCGGCACAAAGGCTTGCTGCATCTGCAGCGCCATGTGCACGGCGGCATGGGCAGGCTGCGGCGTGGGCAAGGGGTCGTTGAAGAAGACCATTACCGCGTCGCCGGCAAAGCGTTCCAGCGTGCCGCCATGGGCCAGCACGATGGCGCCCATGGCGGCGTGGTAGTCGTGCAGCAGCGCCATCACCTCTTCGGGCTCGGCGCTGTCGGTGAAGGAGGTGAAGCCGCGCAGGTCGATGAAGACCACCGTGATCTCGCGCCGGTGGGTGCGCAACAGCTCGTCACCGCCGGCGATCAGCGACTCGGCCAGCGCGGGCGAAAAGAAGCCCTTCAGCCGGCCCAGACGTTCCAGCTGGCCAAGTTGCTCCTGCACCCGTTGCTCGAGCGTGGCGTTCCACTGCGCCAGCGTGGCGGCATGGCGCGCCACCTCGTCCTGCAGCGCCTTGATGCGCAGCAGCGAGCGCACCCGCGCCTGCAGCTCCTGCCGGTTCACCGGCTTGGTCAAAAAATCGTCGGCGCCGGCCTCGATGCCCTTGATGCGCTCTTGCGCCGCGTCCAGCGAAGTGCACAGCACCACCGGCAGCAGCGCCGTGGCCGGGTCGGCCCGCAGCCGCCGGCAGACCTCGTAGCCCGACAAGCCCGGCATCATGATGTCCAGCAGCACCAGGTCGGGGGGCGCGGCAGCCACCATCGCCAGCGCCTGTTCGCCGTCCGTGGCGGAAGTGACCGCGTGGCCCTGCAGCGTCAGCAGGTCCACCAGCAGCTTGACGTTGGCCGGTGTGTCGTCGACGACCAGGATTCGCGCCGGGCCGCTCATGGCCCGTCGCCGGCAAGTGCATGTCGGATGGTCTCGATGAAGCTCTTCAGCTGGATCGGCTTGCCGATGAAGTCTGAGAAACCCGCCTCGGTGATGCGGTGGCGGTCGTTGACGGTGACCGACGCCGTGAAGGCCACCACCGGCGTGGCTGCGGTGGCCGGGTTGGCGCGGATGCGCAGAAAGGCTTCGATGCCGTTGATGTCGGGCAGCTGGATGTCCATCAGCACCAGGTCGGGCCGGTGCTGCAGGGCCAGACGCACGCCGTCCAGGCCGTTGACGGCCTCCAGCGTGGCATAGCCCTTGGCCTGCAGGATGTCGCGCGCCAGCTTCATGTTCTTCTCGTTGTCTTCGACGATCAGGATGGTGGTGGCGGGCATGGCTGTTCCTTCTCAAGGGCTGCCGGGCAGGGTGAAGCTGAAGATCGAGCCCTGACCGGGCTGGCTTTGCAGGCGCAGCCTGCCACCGTGCAGTTCGACAAAGCGCTTGCTCAGCGCCAGGCCCAGGCCGGTGCCTTCATGCTTGTTGCTGTAGTGGCGGCCGACCTGGCGAAACTCGTCAAAGACCAGAGCCTGGTCAGACTCGGCGATGCCGATGCCGGTGTCCTGAACCGCCACTTCCAGCGCCTGGCCGTCCATGCGCGCGCTGACGCTGACCTGGCCACCGTCGGGCGTGAACTTGACCGCGTTGCTCAGCAGGTTGAGCAGGATTTGCTTGAACTTGCGCTGGTCGGCGTTGAACTCGCCCAGCGCCGGGTCCAGCGTCAGGCTCAGCGCAATGTCGTGGCGCTGGGCCCGCTCGCGCACCAGGGTGATCGCGTTGCGCAGCGCATCCGGTACGTCAAAGCACTCGGGCTCAAGCTCCATGCGGCCTGCCTCGACCTTGGACAGGTCCAGGATGTCATTGATCAAGGACAGCAGGTGCCGGCCCGACGAATGGATGTCGGCCAGGTAGTCGGCCTGCTTGTCGTTCAACTCACCGAACATGCGCTCGATCAGCACCTCGGAAAAGCCAATGATCGCGTTCAGCGGCGTGCGCAGCTCATGGCTCATGTTGGCCAGAAACTCCGACTTGTGCTGGTTGGCCGCTTCCAGCTGGCGGCCCTTGTCCTGAATTTCCTGGAACAGCCGGGCGTTCTGGATCGCGATCACCGCCTGGTCGGCAAAGGTGGTCAGCATCGCCATCTGCCGCTCGGTCAATGCGCCCGGTTGCGGCGACGAGACCGAAATCACGCCGATCGCGGTGCTGTCGAGCATCAGCGGCACCGAGGCAATCGAGCGGAAGGCCAGGCGCCGCATGCGCTGCTCACCGAAGCTCGCAGCGCCGTCGACCAGGGTGTCGGTGATCTGCATCGCCACGCCGTCCAGCATCGCCCGGCCGACCAGGTTGTCGCGGGTCAGCGGCTCGACCTCGGCGCCGTGAAACTCGTCAGCGGTCAGCTCGTAGCTGCGTGCCCGGCGGCGCAGGCCGTCGCTGTCGACGGTGCGCAGCGCCGACCTGCGGCCGAACAGACGCGCCGCGCTGTGCACGATGGCCTGGAACACTGGCTGCACGTCGGTGACCGAGCCGCTGATCACGCGCAGGATCTCGGCGCTGGCGGTCTGCTGTTCCAGTGCCTGGCTCAGCTCTTCGGTGCGGACCTGCACCTTGTGCTCCAGCCCGGCATAGGACTCGCGCAGCTGCGCCGTCATGCGGTTGAACTGTTCGGCCAGTGCTTCCAGTTCGTCGCCTGTGTGCACGTTGATCTGTTGTGCCAGGTCGCCAGCGCCGATGCGGCGGGCGCCTTCGTCCAGCGTACGGATCGGCCGCACCATGCCGCGCGCCAGCGCCCAGGCCGCCAGCGCCGACAAGGCCAGCCCACCCAGCAGCAGCAGCGCGGTGCGCAGGATGGCCGCGTCCAGCCGGGCATAAACCTCGGCCACCGGCTGCTCGACGAAGACCCGCCAGCCCAGCGCGGTGATCGGCGCCACGGCGGTCAGCACCCGGGTGCCGGCCAGGTCGTGCGAGACCAGGGCCGGGTCGTCGGCGCGGCGGTCACCCACCGGCGCGCGCACATGGGCCAGCGCCGCCAGGCTGGTCTTGCGCAGCACCAGGCCGATGTCGGGGTCGGCGACCAGGTTGCCGGCGGCGTCGACCACATAGGCCTTGCCCTTGTCGCCGATGCGGATGCGCGAGACCAAAGCCCAGATGACCTTCAGGTTGAGCTCGGCCACCGTCAGCGGGCCCTGGTCGCTGCCCGAGCGCACCGCCACTGTCATGTAGGGCTCGGTCTCCTTGCGGAAATAGACCGGGCTGTACCAGGGCTGGCCGCGCCTGGCGTTGACAAAGGCAGGCTCGCCGGACCGGTCGCGGCCCGAGCCGGTGACATCCATGCCCAGGCGCGAGACGGCATTTCGCTCGCGCCCGCCGGCGTCCAGCCAGGCGATGTCGGTGATTTCGGGCACCTGGCGCAGCAGCTTGTTGAATTCGACCCGGCGCAGTTCGGTTTCGCCCGCGTCCAGCTGGGGCAGCGCGGCAAAGCTCAGTTGTTGGGTGATCTGGCGCATGTACTGCTCGATGCGCGCCGCCGCCGCCACCGCCTTCTCGGCCTGCAGGCTGGCCAGCGCGGTCTGCGTCTCCTGGTAGGAGAAGTACAGGCCGATGCCGCCCGAGGCCAGCAGCGAGGTGCCCACCAGCGACATGATCAGCAGCAGGTACTTGCGGAACAGCCGGCCATGGTGGGGGTTGACCAGGGCGGCGCCCGACAGGTCCTTCGCGGGTGGGTCGCTGCGGCGACCTGCAGTGACTGCCGGTCCCGCCGGCGCGTCGCCGTCCGGCTCCCGGCCCGTCACTGAATCACCTCGTCCGCACGCAGCATCAAGGCCGGTGGCACGGTGATGCCCAGCGCGCGGGCGGTCTTCAGGTTCAGCACCAGCCGGAACGCGCGCGGCTGCTCCATCGGCATCTCGGCCGGGTTGGCGCCCTTGAGGATGCGGCCGGCGTAGTGGCCGGCCCGGCGGTAGACGTCGACGAAGTCCGGGCCGTAGCTCATCAGGCCGCCTTCCTGCGCCGCATGCTCGAGCTCGAACATCGACGGCAGCCGGTGGCGCAGCGCGGCGGCGGCGTAGTCCCTTTCCAGGTCGTTGCGCGTGGACAGCAGGGTGCTCATCACGGCCTGGACCCTGGCGTCGACCAACTTGCGAAAGCCCTGGTCCAGCGCCTCGGGGCGGTCGATGTGGGCCATCACCATCGTCAGGCCCAGCGTGCGCGCCGCCTGCAGCGCCGCGTCGACCTCCTGTGCGCAGGCCTCGCGCATGGCCTCGTCGATGACCACCCCCACCCGCTGCAGGCCGGGCACCATGTCCTTGAGCAGTTGCAGGCGCTTGAGCGTGAGCTCGTCGTTCAGGGTCGTCACCCCGGTGACCCGGGTTCCGGGGCGGGCCAGCGACCTGACGAAGCGCAGCGCCACCGGGTCCATGATGGTGGCCACCACGATCGGCGTGCGGCGATCGGCAAACCAGGCGGCGCTGGCCATCGGCGTAGCCGGGGCGAAGAACAGGTCCACCGGCACCAGTGCCAGCTCTTGCGCTGCGGCCTTGAAGGCGGCGGCATGGTTGGAGGCTGAACGTCGCAGCAGCACCAGGTTCTGGCCCTGGACGAAGCCCTGGTCACGCAGGCCGTCGACAAAGCCCTGCAGCGTGCTGTCATGAAAGCTGCCCCGGTCCTGCCAGCTGAGGTAGCCCACCCGCGCCGCGCGGGCCTCCCGCCCGGGCTGCGGATCGGTTGCGGTTGGCTGGGCCTGAACCGCGCAGGCCAGGCCAATGGCCAGCAGCCAAAGGGCCTGCAGCAAGAGGCGTGCACAGGCCTCGAACATGGCCCACGCCAGTACGGGATGAAAGCCGCGGGCGCTGGGGCCTTGTGCCTGGCCGCGCCGCGCGAGCCCATGAAAACCTGGCATCACGGCCCACACCGTGCACTGCAGCACGTCAAGGCGGGCCGGGAGACGCTTCATTCCAGCACCTCGTCCGCGCGCAGAAGCAGCGCCTGCGGCACGACCAGACCGATGGCGTTCAGTGCCCGGCGGTTGATGACCAGGTCGTACTTGGTCGGCAACTCCATCGGCAGGTCAGCTGGCAGCGCGCCGGCCAGGATGCGGGCCACGAAGCTGGCGCTGCGCTGGGCCAGCAACGGCAGGTTCGGCCCATAGAACATCGCCCCGCCGACACGGACGAATTGCGGCGTCACGCCGATGGCCGGCAGCCGGTTGCGCTGCGCAAAGGCAGCGATCTCACCCAATTGGGTGCCGGCCAGGCCTTCGCTGCCGACAAACAGCGCATCGGGCCGGCTGGCGGCCACGCGCTGCAGCGCTGCAGCCAGGCTGGCGTGGCCGGCCAGGTCGATGAGCTCGGTCGTCAGCCCCATCGCGCTCGCCGCGCGGTGGGTCTCTGCCATGTACAGCGGCGTGCCCGGCTCGGCGAAGTTCACCAGCATCGCCACCCGTGTTGCGCGCGGCACCGCATCGTGCAGGATCTGCAAAATCTTGCCCGAGACCTCGATCGATGCCCAGGCGGTGCCGGTGACATTGCCGCCGGGATGCGCCAGGCTGCGCACCAGGCCCAGCTCTACCGGCAGCACGGCGGCAATCACCACGATAGGGATTTGGCGCGTAGCGCGCATCGCGGCCTCCAGCGCTGCGTTGGTGAAGGCAATGATCAAGGCCACCTCCAGCCGCACCAGCTCATCGGCCAGGCCCGCCAGGCGTGCCACATCGGCTTCGCCATAGCGCCATTCGATCTGCAGGTTGCGGCCTTCGTCCAGGCCGACGGCACGCAGCACCTTGCGCAGCGCCGCGGCCTCGAACTGCGCCACCTCGGACGCCGCCCGGTTCAGCGACAGCACGCCGACGCGCTGCACGCGCGCCGCCGGTTGCGCGATGCTGCTGCCCATTGGCGCGGCCAGCAGCCACGCGCCCAGCGCCCGCCTGGTGAGCTTCATTCGATCACCCCGGCGGCCTGCCACGGGGTGTGGCGCGGCAGGGGATCAGTGAAGACGCCGCGCCGGTTCACCGGATCACCTCGTTCGCCTGCAGCAGCAAGGCCTGCGGCACTTTGAGCCCAATGGCTTGTACGGCCTTGAGGTTGATGACCAGTTCGAACTTGGTCGGCTGCTCAATCGGCAGGTCGCCGGGCAGGGCACCCTTGCGGATGCGGTCGGCGTAGCTGGCCAGGCGGCGGTAGACGTCGGCAAACTCCGGCCCATAGGCCAGTTGCAGGCCGCGCTGGGCAAAGGGCGCCCAGCCGGCGGCCACCGGGATGCGCTGGCGCAGCGAGAACTCGGCCAGGCGCTCGGCATAGCCCAGCGCCACGCCATCGGAAAACACCAGCAGCGCGCCGATCTGGGCCGCCGCCATGTCGGTCAGCGCACCGTCCAGTTCGGCTGTGCTGCCGGCCGGGACATAGTTCAGCGTCAGGCCCAGGCCGCTGGCGGCAGCCTGCGCCACCTGCAGCTCGCGCTGGGCGCCCGGGTGGGCCGGGTTGGAGACCACGCCGACCCGCTTCAGGCCCGGTACCAGCTGGCGCAGCATGTCCAGGCGCTTGCCCGACAGTTCGGCGGCAAACAAGGTGATGCCGGTGAGCTGACCGCCCGGGCGGGCATAGCTGGCCACGATGCGGGCGGCGACCGGGTCGGCGCTCATGCTGAACAACACCGGCCGATTGACGCTGACATGGCGCATCGGCGCCAGCGCGATGCCGCCCTGGGCGACGATGAGGTCGGGCTGCCAGCGCAGGATGTCGGGCCGCAGGGCCTCCAGCCGGGCGGTGCTGCCTTCACCCCACCAGGCCTCGATCAGCAGGTTCTGACCCTCGACATAGCCCAGTTCGGCCATGCCGGCGCGGAAGGCCGCGAAGACCGGCGAGCGGGCATCGGCCTGGTCGAGTGAGACCCAGGCGACGCGAAACGGGGCCGTGGCCTGCGCGGCGGCGCGGGCGGCCAGACCCAAGACCACTGCCGGGGCCGCCGACCACGCCAAGACCAGCCGTCGTTTCATCGCATCACCCTGTGTGCTTGCGGGTGGCATTGCACGCTGCGAGCCAAGGACACGTCCAACCTCAGCGCCACCTGTGCGGCTACCTGTGCGGCCGCCAGTTCGGCCAGACGTTCGTCTTGAGCGTCGGCGCAGCGGTACTCGAACACCAGGCCACGGCCCTCGTCGTGGCCCCATTCGCGCAAGGCCTGGCGAAAGCCCTTGATCGGGTCCGAGTCGCTGCCCGACGGCGCGACGCCGACGGACTGCACGCCGATCCGGGGCCCGGCCTGGCCTTGCGTCTGAGTCCGCAACGGCACCGCCCAGGCCGGCAGGGCGGCAGCGAGGCGGAGCAGCAGGCGACGCTCCATGCGACCCCCTTGTTGGCGACGCGAGACCGTGCTGCGGTGCCGCCGCCCCGACAGGCTACTCGAAAAGCTCGACCAGGCAATCCCGCGATTTGGCAGCGCTTTTTGTCACAGCCCGGCCAGGTAATGCGCCAGGTTCTCGATGTCGGCCTCGCTCAGCGTATTGGCCACGCTGGTCATGCTGCCGGCGTCGTTGGTGCGCCGGCGGGCCTTGAAGTCCTGCAGCTGCTTGAGGGTGTAGTCGAAGCGCTGGCCGGCGATGCGGGGGATCTCGTTCTGGCCGGCAAAGCCGCCCAGATGGCACATGGTGCACAGGGTCTCGTCGGCCTTGGCCTTGCCCAGTCGGGCCTTTGCCGGGTCGGGCCTGAAGTCTTGCTGCCGTGTTTTCTGCGCGGCAAACCAGTCGGCAAGGGCCCGCAACTCGTCGCGGCTCAGGCCTGTGACCATGGGTGTCATCTGCGGGTCACTGCGCCGGCCCTCCTGGAAGTCGCGCAGTTGCAGGTACATGTAGCGCGCGGTCTGGCCGGCCAGCACGGGCACCAGCGGGGTGGTGGAGCTGCCACCCGGGCCGTGGCAGGCCAGGCAGGTCACGGCCTTCTCAGGCATGGCCACCGCCCCCTGGGCCTGCGCGGCGGGCGTCAGGGCGCCGGCCAGCAGCAGACCCAGCAGCCAGCGGCGGGCACGCTGCGGCGTGGGGTCGCGTCGGGCAGTCAAGGCAGCGCGAAAACGACCACCGAATTGCCGCGCTTGAAGTCGAGCTGGGTGTTGCCACCTGCCGCCACCGCGATGTACTGCTTGTCGCCGACCATGTAGGACACCGCCGGCGCATTGACGCCGGCACCGGCCTGGTATTCCCACAGCTTCTTGCCGGTGGCGGCGTCAAAGGCGCGGAAGTAGCCGTTGCCCTCGCCGTTGAAGACCAGGTTGCCGGCGGTGGCCAGCACACCACCGATCAGCGGCTGCTCGGTGTCGAACTTCCACACCATCTTGCCGGTGTCGATGTTCACGGCGGCCAGCCGGCCCCATTGCTTTTCACCCGCAATGGCCTTGAAGGCGCCGCCCAGCCACAGTTTGCCGCCGGGGTACTTGCTGGCCTCGACGTGGTAGGTCATGGGCTGGTGCAGGTTGGCCACATAGGTCAGCCGCAACTTGGGGTTGATGGCCATCGGGCTCCATTCCACGCCGCCGTTGGCGCCGGGCAGCATGCGCGCGCCGTCCTTGGTCGGCAGCACCCACATGTTCTCTTGCGGCACCATGGCCTCGCTGAAGCGGATCAGCTCGCCGGTGGCGCGGTCATGCACATAGACATGGCCGGTCTTGCCACCGTGGATGGCCACCTTGCGCAGCTTGCCGTCCTTGCCCGCAGCGTCCGTCAGGATCACCGGCGACACCGCATCCAGGTCCCACACGTCGTGTGCGATGTACTGGTAGTGCCATTTGTAGGCGCCGGTGTTCAGGTCCACCGCCACCATCGAGTTGGTGTACAGGTTGTCGCCCGGACGCTCGGCGCCGAACAGGTCGGGGCTGGGGTTGCCAACGACGAAGAACACCGTGTTGGTCTCCTTATCCACCGCCGGTGCCATCCAGACACCACCGCCCAGAGTCTTGTAGAAGTCGCCGCCCTGCCTGGCCAGCTGGGCCTTTTCGGCCGGAATGTCGCGCAGCATGTTGCGGTTGGTGGCGTCGTTGGGCGCCCACACCCCTTCGTGGCCCTTGTCGGGGATGGTGTGGAAGGTCCACAGCAGCTTGCCGTCCTTGGCGTCGAAGGCCTTGACGAAGCCGCGGATGCCGTATTCACCGCCGTTGGTGCCGATCAGGATCTTGCCGTTGACGGCCACCGGGGCCATGGTTTCGGAGTAGCCGAGTTCGGGGTCGGCGATCTGCGTCGCCCACAGCACCTTGCCGGTCTTGGCGTCCAGCGCCACCATCGGCGGGTCCCGCGTGCCAATGAACAGGCTATCACCCATGATCCCCACGCCCCGGTTGTTCGGCCCGCAGCAGTAAGTGGTGACCGGGCCCTGCTTGTGCTTGTAGTGCCAGAACTCTTTGCCCGTGGCCGCATCCACTGCGTACACATGGTTGTACGAGGTGGTCAGGTACATGATGCCGTCGACCACGATGGGTGCGGTCTCCATCGACTCCAGCACCTCGGTCTGGAAGGTGAACGCTGGCCGCAGCCTGGCCACGTTGCCGCTGTTGATCTGGCTGGCGGGGTAATAGCGCGTCTGCGCATAGTCCATGTTCGAGTGCAGGAAGTTCTTGCCATCGCGGCCGGCGGCGTCGAGCAGGGCCTGCGATACCGCAATCGCTTTGGGCACCGGCGAGCCGGTGGGCGCGGCCGCGTTCTGCACTTCCGCTTGGCCCAGGGCCGCCAGGGCCGCGGTGGCCAGCATGGCGCCAAGCAGGCCACGTTGGGTGCCGATCGCCAGGGCAGGGATGGATGGCATGGGGAGCTCCTCGGTGTGTTGTGGTGACAAGTGCTGCAGCCGGGGCGGGTCGCAGCGGTCCGGGCAGGCGTGTCGGGCTGGTTCTCCGCTTGTCGCTGGCGCCAGGGCCATGGCATGCTGGGGATGGGTCGCGCGTCGCACCAGTTGCAGAATAGGCCGGTAGCGGCGCGGCGCATACGGCCAAAGCAGCCATCGGCCGCTGAACGGGCGTGCCTTCTAGGGGGTAGGGTGATGAAGCGCGACAAGTTGTCCCGGATTTTGTTGACGGTCGCAGGGTTGTTGCTGAGTTGGGCCGCCTGGGGCCAGACCGTTGGCCATCCCAACCTGAATGCACAGCTGCTGGTGGCCGCGCGCCAAGGCGATCTGTTGGCCGTGAGGCTGGCCCTGTCTCACGGCGCGGCGCCCAACTCGCGTAACCGGCTGGGCAAGACGGCGCTGTTGATCGCGACCGAGAAGGACCAGTTGCCGATGGCTCAGGCCTTGCTTGAGGCCGGTGCGGATGTCAACCAGGCATCGCTGGAAAAAGTCACGCCCCTGATGGCGGCCTGCTATGGCGGCCAGCTCAGCCTGGTGCGGCAATTGCTGGACGCGGGTGCCGACACCGCCACGACCGACCGGCTGCACAAGCCGGCCATGGTCTACGCCGCCGGCCAGGGCCATGCGGCGGTGGTGGCGCTGCTGCTGGACCATGGCGTTGAGCTGGACGCGGCCTATGCCCAGCAACTCACTGCGCTGATGTGGGCCGCTGGCCAGGGCCATGTTCATACCGTGCGGCTGCTGTTGCAGCGTGGGGCGCGAACCGACCTGCGCGACGACCGTGGCCAGACCGCAGCCGACATGGCGCGCGAGGCTGGCCATGCCGAGGTGCTGGCGGTCATGGCCGCCGGCTGAGCCAAGGGCCATGTCACGCGCTGCGGCGGGCTGAGACGGCCTGTGATGGCCCGGCTGTTGCCTGACAGGGCAGGTCCGGATTGCCCTATGCTCACGAACTGATCAAACTGTGCGCTGGACGTCGGAACCTCGACGCCGAATCACTGTCCAAGCCTGTGTCACTTTCCACTGTTGGAGACCGAACCCATGAAATCCTGGCTTCTCGCTTTGTCCTTCGCTGTTCTGACCCCGCTTGCCGTGGCACCGATCGACGCCGAAGCGGCCCGCCTGGGCGGTGGCAAGCCGGCTGGCATGCAGCGCCAGATGCCGGCCAAGCCGGTGGATGCGGCCAAGCCCACTCCGGCCAGCCCGGCCGCCACCCCTGGTGTGCCGGCCGCTGCTGGCGCCGCCGCTGCCGCCGGCAAGCGCTCTTGGATGGGCCCGCTGGCGGGTCTGGCCGCCGGCCTGGGGCTGGCCGCGTTGTTCAGCCACTTCGGCATGGGTGAAGGCCTGGCCAACTTCATGATGATCGCCTTGCTGGCGGTGGCCGCCTTGTTCCTGGTCCGCTTTGTCATGAGCCGCATGCGCGGTGGGTCGGCGCAACAAGCCTCGGGCGGCCCTCAGCCGGCCATGGCGGGTGCCGGCGCTGGCGCTGGTGGCTGGACCGCGCCGCAGGCCGCACCGGTCAATGCCGACGCCGCGTTGCAGCGCCAGGCCCTGGACCCTGCTGCTCCCGCCGGCGCTGCCTTCAGCCCGGTGGCACTGGCCTCAGCCAGTCCGCCGTTGGCTGGCGCGGCCCTGCCCGGTGGCATGGCCCAGGACGATTTTCTGCGTTTGGCCAAGATGGTCTACATCCGCCTGCAGGCCGCCAACGACGCCGGCAATGTGGATGACCTGCGCAAGTTCACCACGCCCGAGCTGTTCGCCTCGCTGCGGCTGGACCTGCAAGAGCGTGGCAGCGTGGCCCAGAAGACCGACGTGGTGCAACTCGACGCCGAAATTGCCGATGTGGCGCAAGAAAACGGCCAGGACGTGGTCAGCGTGCGCTTCCACGGCCTGATCCGCGAGAAGACCGAAGGTGGCGCCGAGCCGGTCAACGAGCTGTGGCACCTGGTGCGCAGTACCGCCGGCACGGGCGACTGGGCCATCGCCGGCATCACGCCCTTGGCCTGAGCCAGCGCCGCATCAGCCCGGCCAGGCTGGCGGGCACAATCCACGGCGGCTTCGGCCGCCGTGCTCGTTTCTGCAGCCGCGCTGCACCCGACGGCAAGCCGGACAGGCACGCTGGTGCTGCCCATGCACTTGAACGCTCTGACTACACTGCCGGGCTGGTATTTCCCGCCCCAACCACCATTTCAGGCCGACCGTGAACCTGTCCACCCAAACCCCTGGCGCCGCACTGCGCCCCTTGGTCCTGGCCCTGTTGATGGGCCTGGCCCAGTCCGTGGCCATGGGCCAGGCCGGCGCCCCGGCTGCTGCCAGCGCATCCGCGCCTGCGGGCCCGACGCTGCGCCCCACGGTGGCCGCGCCCTTGCAGGCCGCCCAGACCTTGCTGCGTGAGGGCAAGCATGGCGACGCACTGGCCCGCATCCAGGAAGCCGAGGCGGTGGGCGAGCTGACCCCGTTCGAAACCTACATCGTCCAGCGCTTGAGGGCGCCGGCCCTGTTCAGCGCCGGTGACACGGCGGGTGCATTGACGCAGTTCGAGGCTGTGCTGGCCTCGCCTCTGCTGCCGGTGGCCGAGAAGGCCGCGATCGTGGAAACCACCATCAAGCTGGCCTTGCAGGCCAAGGACTATGCGCGGGCTCGCGGCTGGATGGAACAGTACCTGGCGGACAAGGGCCAAAGCGCCGAGATCGTGCGCCTGTACCCGCAGGTGCTCAGCGTGCTGGGTGACCATGTGGCGGTGATCAAGGCGCTGCAAGCGCAGATCGATGCCGATCAGGCCACCGGTCGCATCACCCCGGAGGCCACCCTGCGCATGCTCGCGGCCAGCCAAAGCGGCGCCGGTAACGACGCGGCCTATTTTCAGACCTTGCAAAGGCTGGCCACCAGCACCGGCAAGACCGACTACTGGGCTGAACTGATCACGCGCGTGGCCGCGCGGCCTGGGTTCAACCACGAGCGCCTGCGGCTGGACCTTTATCGCCTGCGCCAGGCGGCTGGCATTGCGCTGACGGCCGGTGAACTGGGCGACATGGCCGAGCGCGCACAGCAGGCCGGCCTGCCGGCCGAGGCGCAGAAGCTGCTGGACGATGGTTTCAACAGCGGCCTGCTGGGCAAGGACGCCAACGCAGCGGCCGACCGCAAGCTGCGCGAACAGGCGACCAAGTCAGCGGCACAAGACCGCGCCACGCTCGCTGAAGGCGATGCCGGCGCACGCCTGGCCAAGGACGGCAATGCCGCCCATGGTCTGGGCTTTGCACTGTCCGGCGCAGGCGACCATGCCCGGGCCATGGCGCTGATGGCCCTGGGCCAGTCCAAGGGCGGTCTGCGCCGTCCTGACGAGGCCTTGCTGCATCTGGGCATCGCTGCGCGCAGGGCCGGCCAGATCGACGAAGCACGCAAGCATTTCGCCGCCGTGTCCGGCCAGGACGGCGCGGCCGACCTGGCTCGGTTGTGGGCGCTGCTGCCCGCAGCCGCCGCGCCGGCGCTGGCTGGCTCGGCGCCGTCGCGCTGAGTTCACGGACGCCCCGGTGGCGCCGGTGTTGCCATGGCGGCCTGGCCGCCATGGCGCGCCCGGCTCAGGCCTGCGGTGGGGTGTCGGGGCCGAACAAGCGGTCGAAGGTCGTGTCGCTGTCGATCTCGCTGACCTCCAGGCCATGCATACGCGCGGCCGGCGCGGCTGCGGCATGGCTGTCGCGGCAGGGGCGCACCAGCTGAGCCAGCGTGGGCGGCTCGGCGTCGGCCGGCGTCATGGGCTCAGCTTGAGAGTCTGGCCAAAGTTGGCCGGACGTGTCCTGTCGATGTGGCTTGATCATGGTGCACCGAGCTTAGAACCGGCCGGCTGCGGTCAATGTGGCAAACAGCATGGTCGCTGGGTGCCAGTCCCGCGCGGGAGCTGCCGCACCGGGGTGTCACACCCCTGTGGGGGATGCCACGGCTCCCCCTCGTCTCCCCCTTCGTCTCCCCCCGCAGGGCGATGGTTCAAGCGGGCCGAGCCCACGAAGATGCGATCCAGGGTGTCGGCCTGGCTTGATCAGGCAGCGCCTCAGAGTTCCAAGCCAAGCCCGGGAGCCCGTGATGAGCCTGATCAGCGTCTGCCTGCATCGATTGACCCGCCAGGGTCGCAGCCCGGTGGCTAGCCTGGCTCGCCGACATGCCGCTGCCGCGCGGCTGGCGCGCCTGACGCGGCCAGCGCCCACTGACACTTTGCCGTCCTGCCCGGCTGACGCGCTTCACGGCACCATGGCCGAGCCGTCGGTCGACGCCGAACCCTGCCCGGCCTGCGGTTGGTACGAGTCCAGCCTGGCCCTGCGCGAAGGACTGGCGGTGACCGAATGGCTCGACACCGAGCTGGCCGAGGACCTGCCGGCATGGCCTGTCGCGCGCTGGACATCGGCCCAGGGGGTCTGCGGCCAGGCCGTGCAAACCTGCAACTGACGCGGCCCATCACCACGCGCCGCAGTCCATCGGCGCGGGTGGCGTCCGGTCGCAAGCCGCTGGAACGGGGGCGATGGTCTGCCTAGAGTTCAGCCATCGGATCACACCGACACCCCGTCCACCAACTCAGGAGTAGCCCATGACAAAACCACTTTCCCACCAGATCTTGTCGCTGAGCCTGGCCGCGTTGCTCACCGCCGGTGTGTTGTCGGGCATGGGTGGCCTGGCTGACCGGCAGCACCGCAGCGCCGCGATGGCGATGGCGAAGGCCTGCCAAACCACGGAACAAGGCCTGCCCAGCGCCAGTCTGAGCAGCGCCCGCCTGCAGGCCCTGGCCTCACCCACCGCCCAGCCTGGCCACCGCAGCTGAGGCCTGGCCTGGCCTGCGCCTGCTGGCCGTCCAGCCCCGCAGGTCCGTCGGGTCATGCCGACAGGCTTAGGATGCTGGCTCCGGGCCACCCTGTCGGCCCGGCCAACCAGGGCTGCGGGCAGCCAGAGGAGCGCAGGATGAAGGCGATGTGGAAGGGCGTGGTGATCGCCGAAAGCGACGACACCGTGGTGGTTGAAGGCAACCACTACTTTCCGGTCGAGTCGGTCAATTCGCAGTACCTGACCTTCAGCAACCACCGCAGCGGCTGCGTCTGGAAGGGCCAGGCCCAGTACCACAGCCTGATGGTGGCGGGCGAACTCAACCCGGACGCCGTCTGGTACTACCCCGAGCCCAGCGAGGCCGCTGCCCAGATCAAGGGCCGCATGGCGTTCTGGAAAGGCGTCACCGTCGTCGAGTGACGCCGCCGCGTCGCTGCAGACACCTTGGCGCACACGCCGGCCCCGGGGCCCTGGCCCATGTCGACTGAACCGCTGGTGGTCAACGCCGCGCACCGCCGACGGCTGCGCGCGATGTGGCGGTCGGCCGGCTGGCCTTGCCACGACAATCTGGAGGCCGAACTGCTGACCGCAGGCTATCTGACCAGGTTGCTGGACGGCCAGGGCCGCGACACGCTGCGGCTGACCGACAGCGGTGTCGCCCTGGTGGCCGACACGCTGCAGCGCAACCGCGCCCGGCACGATGAGCATGAAGCCCTGGTCGCCCGCGTGGCGCGCGAGATGCAGCGTGCGGGACGGGTCGTCTGGCGTGGCCTGTCGCTGCGGGCGCAGGTGGGTGGCCAGGGCGATGACCCACCGGCTGAAGCTGCCCAGACCGGCAGCGTGGCACCGGCCTGGGTTATGACCATGCCCGATGTGTACTCGATCCGTCAGACCACCGTGGCGGCCTACCTGGCGCCAGTGGCGCATGAGATCAAGGTCCGCCGGGCCGACCTGCTGTCCGACCTGCGGCGCCCGGCAAAGGGCCAGGCCTACCGCTGGCTGGCCGGTGAGTGCTGGTACGTGCTGCGTGAAGGCATCGCCCGCGCCGACGAGATTCCGCCCGTGTTTGGCGTGATGTTTGCGCCCGAGCGCGGCCCGCTTGAAGTGGCGCGCCCGGCGCCGCAGCGCAGCATGAGCCTGCCCTTCATGGTCTGGATGGCACTGGCCCGGGCCACACCCGAAGCGCCGCAGGACGATGCTCAGCCGTTCTTGTGCGATGCCGATACCCCGCTTCAGCCCAAGCCGCCGGACGACGGGCCGGCAACAGCATGAGCCCAGCGCCACAATCACCACGATCTGCCCAGGAGCCTGCGCCATGACCTGTTTGCCCACCCTGTTGCGACCCGCACTGCTTTGCCTGGCTTTGGCCCTGCCATCCGTGGCCAGCCGCGCGGCCAATCTGCCCGGCCCCGGTGTGGCCTGGCAGCAGGCAGGCGCCCAGGCCGATGTGGACCAGGCCTTCGCCCAGGCCAGGGCCGAGCACAAACCGCTGCTGCTGTACTGGGGCGCCAGCTGGTGCCCGCCCTGCAACCAGCTCAAGGCCACGCTGTTCAACCGGCAGGATTTCATTGACAGGGCCAAGAGCTTTGTGGCGGTGCATGTGGACGGCGACCTGCCCGGCGCCCAGGCCCTGGGCGGGCCCTACAAGGTGCGCGGCTACCCCACGCTGATCCTGTTCAAGCCCGATGGCAGCGAGATCACCCGCCTGCCCGGTGAAGTGGATGCGCCCCAGGTCATGGCCGTGCTGCAGCTGGGCCTGGCCGGTGGTCGGCCTGTCAAAGCGGTGTTGGCCGACGCGCTGGCGGGCAAACCCGTGACGGCCGGCGAATGGCGCATGCTGGCCTACTACAGCTGGGACACCGACGAGTCGCAGCTGGTACCGGCGGCCGAACGCGCCGCCCTGCTGGGCCAGTTGTCGGCCGCCTGCCCACCCACTGAGCGTGAGGCCGCGATCCGGCTGCTGCTCAAGGCACTGGCCGAAAGCGACGATGGCAAGGGCCTGAAGCCCGATGCGCTGCTGCGCGGCAAGGTGCACAAGCTGCTGGCCGACGCCAAGGCCAGCCGGGCGCAGATGGACATGCTGGTCAACGCCGCAGCAGAGATCACCAAGGCACTGGCGCCGGAAGCGGGGGCTGACCGGCAAAAACTGGTGGCGGCTTTCAACACCGCACTCGACCGGCTTCAGGCCGACGCCAGCCTGTCGCGAAGCGACCGACTCAGCGCGTTGGTCTCGCGCGTGGCGCTGGCCCGCATCCACCTTGGCAAGGACGAGCGCCAGCCGCAACTGCCCGCCTCGCTGCTGCAGCGGGTTCGCGCTCACGTCGCGCAGGACGACCGCGAAATCAGCAACGGCCATGAGCGCCAGGCGGTGATCAGCACCGACGCCTACCTGCTGGGTCTGGCCGGGCTGTGGGCCGAGAGTGACGCCCTGCTCAAGGCCAACCTGGGCAAGAGCCATTCGCCCTACTACCTGATGAGCCAGCTCGGCGGCAACGCACGCAAGCTGGGCCGCAATGCCGAAGCGCTGGACTGGTACGAGCAAGCCTTTGCCAAGAGCCAAGGCCCGGCGACACGGCTGCAGTGGGGTGCGGGCTACCTGGCCGCGCTGGTGGACCTGGCGCCTTCCGACGCTGTTCGGATTGAACGCGCGGCGCGCCAGTTGTTCACCGAGGCGGCACAGGATCCTGCGGCATTCCATGAGCGCAGTGCCCGCTCACTTCAGCGCGTGGGCAGCAAACTCGCAGCCTGGAACAAGGACGGCAGGCAAGACGCGGTGATCCGTCGGCTCAACGACGGCCCCGCCGGTCTGGCCGCCGCCTGCCAGAAGTTGCCCGCAGCCGACACCCAGCGCAGCACCTGCGAGGGCATTCTGAAACAGGCCTTGAAGGCCGCCTGAACAGCCCGGGCCGACTGCGTGCAGGGCCAGCCCGGGCCTGGGTTCAGCCCAGCAGACCTTCGGCCTTCATCGCCGCCTGCACCGCCGGGCGGGCAGCCACACGGGCGCGCCAGGCCAGCAGTTGGTCCAGGCCAGCCAGCTCGACGCCTACGCGCGGCGCCCAGTTGGTCACCGTGAACAGGTAGCCATCGGCCACCGTGAACTGCTCGCCCATCAGCCAGGTCTTGCCTTCGAGCTGCTCGTTGACCCAGCGCAGCCGGCCCATCAACCGGTCTTTGGCGATGGCCTTGTAGGCCTCGGGCGTGGCCGGGTTGAACAGCGGCGAGAAGCCCTTGTGCAGTTCGGTGCCGATCAGCGTCAACCACGACATCAGCTGGTAGCGGCCCAGCGTGCCATAGGCCGGGGCCAGTTGCTTGTCGGGCGCCTGGTCGGCGATGTACTGCACGATGGCCGGGCCTTCGGTCAGACGGGTGCCGTCGTCCAGTTCCAGCAGTGGCACATAGCCCAGCGGGTTGATGGTGTAGTAGTCGGTGCCGTCGGCCAGCTGGTGGGTCTTGGTGCTGGCCACCAGGGCCTCGAATTTCAGGCCGGCTTCATGCAGCGCGATGTGCGGGCTCAGCGAGCAGGCGCCGGGGCTGTAGTAGAGCTTCATGGTTGAATTTCCTGTGATGAAAGGGCTTGGCCGTCCTGCCAAGCTTTGGCAGGACGGGACGGGCAGTATGCTGCGGTCTGCCCACTTCTGCCGGACCCGCCATGCCCCGCTCTGTTCTCGACCCTGCCGCGTTGCACCCCGCCATCCGCGACATCGTGGCCAAGCAGCATGCCGACATCCTGCAAGAGGTGATGCAGGCGGTGGCCGGCCATGCCGTGGTGGTGGTGGGCATGGCGCAGAACCCGTACCCGAAGCAGGCCAGGCGCGCGCTGGATGCTGCAGGCGTGCCCCACCACGACCTGGACTACGGCAGCTATTTCAGCCAATGGCGGCGGCGCACGGCGCTGAAGATGTGGAGCGGCTGGACGAGCTTTCCAATGGTGTTTGTCAAAGGCCAGCTGGTCGGCGGCGCGAAAGATTTGCAGCGCCTGATCGACAGCGGTGAGCTGAAAAGGATGCTGGGCTGATGGGGCATGCAGGTCAGTCTGGCGGAGGGGCCGCAGGACTGATCGCAGGCCTGCTCGCCGCAGGTGCCAGCCTGGCCACCATGGCAGCGTCCGTTGACGATGCCCCGGCGCTGCAACGCTGCCAGCTCGTCGGCCTGGCCCGCGCCGCGCGCTGCGGCACGCTGCAGCGCCCGCTGGATCCGGCCCGGCCTGGTGGGCCACACATCAATCTGCACTTTGCCCTTGTGCCAGCGCAGGCCCGCCATGCCGCCGCCGACCCGGTGCTGTTCTTCGCCGGTGGCCCTGGCCAGAGCGCGATCGACCTGGCCGGCCCGCTGGCCGCCCGCCATGCGCGTCTGAACCTGCGGCGTGATCTGGTCTTTGTCGACCAGCGCGGCACCGGCCGCAGTGCGCCACTGGTCTGCGACGACGACCGCCCACGCGCGGCCTGGCTGCCGCTGGCCAGCCGAGCCAGCGCCGTACAGCGCTTGGCCCGATTGGCCGCCTGCCGTCAGACCTTGCAGGCCCTGCCCTACGGTGATCTGCGCTTTTTCAGCACCGAGATCGCCAGTGCCGATGTCGAGGCCGTGCGCCTGCGCCTGGGCGCGCCGCAGATCAATCTCATTGGCGTGTCGTATGGCAGCCGCGCCGCGCTGGACTTTCTGCGCCAGTTTCCGGGCAGCGTGCGGCGCCTGGTGCTGGACGGCGTGGTGCCGCCCGACATGCGCCTGGCCACGGCCGTGGCACGCGACAACCAGGCCGCGCTGGACGCGCTGTTTGCTGCCTGCCAGGCCGACAAGGCGTGTGCCAGCCGCCATCCCGATCTGGCGGCCCAATGGCAGCGTCTGCTGGCCAGCATGCCGGCACAGGTGCAGTTGCCGCACCCGGTCAGCGGTCAGCTGGAAACGGTGACCCTGGATGCCGACGGCCTGCGCGCCCTGGTCCGCGGCCCGCTGTATTCACCGGCGCTGGCCGCAGGCCTGCCGGCCGCGCTGGCCGAGGCGGCGGCGGGCCGATTCGCGCCGCTGGCCGCGCTGGGCTCGGCCTTGGGTGGTGCAAGTCATGCGGTGCTGGCCAGCGGCATGCACTATTCGGTGGTCTGCGCCGAGGACCTGGGCGGAGCGGCACCGCCGGCCGACCCGGCAGACCGGGCCGCGCTGGACGACCCGGCCAACAGTTTTGGCCACAGCTTTCAGCGTGGCTACCAGCAGGCTTGCGCCGACTGGCCCAGGGCACACATCTCGGCCGGCTTCCACACCCTGCCGTCCTCTGCCGCGCCAGTCTGGCTGTTGTCTGGCGGGCTGGACCCGGCGACGCCGCCACGCCATGGCCAGCGGGTGGCCCAGGCCCTGGGTGCGGCCGCAGCGCATTGGGTCGTGCCCCAGGCCGGCCATGGTGTGCTGGGCCTGCCTTGCCTGCGCGAGGCCGTGCACCGCTTCATCGACGCTGACGATGCCCAGGCGCTGGCCGCAGCGGCACCGTCGGCGGACTGCCTGTCGGCCCTGCCTCGGCCACCGGCCTTTGTGCCGCCAGGCCGACCCCCCAAGGCGCAGCCATGATCGACGTGCAATGCCTGGCCAAGTGCTACCCCTCGGGCAGATGGCCCAAGGCGCAACCGGTGCTGGCGGTGCAGGACATCGGCTTCCATGCCGCCGACGCCTGCATCACCGGCCTGCTGGGCGCCAATGGTGCGGGCAAGACCACCACGCTGCGCATGGTGGCCGGCCTGATTCGGCCAGACCAGGGTCGGATCCAGGTCGCGGGCATCGACGTGCTGGCCCAGCCGCAGCGTGCACAGGCCTGCCTGGGTGTCTTGTCCGACGCGCGTGGCCTGTACCCGCGCTTGAGCGCCCGCGAGAACATCGTCTACTACGGTCGCCTGCATGGCCTGACCGACGATGCTGCCCAGGCCCGGGCCGAGCAGCTGGCCGAGGCGCTGGACATGCGCGCGCTGCTGGACCGTCGCACCGACGGCTTCAGCCAGGGTGAGCGCATGAAGACCGCGCTGGCGCGGGCGCTGGTGCATGACCCTTCACACATCATCCTGGACGAACCCACCAACGGCCTGGACGTGCTGGCCACCAGAGGCCTGCGCGATGTGCTGCGCCAGTTGCGTGATGTGCAGCGCAAGTGCATCGTCTTTTCAAGCCACATCATGCAGGAGGTGGCCCAGCTCTGTGACCAGGTGGTGGTGGTGGCTGCCGGGCGCACCGTGGCCTGCGGCACCGTGCCCGAACTGCTGGCAAAGACCGGGCACAGCGACTTCGAGTCCTGCTTTGTACACCTGGCCTTTGCCGACCATGGCCGCCCGGGAGTGCCCGATCGAGGCCGGCCATGATGCGCTCGGCCTGGCGGGTGTTCAGCAAGGAATTGCTGGACGCGTTGCGCGACCGCCGCACCTTGCTGATGGTGGTGTTGTCGTCGGTGGCCATCGGCCCATTGCTGCTGGTGGTGCTCTCGTTTCTGGTCGCCGACATCGAGGCCCGGGCCGAGGCGCGTGAAGTGCATGCGCTGGGCCTGGACCAGGCGCCCACACTGGGCAACTACCTGCTGCGCCAGGGCCATGTGCTGCGCCGGGCACCGGCCGACTACGAAGCGGCGCTGCAGGACCGCAGCTTCGGCCATGCCGTGCTGCTGGTGCCGGCCGATTTTGAGCAAGGCTTGCTGGACGGCATCGCGCCCACGCTGACGGTGGTGGGTGCCAGCGGCAACAACCGCGCCGACAGCGGCAGCCTGCTGCGGCTGCTGCAGGGCTTCAACCAGGAACAGGCCGCGCTGCGGCTGGCGCTGCGCGGTGTGGCGCCGGCCAGCCTGCAGGCGGTGCTGATAGAGCAGCAGGACCTGGCCAATCCGCGCCAGCGCGCGGCGCAACTGACCCGCATGCTGCCCTTCTTCGTGCTGATGGCGGTGCTGTATGGCTGCCTGCATGGCGCGCTGGACGCCACCGCCGGCGAGCGTGAACGCGGCTCGCTGGAGCCGCTGCTGATGACGCCGGTGCCCAGAGCGGCCATCGTGCTGGGCAAGTGGGCGGCGGTGGCCGGCGTGGGCATGCTGATCGCGGTGCTGGCCTGCTTCGGCTTTTTGCCCGGCCAGTGGCTGTTGCGCAGCGCCACGCTGGCGGCGATGTTCCAGTTTGGTCCGGCAGAGGCCTTGCAGTTCCTCGCCCTGCTGCTGCCGCTGGCCGGCCTGCTGGCCGCGCTGCTGATGGCCGTGGCCATCCACAGCAAGAGCTTCAAGGAGGCCCAGGCCAGCGCCACGTTGGTGGTGCTGGCGGTGTCGATGCTGCCGCTGATCACGCTGTTCAACCAGGGCGGTGAGCAAGCCTGGCATTTGTGGGTGCCCGCGTTGGCTCAGATCACGCTGATGCAGCGTGTGCTGGAGGGCCAGACCCCGGCCTGGCCAACGCTGCTGCTGGTACTGGCGGTGGCGGCTGTGCTGACCTGGGTTTGCCTGGCCCAGGTTGTGCGGCAACTGCGGTCCGCTGCGCTGCGCTG
The DNA here is from genome assembly GCA_031417735.1 of Betaproteobacteria bacterium. GTDB lineage: Bacteria > Pseudomonadota > Gammaproteobacteria > Burkholderiales > Burkholderiaceae_C > Pseudaquabacterium. The sequence continues at coordinate 32,028 of JANOWE010000264.1, forward strand.
AGCGCGCGCGCAAGGGCCTGGCTCAATGCGCGATCTGGCGCAGTGCTGCGAGGTGCTCCTGCGGCCAGGGCAAGCCAGCCAGGGTGGCACCTGGTTCAGCGGTGATCGCGCGCACCACCTCGTCCTGCCAGGGCAGACCATGGACGATGGCGTTGAAGTGCAGCGCCAGCTCGCTCTGGCTGAGCACGTCGCCTTCACCACTGACCAGGCGCAGATTGCTCACCACTGCCAGCGGATCGGCCATGGCCACCACACCCCGGCCCAGCAGCACCCAGTCCCAGGCCATGCCGGCCTCGCCCTCATCCGATTGCCAGCCCCACAGCGTCTGGCCGGTGGTGCGGAACATGGCTTCGCCGGGGTTGGTGATCTGGGTTTCAATGTGCTGCATGCCCAGCGTAGCGACCTTGCCAAGCTGCCACAATAGCGGCGGCCAGGCGCGCAAGGTCCAGGGAGGGCAATGCGGATGCGAAGTCATCATGGTGTCACCCTGAAGTAGTCTGAATGCTGCTGATTTTCGGCATGCTTCGGCAAAAAAGAAGGTGTAAACCCTTTCAGGGCAGGACTGTGGTGGCTTGAACTACCAGTTACCAGTCGTAGGGTATGCAGGTTGGCGGATATGTATCGGTATTGAGCGCCGGAAGTCGAGACGATTTCCGGGGCGAAGTGCTGCGCTTCACTCAAGACCTGGGCTTCAGCACCATGTCGGCGATTGCCGTGGTCGACGGCACTTTGGGCCGTTCCGAGTTTGTATCGGTCGACAACGCGCCTGAAGGCTACACCGCCGCCATCAACGACGTGCCCAGCATGCGCCGTGATCCCGTGATGCAGCACTGCCGGCGCCACGCCTTCCCCATCGTCTGGGACCAGGCCACCTACACCAGCCAGGGGCTGGGTGAGTTGTGGGAAGAGCAGGCCCGCTTCGGTTACCGCACTGGCGTGTGCCTGGCCATGCACATGCCCGACGGCAAGCATTTCGTCCTCGGTGTCGACCGGGAAGAGCCCTTGCCCGACGACCTGGGCGAACTCAATCGGCTGATCGCTGATCTGCAGTTGTTTGCTGTCTATGCGCAGGACACGGCCCTGCGCGTGCTGTCACCGCCGGTCGAGGTGCAGGAGGTGCCTGCCCTGACACCGCGTGAGCTGGAGGCCCTGCGTTGGACCATGGAGGGCAAGACTGCCTGGGAGGTGGGCGCCATCCTGGGCATCAGCGAGCGTACGGCGGTGCTGCATGTCAACAACGCCATGCACAAGCTGCAGTGCAGCAGCAAGCATCTGGCCGTGCTCAAGGCCATCCGCTTGGGTCTGATCGCCTGATCAACCGCCAGTCACTGCCGTTTCAAACTGCTTCCACCTGTAAGACCTGACAGTAGCCCCAGGCTACGCGCCCTGGTGAAATCGTTTTCAGGCGCCTAGCAGGCGTTTTCTGAAAACCACAGGAGAAGCATGATGAACACCACCACAGTCAACACCGCCACCCAAACCGTGCAAGCCCCCCGCAACGGCTGGTAATTGCCGCCGCCTGCCGCCTGGCGGGCCAGTGACTCCAGGCACCGACCCGCCAGCGGGTTGATTCTTTGCTCCCGACCGAGTTCTGCACGGTCGGTTTTGGCGGCCCGGTCAAGCTGGGCCGCTTTTTCGTTTTGGGCCTGGACTTTGTGCCCATCGGCACGATGCCTGGCTTGCGAGCGCCCGGCCCTGTCTTTCACGCCTGCAGCACGAGCGGCCTTTGCTTTTTACAATAGCGGCTTGTCACTCTGCTGCGGCGTGCCCTGCCCGCGCTGCTCCCCGCCGTGTTGCACCCTCAGACATTCGATGTGATCGTGGTTGGCGGCGGCCATGCCGGCACCGAGGCCGCGCTGGCCACTGCGCGCATGGGTTGCCGCACATTGTTGTTAACGCACAACATCGAGACGCTGGGTCAGATGAGCTGCAACCCGTCCATCGGTGGCATTGGCAAGGGCCATCTGGTCAAGGAAGTGGATGCGCTGGGGGGCGCCATGGCCGCGGCGACCGACGAGGCCGGCATCCAGTTCCGCATCCTCAACGGCAGCAAGGGTCCGGCTGTGCGGGCCACCCGAGCCCAGGCCGACAGGGTGTTGTACAAGGCGGCGATCCGGCATCGATTGGAGAACCAGCCTGGTTTGTCGCTCTTCCAGTCGGCGGTTGATGACCTGCTGATCGAGTCGGATGGCCAGTTCGACCGGGTGGTGGGCGCGGTGACCCAGATGGGCCTGCAATTCCGTGCGCGTGCCGTGGTGCTGACGGCGGGTACCTTTCTGGACGGCCGGGTGCATGTGGGCCTGCAAAACCATGCCGCCGGCCGGGCCGGTGAGCCCTCTGCGGTCACCTTGTCGGCCCGGCTGAAAGAGTTGAAGCTGCCCCAGGGCCGGCTCAAGACGGGCACGCCGCCGCGCCTGGATGGCCGCAGCATCGATTTCTCAAAACTCATTGAACAGCCCGGCGAACCGGGGCCGGTGCCGGTGTTCAGCTTCATGGGCAAGGCCGAGCAGCACCCGCGCCAGGTGCCCTGCTGGATCACCCACACCAATGAGCGCACGCACCAGATCATTCGCTCCGGCTTTGACCGCAGCCCGATGTTCACGGGCGTGATCGAGGGCGTGGGCCCACGCTACTGCCCCAGCATCGAAGACAAGGTGAACCGTTTCGCCGACAAGAATTCGCACCAGATCTTTTTGGAGCCTGAAGGCCTGACGACGCATGAGTTTTACCCCAATGGCATCTCTACCTCGCTGCCCTTTGATGTGCAGTTGGCGGCAGTGCAGTCGATGGTCGGCTTGGAGAACGCCCACATCCTGCGGCCTGGCTACGCCATCGAATACGACTACTTCGACCCACGCGAGCTGAAGTCCAGCTTCGAAACGCGGGCCATGGGCGGCCTGTACTTTGCCGGGCAGATTAATGGCACCACCGGCTACGAAGAAGCGTCGGCGCAGGGCTTGTACGCGGGGATCAACGCGGCCCTGCAGATCCGTGGCCAAGCGCCCTTGGAGTTGCGCCGCGACCAGGCCTATCTGGGCGTGCTGGTCGACGACCTGATCACCAAGGGTGTTAACGAGCCCTACCGCATGTTCACCAGCCGGGCTGAGTTCCGGCTGCAGCTGCGTGAAGACAACGCCGACGCTCGCCTGACCGAACTGGGCCGGCAACTGGGCCTGGTGGACGATGCGCGCTGGACGGCCTTCAGCCGCAAGCGTGACGCAGTGGCCAGGCTGGCCGAGCAACTCAAGCGCAGTTGGGTCAATCCCGCCAGCTTGCCGGCGATTCATGCTGAGCGCCTGCTGGGCAAGGCCCTGGAGCATGAATACAGCCTGGCCGAACTGCTGCGCCGCCCAGGCGTTTGTTTTGACACCGTGGTCGAGATTGACCGCTTGGCGAGGGCAGTTGGCGGGGTTGCGCCTCATGTTTCACGTGAAACACTGCTCGAGGATCTGACGGATCGCTCGCTGGTAGATTGCGTCATCGAGCAGGTGGAAATTTCTGCCAAGTACGCGGGCTACATCAGCAAACAGACCGATGAGGTGGCCCGTGCCGCCAGCCTGGAACATTTGCCTTTGCCGGCCGAGCTGGACTACGGCCAGGTCAGCGCCTTGAGTTTTGAGGTGCGACAGACCCTCATTCGGCAACGACCGCAGACCTTGGGCCAGGCATCCCGCTTGTCGGGGGTGACGCCTGCGGCCATTTCGCTGTTGCTGGTGCATTTGAAGAAGGGCCTGTTCAAGGGCTTCGGCGTTCCGAGCAAGGCTGGTACCAGCGATAACATTCAGCATCAGGACGCCGCATGAGCCTGACATCAGCCGCGCAAGCGCAGCCATCCGTTGCGCTGGACCGTCTGCTGCAGGCCGTCACGTCATTGGGCCTGCCTATGTCCGAGCCTGAGGCTCGGCGCTTGTTGGATTACCTGGCCCTGCTTGAGCGCTGGAACAAGGTCTACAACCTGACAGCCCTGCGTGAACCCGAGCAGATGTTCAGCCACCACCTGCTGGACTGTCTGTCCACCTTGCCTGCACTGGATCGGGGGCTGAGATACGGGCCAACGGCCCCCATTCGGGTGCTGGACGTGGGCAGCGGTGGTGGGCTGCCAGGGGTGGTGTTGGCCATCCTGCGCCCGCATTGGGAGGTGCACTGCGTCGACGCGGTGGCCAAGAAGGCGGGCTTTATCCGCCAGGTGGCGCTTGAACTTCAGTTGAGCAACCTGCGGGCCATGCACGCCAGGGTTGAAACTCTGGAGCCGCGCGGCCGAGCACAGGTCGACGGTCGGGGGCCCGGCTATCAGTTGGTCACATCGCGTGCCTTTGCGTCCTTGTCAGATTTCGTCCATTTGACCCGGGCAATGTTGGCTGTTGATGGTGTCTGGGCTGCGATGAAGGCCACCCTGACGCCGAAGGAGCTGGCCGAGGTGCCACCCACGGTTGATGTGTTTCACGTGGAACAACTCCAGGTGCCCGGCCTTGATGCCCAGCGCTGCCTGGTTTGGATGCGACCTCGGGCCCCTGCCGCCTGATCTCGGACGCGCTGCTCGGGACTGTGGGTGACCGCCATGGCGGGCCTGAAAGCCTGCCGCAGCGGCGATACTCTGAGCCATGGCCAATGTTTTTTGCATCGCTAATCAGAAGGGTGGGGTTGGCAAGACGACCACCACCGTCAACCTGGCGGCCGGGCTCGCCCGCGTGGGCCAGCGGGTGCTGGTGGTCGATCTGGACCCTCAGGGCAATGCCACCATGGGTTCTGGCATCGACAAACGTGCCATGGCCTTGTCGATCTACGACGTGCTTCTGGAATCGGCCAGTGTGGCCGAGGCGCAGCTCAGTTCAGGCAGTGGCGGCTACAAGGTGCTGGGTGCCAACCGCGAACTGGCCGGCGCCGAAGTGGAGCTGGTCGGCCTGGAGCACCGCAACCAACGCCTGCGCCGGGCCCTGGCGCCTGTGCTGGCGGACTACGACTTTGTGCTGATCGATTGCCCGCCGTCGCTCAGCCTGCTGACCTTGAACGGCCTGTGCAGCGCGCACGGCGTGATCGTGCCCATGCAGTGCGAGTACTTCGCACTCGAAGGCCTGTCCGACCTGGTCAACACCATCAAGCAGGTTCACGCCAACCTTAACCGCGAGCTGCAGGTCATCGGCCTGCTGCGGGTGATGTTTGACCCGCGCATTACCCTGCAGCAGCAGGTCAGTGAACAGCTGAAGGATCATTTTGGCGAGAAGGTGTTCAACACCGTGATTCCGCGCAACGTGCGTCTGGCCGAGGCGCCCAGCTATGGCCAGCCCGGCGTGGTGTTCGATGCCACCGCCAAGGGCGCGATGGCCTATATCGCCTTCGCGCATGAGCTGGTTCAGCGCGTGAACAGTCTGGGCAAGGTGTCGCGCTGACCGCATGACCGCCACACCGCCATCGGGCGCCTGGTCGAACGCGCAGCTGTCGCGCATCGAAGACTGCGGCCTGAACGCCAGTGCACCGCCGCAGCAGCGCTGGCTGGACGGCTGGTTGCTGCGTTTCTCGCCCGGCAAGGCCAAGCGCGCTCGCTGTGTCCAGGCCGTGGCCAAAGGCTGTTTGCCCCTGGATGAACGTCTGGCGCTCTGCCAGCAGGCTTACCAAGAGCACGGGCTGCCAATGGTGCTGCGCATCACACCCTTCAGCCAGCCTGAGGCGCTGGACCAGGCGCTGGACGAGCGCGGATACCACCCCTTCGACCATACGTTGGTAATGGTGGTCGAACTGGCTGCCCCCGCGGCTGAGCTGTGTGCCCCCAAGCTGCAGATGCTGGCCGTCGGACACGCCGAGTTTGCCTAGCAGGTCGGCCAGTTGCGCGGCTCACCCGAAGGCCAACGAAAGGCCCAGGCACTGCGCCTGGCGCACTCGCCGGTGCCGTTTCAGGCTTGGTTGCTGCGAGATCGTGACGATGGGCAGGTGTTGGCCTGCGGCCAAACCGTCGTAGAGGCCGACATCGTCGGCCTCTACGACGTGTTCACGGCGACCGAAGTGCGAGGCCGCGGCCTGGCCGGTCAGCTCTGCCAGGCCATGCTGGCAGCAGCCATGGGCCAGGGCGCCAGACGAGCCTATCTGCAGGTGGAAGCCGACAACGCCCCGGCCCGGGCGCTGTACCGCAGGCTGGGCTTTGCCGACGCCTACGCCTACCACTACCGCGCAAAGGATCCCAGCGCACACTAGCGGCGCGCAGGTAGCCGCTCGCTGACGCTTACAGGCCCAGGCCCTCGTCCAGCCCAAGGTGCAGGTTCATGGCCTGAACGGCCGCGCCGCTGGCGCCCTTGCCCAGGTTGTCCAGCCGCGCTATCAGCAAGGCCTGGCCCTCATTGGCAAACACGAACAGGTCGACCCGGTTGCTGTCGTTGTTGGCCTGCACGTCGAAGTAGCCGCCCTCCAGCGTGGCCGGGTCGGACAGCGGTTTGACCTTGATGAAGCGCTCGCCGGCATAGTGCGCGGCCAATGCCTGCTGCAGTGCAGCACCGTCTGTGCCCGCCCTCAGTTGTGAAAGATGTAAGGGCACGCTTACAGCCAAGCCTTTGTAAAAACTACCCAACACCGGCATGAACAAGGGTTTCTGCTGCAGGCCCGTATGGGCCATCATTTCCGGCACATGCTTGTGCGCCAGGTTCAGTCCATAGGGCCGGGGCGCGTTCAAGGTGGCGTCGCCGCCGGCCTCGTACTGCGCAATCATGTTCTTGCCACCACCTGAATAGCCGGTGATCGACTGCGCGCTGATGGCCAGATCGGCCGGCACCAAGCCTGCGTCGACCAGAGGCCGCAGCAGCAGAATGAAGGCGCTGGCATGGCAGCCCGGGTTCGAGATGCGCTTGCTTGCGCGGATCTTGTCGCGCTGCCCAGGCGCCAGCTCCGGCAGCCCGAAGGTCCAGCCCGGCGCCGTGCGGTGGGCCGAGCTGGCGTCGATGACGCAGGTGTTCGGGTTGTAAACCAGCGCAGCGGCCTCACGGGCAGCGGCGTCGGGCAGGCACAAAAAGGCCACGTCGGCTGCATTGAGCAAACGCGCGCGTTCCTGCTTGTCCTTGCGCATCTGGGCATCGATACGCAGCACCTCCAAATCGCTGCGGCGGGCCAGCATCTCGTGGATGCGCAAGCCGGTGGTGCCTTCCTGGCCGTCGACAAAGATGCGGGTGCTCATGGTCATTTCCTTGTACAGGCGCAGTGTGGACCGCGCAGGCCCAAGGATAAGGCAAGCACCCATGCAGGGGCCGGTCGGCCAGTGCTGGAACTGACACACAATCCGACCATGGTGACCAAAAAACCCAAGGGCCTGGGGCTGGGCCTGGAGGCGCTGCTCGGGCCCAGAGTAACCGATCGGCCCGCGTCCGAGCCTCAACCGCCCAGCCGATTGAAGCTCGACCAGCTGCGCCCCGGCAGGTACCAGCCGCGTACGCGCATGGACGAAGGCTCGCTTTACGAACTGGCCGAGAGCATCAAGAGCCAGGGCATCATGCAGCCCATTCTGGTGCGCCCGGTGGGCGAGGCGGGCTACGAGATCATTGCTGGCGAGCGCCGCTTCCGCGCTGCCAAGCTGGCCGGTTTGGATGAAGTACCGGTGCTGGTCAAGGAAGTGCCGGACGAAGCGGCTGCCGTGATGGCGCTGATCGAGAACATCCAGCGCGAAGACCTGAACCCGCTGGAAGAGGCCCAGGGCCTGCAGCGCCTGGTGACCGAGTTTTCACTCACCCACGAACAGGCCGCGCAGGCCGTGGGCCGTTCACGCAGCGCCGCCAGCAACCTGCTGCGACTGCTGAACCTGAGCCTGCCGGTGCAGCAGATGCTGATGGCCGGTGACCTGGACATGGGCCATGCCCGGGCTCTGCTGGGCCTGGACGCAGCACAGCAGATCCTCACTGCCCACGAGGTGGTGGCGCGAAAACTGTCGGTGCGAGAGGCCGAGAAGCTGGTCAACAGGGCCCAGGGCAATGGCCGTCAGGCGCCGCTGCTGCGCGTGAAGAAGGACAAGCCGCGCGACATCGTTCGGCTGGAAGAGCAACTGGCAGATCTGCTGACCGCCCAGGTCGAGATCCGCATCCACCGCAGCACCCGCCGCGGTGAACAGGGCGAGGTGGCGATCAGCTTCTCGTCCCTGGACGAGCTGTCGGCCCTGCTCGACAAATTCGGCGTCGCCGAGCGCTGAGGCGCCGCAAGCCCTGAGCCGGCGCCTTGCGCTGGCAGGCACTGCGCCAGGCGCGCGATGGCCGGCCCGGATGCGCTGGCATCCACAGCCCCCCCTGCAGGCGTATCCAGGCGGGAAGGGCTTCGCATTTGCGCCAACAAGCCTGTCCATGCGCCAGGTTTGGGCACGCTGTCACAGTCCTGTGGCCCGCGGTCCTTGGCCAGGGCGGTGAACCGCTGGCCAGGCTGCTGCGTTGTGCCATGACCACCCTGGTGCATGACTTGCTAACGCGCCATGCGGGCCTGAAGTGCGTGCCATGAGAACAGCCCCGTGAACGAGGGCTAGCAAAGCTGATCAAACGACGCAGGATGGCGCAAGCTGGAGGGGTGCTGAAGTCGTGAAGACACATTGATTGACCGGAAAGCTCTGATGGCGCCCGGGCCCGTGAAGCCGGGACTCCATCAGAACTTCCCCACCGCAACCGGGCCCCTCGCCCTTAGTCGGTGCCCGTGTCCGATCAAGGAGATCTCCATGGACGTCATCAGCAGCTTTGCCGCCCGCTACGAGCGCACCCGTGAAGAGGAAATGTCCCTCGAGGACTACCTCAAAGAGTGCAAGCGCAACCCACTGGCCTATGCCACTGCCGCTGAGCGCATGCTCAAGTCGATTGGCGAGCCGCAGATGGTGGACACCCGCACCGACACGCGGCTGTCGCGCATCTTTGCCAACAAGCTGATCAAGATCTACCCTGCCTTTGCCGAGTTCTACGGCATGGAGGACGCCATCGAACAGGTGGTGTCCTACTTCCGCCATGCCTCGCAAGGCCTGGAAGAGAAAAAGCAGATCCTGTACCTGCTGGGCCCGGTGGGCGGCGGCAAAAGCTCCATTGCCGAACGCCTGAAACAGTTGGCACAGGATGTGCCGTTCTACGCCATCAAGGGCTCGCCGGTGAACGAGACCCCTCTGGGTCTGTTCAGCGCCGATGAAGACGGGGCCATTCTGGAAAGCGAGTACGGCATTCCGCGCCGCTACCTCAACCGCATCCTCAGCCCCTGGGCGGTGAAGCGGCTGGATGAGTACGGTGGCGACATTCGCCAGTTCAAGGTCGTCAAGCGCTTCCCCAGCATCTTGAAGCAGGTGGGTATCAGCAAGACCGAGCCGGGTGACGAGAACAACCAGGACATCAGCGCGCTGGTGGGCAAGGTCGACATCCGCAAGCTCGAAACCTATGCCCAGGACGACCCCGACGCCTACAGCTACTCCGGCGGTCTGTGCCTGTCCAACCAGGGCCTGCTCGAGTTTGTCGAGATGTTCAAGGCGCCGATCAAGGTGCTGCACCCGCTGCTCACCGCCACGCAAGAGGGCAACTTCAAGGGCACCGAAGGCTTCGGCGCGATCCCGTTCGACGGCATCGTCCTGGCCCACAGCAATGAGAGTGAATGGAAGACCTTCCGCAACAACAAGAACAACGAGGCCTTCCTCGACCGCATCTACATCGTCAAGGTGCCCTACTGCCTGCGTGTGAGCGAAGAGATCAAGATCTACGACAAGCTGCTGAAGAGTTCGTCGCTGGCCAAGGCCACCTGTGCGCCGGGTACGCTGAAGATGATGAGCCAGTTCGCGGTGCTGACCCGGCTGAAGGAGCCCGAGAACTCGTCGCTGTATTCCAAGATGCAGGTCTACGACGGCGACAACCTCAAAGACACCGACCCGCGCGCCAAGAGCTACCAGGAGTACCGCGACTACGCCGGTGTGGACGAGGGCATGAACGGCATCTCCACCCGCTTTGCGTACAAGATCATCAGCAAGGTCTTCAACTTCGACAGCCAGGAACTGGCCGCCAACCCGGTGCACCTGATGTATGTGCTGGAGCAGCAGATCGGCCGCGAGCAGTTTGCGCCCGAGCTTGAACAAAAGTACCTCGGCTTCATCAAGGAGCAGCTGGCGCCGCGCTATGCCGAGTTCATTGGCAAGGAGATTCAGACCGCGTACCTGGAAAGTTATTCAGAGTATGGCCAGAACATCTTCGACCGCTATGTCACCTACGCCGACTACTGGATCCAGGAACTTCAGATAAATGTTCTCTGATAATATGGTTCAGTTCATGTAGGATAATAGCCG
>JANOWE010000265.1:0-6026 GCA_031417735.1 Betaproteobacteria bacterium
CGGGTGGCAATTTGTGAGAGTCGGTTGGCCATGGGCTGCTCCTGGAAGGGCGGTGATGGGGGTGCATGTTGCCCCATGGGCGCAGCGCGGCTGTGCACGCAAGCCTGGCCAGGGGGTGGGCGAAGCCTCTACCATTGCCGCCTGCCGCGCCTGATCAGCGCCCCCACCGGAGCACCCCATGAACGCCCCCCTGCCCGCGCACCTGAACCTGGCCGCCCGCCGCCCCCTGCCTGAGCAGATGCTGGCAGCGTTGCGTGCGCACTTTGGTGACCGCTGCTCCACCGCCCAGGTGGTCTGCGAGCAGCATGGCCGCGACGAGTCCAGCTACCCCGTCACCCCGCCCGACGCGGTGCTGTTCTGCGAAAGCAATGAAGACGTGATGGCCGCGGTGGCGCTGGCCGCGCAGCACAAGGTGCCGGTGATTCCGTTTGGCGTGGGCTCGTCGCTGGAAGGCCATTTGCTGGCGGTGCAGGGTGGCATCAGCCTGGACCTGTCGCGCATGAACCGGGTGCTGCAGATCAACCCAGAAGACCTGACCGCCACGGTGCAGGCCGGCGTGACCCGTGAGCAGCTGAACACCGAAATCCGCGACACCGGCCTGTTCTTCCCGATCGACCCCGGCGCCAACGCCAGCCTGGGCGGCATGTGTGCCACCCGCGCCAGCGGCACCAACGCGGTGCGCTACGGCACGATGAAGGAAAACGTGCTGGCGCTGACGGTGGTCAATGCCCAGGGCGAGCTGCTGCGCACCGGCACCCGGGCCAAGAAGTCCAGCGCCGGCTACGACCTGACGCGGCTGATGGTCGGCAGCGAGGGCACGCTGGGCGTGATGACCGAGATCACGCTCAAGCTCTACCCGCAGCCCGAGGCGGTGTCAGCCGCGATCTGCCACTTTCCCGGCATTGACGCTGCGGTGCGCACCACCATCCAGATCATCCAGATGGGCGTGCCGATCGCGCGCTGCGAGTTGCTGGACGTCAACGCCATCCGCGCCGTCAACGCCTACGCCAAGCTCGGGCTGAACGAGTCACCGATGCTGCTGATGGAGTTTCATGGCAGCGCGGCCAGTGTGAAAGAGCAGGCCGAGACAGTGCAGGACATCGCGCGTGAACATGGCGGCGCCGACTTTCAATGGGCCACCACCACCGAAGAGCGCAGCCGGCTGTGGAAGGCGCGGCACAACGCCTACTTTGCCGCGCTGCAGACCCGGCCCGGCTGCCGCTGCCTGAGCACCGACACCTGCGTGCCGATCTCGCAGCTGGCCGAGAGCATCAATGAATCGGTGGCCGAGGCCGAAGCAGCGGGCCTGCCCTACTGGATCGTCGGCCATGTGGGCGACGGCAACTTCCACCTCAGCTACCTGCTCGACCCCAACAACCCGGCCGAGGTGGCCGACGCCGAGCGTTTGTCCGAGCAAATGGTGCACCGCGCGCTGCGCCTGCAGGGCACCTGCAGCGGCGAGCATGGCGTGGGCCTGCACAAGATGGGCTACCTGGTGGAAGAAGCGGGCGAGCCGGCGGTGGCGATGATGCGTGCCATCAAGGCGGCGCTGGACCCGCACAACATCATGAACCCGGGCAAGGTGTTCAGCGCCTGATCACCCGATCGGCGTGCCACCCCGCGCGGGTGGACGGCGGCCTCAGGCGGCCTGCACTTCGCGCTCGACCTTGGCCGGCGGCCCTGGGCTGGGTGGCATCGCCACCAGCCGCTGGCCGCACCAGGCCAGCAGGGCATCCACTTCCAAGGGCCGGGCGAACAGATAGCCCTGGCCTTTGGCGCACTGCAACTCGCGCATCAGCGCGGCCTGGCTGTCGGTCTCGATGCCTTCGGCCACTGTGCTCATGCCCAGAGTCTGGGCCACGCGGATGGTGGCCTCGATCAGCACGCGGTGGTAGGCGCTGGTCTCGGCATGGGTGACGAAGGAGCGGTCGATCTTGACCGTGTCCACCGGCAGTTGGTGCAAACAGGCCAGGGACGAATAGCCGGTGCCAAAGTCGTCCAGCGCGATGCGCACGCCCAGGGCCTTCAGTTCACGCAGCTTGGCGCGCGCGCTGTCGTCTTGTGCGGCCAGGCTTTCGGTCACCTCCAGCTGCAGCTGCTGCGGGTTGATGCCGCTTTGCGCGATGCAGTCTTGAACGTCGGCGATCAGGGTGCTGGAGTGCAGTTGCCGGGGCGACAGGTTGACCGCCAGACTTTTCGGGGCATGCGCGCCCAGCAAACCCTGCCAGGACATGAACTGGTTGCAGGCGGTTTGCAGCACATGGTGACCCAGCGCGACGATCAGGCCCGACTCTTCGGCCACGGTGATGAAGTCCAGCGGCGAGACCAGGCCGCGCGTGGGATGGCGCCAGCGCACCAGCGCCTCCACACCGGCCGGACCACCGTGCTGCAGGTCCACCACCGGCTGGTAGACCACAAACAGCTCGTCGCGCTGCAGAGCAAGCCGCAGGTCGCGTTCGGTGTCAACGCTGTGCGCCACACGCTCATGCATGGTGGTGTCGAACACCACATAGCGGCCACGGCCACAGCGCTTGGCCTCGTACATGGCCGTGTCGGCATCGCGCATCACGGTATAGGCATCAATCCCCGGATGCTCGGCGGTGACGATGCCGATGCTGGCGCTGGAATGCACCAGCTGGTTGCTGATCTGGTAGGGCGCGGACAGGGTGTTCATCAGCCGCCGCGCCACGGCGCAGGCTTCTTCGCGGCTGTTCACCGCCTCCAGCACGACCACGAATTCATCACCGCCAATGCGACCGGCGGTGTGGCTGTGGCCGGGGCTGAGCTGCACCGAATCCTGGCCACGCAGGGCCTGGCGCAAGCGGGACGCGATCTGGCGCAGCAGCTCGTCGCCGGCCGCATGGCCCAGGGTGTCATTGACCTGCTTGAAGCGGTCGAAGTCCATGAACAGCACGGCGTAGCCGAAATCGGGCTCGGCGCGCGCACGGTCGATGACCTGCTGCACATGGTCGAACACCGCCGCGCGGTTGGGCATCTGCGTCAGGCCGTCGGTGCGCGCAGCATGGCGCAGCATGGCCTGCATCTGGACCTGCTCGGTCTGGTCGATGTGGATGCCAGCCATGCGCGATGGCTGTCCGTTGACGTCGCGGTCGATGACCACGCCGCAGGACAGCACCACCGCCCATTCACCGTCGGGCCTGCGGATGCGTATCTCGGCCCGGCAGGGCATGTCCGGGTTGAGCTGGTGCGCACGCAACGCCTCTTGCCAGAGCGTGCAGTCTTCGGGATGGATCAGGCCAAGCCAGTCGTCCTCGCGCAGGCTGATCTCACCCGGCCGGTAGCCCAGCATGGTCAGCAGCCGGTCGTTGCAGGTCACGCTGTGCTGGCCCATGTCCCACAACCAGGTGCCTACGCCGGCGGCGTCCACGGTATGCGCCAGCATCAACTGCTGGCGCCGGTGTTCGGTGATGTCGGTGTAGCAGACCACCGAGCCGGTGGCGCGGTGACGCTCGTCGAACACCGGTTCAGCGTTGTAGTGCAGCCAGGTCAGTTCACCGTCGGCAGACTTCACGCCCAGAGTGCCGCTGCGCAGCGCCAGGCCGCTGGCCAGCACCTGCATGGCGGGCGATTGCGACACCGACATGGGCTGGCCGTCCTCGTGCAGCAGCGACCAGCCCGGATCGGGTTGTTCGTGGCCCGACACCTGGGCCGGGCTCAAGCGCAACTGCTGCGCCAGGGCAGCGTTGCTCCATACCACCTGCCCCTGGGCATTGCGCATGACCACGCCGTTGGGCAGGGCCGCCAGCAAGGCCGTGGTTTGATGGTGCAGCCGGCCCACGGCGCGCGCGGTGGGCTCGCCTATGCCCAGGGCCAGGGCCAGCAGCAGCAGCAAGGTCACACCGGCCCCGATCTTCAGGCTGCGCAGGGCCAGGTGGTGGCGGGCGTCAGCCACATTGGTCGAACTTAGCGCCAGTTGATCACCGGCCAGAACCGCGCCATCGACCACCGACTGCAGTTCGACCAGTGCATTCGACATCCGTGCCGAATCATGGCTGTCCATGGCGTTGAGCAACACTTCGGCGCGGTACCAGAGGCGCTCCCGTGCGGCATGCCAGGCCTTCAGCGACTGGCGCAGCAGGTCGTCGCTCTGTGCGTCCACCGCTTGCTGCGACAGAATGGTGAGGTCAAGCTGTTGTGCCTGTTCTTGCGATCGCTCCAGCGCAGCCTGCAGGCGCTGGGTGGCCTGGCCGCGCCAGTCACCACCGCCCAGGCCGGCCAGCAAGGCGGCCCGCCCGAGTTGCTGGCTCAAGGCGGTGTCGTGCAGTGCCATGTCCACCACATGGGTGTCCACACCGCGTTGCTGCTCGATCCGGTCCATGTGCCAGACCTGGAAGAAGCCCATACAACCCACCAACCACAGCATGGCCGAGGTCGCCAGGCGCACCCGCTGGTGCGGGCTGCGGCATGACTGAAGGGCGCGCGCCCGCCATGCGACCCATGGCGTGCACAGGCCAGCCAGCAGGCGGCGCAGGGTCAGCCAAAGTCGCTGGACGGCAGGGGGCACGCAGGGTCTCCTTCAGGGGCTCAGCCTGGGCCCCGCAGGGGACCGGCACGGCGGTGCGCCGGTGAGACTGCGACGGCGCTGACAGCAATTTCGGCCCGCTTTGCGGCAACTTGAAACGTTTTGTCTGTTTCAGGCCCCGGCTGGGCGGACACCGTCGCGGCGCGCGGGCGATCAGGCGTCTGCGCCCGTCACCGACCAGCGCTTGCTCACATCGCCCTTGGCATTGGTGCTTTCCAGATGCACCCCAAAACCCCACAGCCGTGCCACATGCTTGAGCACCTCTTGCGCGCCGTCGTCCAGCGGCCGGTCGTTGTGCTGGAAGTGCCGCAAGGTGAGCGAGCGGTCGCCCCTGAGGTTGACGTTCCAGACCTGGATGTTGGGCTCGCGCGAGCCCAGGTCGTACTGGCGCGACAGGGCTTCGCGCACACGGCGGTAGCCGGCGTCGTCGTGGATCGCGCTGACCTCCATCTCGCTTTTCTGCTCTTCGTCGAGGATGGCGAACAAACGGAAGTCGCGCATCAGCTTGGGGCTGAGGTACTGGCCGATGAAGCTCTCGTCCTTGAAGTTGCGCATCGCCGCATGCAGCGTGGGCACCCAATCGGTGCCGGCGATGTCGGGGAACCACTCGCGGTCTTCGTCGGTGGGTGATTCACAGATGCGCTTGATGTCGGTGTACATCGCAAAGCCCAGCGCGTAGGGGTTCAACCCCGAGTAGCCACTGTCGCCCACACGCGGCTGGTAGACCACATTGGTGTGCGACTTCAGCCACTCGATCATCACGCCGTCGGTCAGCCAGCCTTCGTCGTACATCTGGTTGAGCAGGCGGTGGTGCCAGAAGGTGGCCCAGCCTACGTTCATGACCTGGGTCTGGCGCTGCGGGTAGAAGTACTGGGCGACCTTGCGCACGATGCGCACGATTTCGCGCTGCCAGGGATCGAGCAGCGGCGCGTTTTTCTCGATGAAGTACAGCAGGTTCTCTTGCGGCTCTTCAGGAAAGCGCCGCGCCTCGGCCGGCTCGCCGGTCTTGTCGGCACGCCGGGGCAAGGTGCGCCAGAGGTCGTTGACCTGCAACTGCGCATGGTCTTCGCGGTCGCGGCGCGCGGCCAGCTCTTGCGCCAGCGACTTGCGGCTGGGCCGGCGGTAACGGTCGACGCCATGGTTCTGCAGCGCGTGACAGGAATCGAGAAACTCTTCCACCGCCTCCAGGCCGTGGCGCTCTTCACAGTCGGCGACGTACTTCTTGGCGTAGACCAGATAGTCGATGATCGACGACGCGTCGGTCCACATGCGGAACAGGTAGTTGCCCTTGAAGAAGCTGTTGTGGCCATAGGCCGCGTGGGCAATCACCAGGGCCTGCATGGCCATGGTGTTTTCCTCCATCAGGTAGCTGATGCAGGGGTTGCTGTTGATCACGATCTCGTAGGCCAGGCCCATGGCACCACGCTTGTAGTTCTTCTCGGTGCTGATGAACTCCTTGCCGTAGCTCCAGTGCCGGTAGTTC
>JANOWE010000266.1:0-7089 GCA_031417735.1 Betaproteobacteria bacterium
AGCGCTGAGATCGTTGCCAATGAGCAACTGCTGGGGGTAGAGCAGACAGCCGAAAGGAAAGCCGCGTCGCACTTGGCTCTGAGCCTCAGAAGCCGCTAGCCAATCATTCGTTCAAATTTGCAGATTATTCGTTCTTCGACACCTCTGTGCCGATTGCGGGCATTCGAGGCAGCCGGATACCGTCGAGTCGGCGAGATTGCGCGCTGAGCCGGGCGCGACCGCACCGGTCGACATCGCTTGTTTGCTTCTTCACTTTCCTTCGGTGGCGTGGGTGAAGAACTATCCCGCCTCCAGGGCTTCGCGGCATGAGTCGGACTCTACGGTGAACGTCGGCATGGCGTCGTCTTGTAGAGCGGCCACGCCTGGCCGGGGCTACCAGAGTCGTGGCGCCGCTGAGTGACGGCTGCCCCTCACATCGACCTTGTCATGGCCCGCCTACTCGACTGGCTTACCGTCCCGACTGCGCACCCCTATCAATAAGCTTGGTGATGGCGCCACCGCGGCTCGCGGCAGATGATCTGCTGCGAAGGGCGGATCGCCGCCTTGTCGACATCACCCTCCGGTGGCCATCTTGAGGGCCACCTGCCCAGGAACGCCATGACGAACAAGTTGCTTGCCTCCTTCGCCTGCATGCTTCTGCTCGGCTGCCTGCCCCATCGGCAGGCACTGGCCCTGGGTGCCGCCGATGCCTGCACCTGGAAGTCCAACTTCAGCGCCACCGGTTCGCTTCTGCAGGGTCGCGCGGGCCATGTCGCCACCGCGCTGGTCGACGGCAAAGTGCTGGTCACGGGTGGCAGCAATGCCACGTCGACCACGCCGACGGCAGAGATGTTCGACTCGGCCTCCGGACTCTATGCGGCGCTGCCATCCATGGGCACGCCGCGCTACTTCCACACTGCCACGCGGCTGCTCGACGGCAGGGTGCTGATCGTCGGTGGCAGCGCCGGTGCCCTGGGCCTGGGCGCCAACGCGACGGCCGAGATCTTCGACCCCGCCAGCAGGACCTTTGCCGCGGTGTCGCCGATGGCCAAGGCGCGCCTGTTCCACACCGCCTCGCTGATGACCGACGGGAAGGTGATGATCGTGGGCGGCGACGGGCCCACCGGCCCGGTGGCCGAAGTGGAGTTGTTCGATCCGTCCAGCGGCAGCTTCATAGTCCTGACCCAACTGCAGACACCGCGATCCGGGCACACGGCCACGCGACTGCTGACGTCCACTTTCCCCGGCGACGAGGTCCTCGTCGCCGGTGGCCGCGGCAGCCTGGGGCCGGCCTCGGCACTGGAAGGTGTGGTCTATCACCTGCTAGCCGGCACCGGCGGTGTCAGGCCGCAGGGCACGCTGCAGCATGCCCGGGCCGACCACACGGCCACCCTAACGGCCAGCGGCGAGATCCTGCTCATCGGCGGCGCTGACGGCAGCTATCGCGGCATGGCCAGCGTCGAGTCCTGGCACCACGGCGCCAGCACCATCGTCGCCCAGCTCGGCCATGCACGCATGAACCACATGACCGTGGCGCTGCCCACCGGCCAGCTGCTGGTGGGCGGCGGACTGGACAGCGGCGCCGTCAGTCCGGTGGAGTTGTACACCCCGGGCCTGGGCTTCAAGGACATCGGCAGCCTGGCCACGCCGCGCTTCTATCTGGCGGCCGCCGAACTGCCGCAAGGCCAGGTGCTGTTCACCGGCGGCTTCGACAGCGGCGGGACCGTGCTGTTGTCCAGTAGCGAGATCTATGACCCGTTCTGGGCCGGCATCGGCCCCATGAACCAGGCCCGTCGCGAGCACAGCGCCACGCTGCTGCCCGGTGGCAAGGTGCTGCTGGCCGGGGGCAGCGACGCCAGCAGTATGGCCAAGGCCAACGCCGAGGTGTTCGACCCCACGACGCTGCGTTTCACCTTGATCGGCATGAACGCTGCGCATGCCAGGCACAGCGCCACCCAGTTGAAGGGCGGCGAGGTGCTCATCGCTGGCGGGCAGACCTCCACGGGCACCTTCCTGAATTCCGCGGAGGTCTTCGACCCCGCCAGCGGCAGTTTCTTCGCCAGTGCCCCGATGGCGGCAGCGCGCCTTGCCCACGGCGCGGCATTGCTGCAGGACGGCAGGGTGCTGCTGGCCGGAGGGATCAGCCCATCGTCGTTGTCCAGCACCGAATACTTCAGCTGGAATGCGGTCTCGCGCAGCGGCAGCTTCGCGCCCGGGCCGGCCATGGCGCGCGACCGCTTCAGCCTGGGCCTGACCGGCCTGGACAACGGGCATGTCCTGGCCACCGGGGGCCGCAGCAACGCCGCCAGCGGCATCGCCTTTTCGGTGGAGGACTTCGACCCGGGCAGCGCCACCTTCACCTTGCTGGCCAACACGTCGTGGCTGGTGGTCAACCGGCAGGACCACACGGCACTGCCCATGCCGGGCCAGGCCCTGGCCCTGGTGGCTGGCGGCATCACTTCGGGCAACACGCCCACTGCGTCCTTCGAACTCGTGCCGCAGGGCGGCCAAGGGCAGATGCTGGCCCCTCGCTTCCTGCACGCGCTGACCCACACGGCGAGCGCGCCGTCCATCTTCTGGGTGGTGGGCGGCAAGTATTCCTACTCGGGGCCGTCTCTGGCCACGGTGGAGGCCTTGGACACTGCGCGGCTCACCAGCATGGCCATGCCCGAACTCCCGGCCGCGCTGGAGCGGGCCAGCGCCACCCTGCTGGCCGACGGCCGCGTGCTGGTGGCCGGCGGCCTGAGCCAGGTCGACGGCACCACGGCCACGGCGCTCATTTCCAAGTCGACCGCCTGCACGTCCATGAAGCAGATCCGCGCACCGCGCCAGATCGCCCTGGAAACTCTCGCCCTGCGCGCCGATACCGGCAGCTTCTATGTCAGCACGCGGCTAAGCAATTCGGGCAAGCGTCGGACCGCAGCCTTCATGCTGCGCTACGACCTGGTGGCCAGGGACGGGTCGGAAGACCGCGTCGCCCTGGGCAACGTGAAGGTGCCTGCGCTTTACCCGCGCCACAAGGCCGCGGTGACGTCCAGCTTTGCCTTGCCCTCGCGCCTGGACACCGGAGCCTTCGCCCTGCAGGCCTGCGTGCCTCCCAGCGCCGAGCTGGCGGGCCGGTGCTTTGATATGCGCCCCGCCACGCCCATCCGCAAACCGGATCTCGCCAGGGCAGCTCGGCAGTTCCCCGTCGTGCTGGCCACGCCGGCGGCGCTGAAGAGCCAGGCCACGGGCGCGACCAAGCGGACATCACCAAGGACGACCAAGCCATGAAGCCGAACACCAAACCTGCTTTGGGCTGCATGCCCTTCGGCCCGTGCCGTGCGCTGTGGAGCGGCCTGTACGCCCTGCTGCTCTCGGGTTGCGCCATCACCATCGGCGTGCCGACCGAGGGTGCGGTCGTGCCACCGCCAGTCAGCGTGGTGGTCACACCACGCGGTCACGTTCCTGAAGAACCTCTATGGCTTCCTGGTTGATCAGAACTACCTGATGGGCAACCCGTGGTCGGCGGTCGGCGTGCCTCGCACGACCGGGCCGAAGGTGAATGCGGGGCGGAGTTTCAGCCTCGCGCAGTGGGCGTTCATCGAAGGGCAGCTGGAGGTACTTGCGGCGACCTCTGCCAACCAGCGGCTGACCTTCGGGCTGCACCTGCTCTACGCCACCGGCCTGCGTTTGTCTGAAGTGGTGGCGGCCACGGTCGACGACCTGATGTGGGTGGAGTACCGGGCCGATGCGTCGAATGACGAGGCCATGCAGGGCTGGATGCTGCGCGTGATCGGCAAGGGTCAGAAAGAGCGCGAGGTGCCGCTGCCGGCCGAAGTGGTCGGCGAACTGGCCAGGTACCTGGTGTCGCGCGGACTGGATGCGGATCCGGAGGACATTGGGAATCACGGGACGTTTGTGCTGGGCAGGGCCAGATACTCTGCTCTTCGGGCGCCGGGGCTGAGTACCGGGCAGGCCATCGATCCCCGGCAGGGCATTGCTGCGACGACGTTCTATGACCAGATCAAGGCATTCTTCGCAGGCTGCGCCGATGTGCTGCGAGGGCAGGGCGATGGCAAGGGGGCCGAACGATTCTTCAAGGCCAGCACGCATTGCTTTCATCAGCGCGAAGCCGGCCTCGGGTGGCAGCGCGCCATCGGTCATTGCCGCCAGCAGCGGCTATTCAATAGGCATCCAGGCGGGCCATCAGCGCCTTTCTTGCTTGCGCCGTTATCGTCGGCCAGCGCAGCCTCTTCACGGATAGTGTGTCATCGACCAGATCGACCCCGAGTACACGCTGGGCGATCTGGAGGCACGCAAACGCGAAATCCGGTTCCGGCTTCGGCGCGAGGGGCTGTTTGACCTGAACCTGGGGCTCGACGCGCCCTGGGATTTCAATGCCGTGCTGGTGGTCGCACCGCAAGGCGCCGCCGGACGTGGCCGTCTCAAAGGCCAAGGAACTCATTGCCCGCTTTGACCTCAGCGCCGAGGACCTGGGTCTGGTGGGCAAGGCCGCGGCCAGGCCTGCAGGCGTTGCCGAGTACCGCGACCCGCAGACCGGCAAGACCTGGACTGGGAACGGAAAGCCTCCTGGCTGGATTGCCGGTGCCCAGAACCGCGACAGGTTTTTGATCAATGCCGACCCGAGTGCCATGGAGCCAGCAACCGCTACTGCGCTGTTCGAGCCCAAACCTTCGGCGAAGGCTGCCCGCAAGAAGGCGGCACCGGCAACCAAGGCGGTGACTCGCCAAACTCCCGTCAAGAAGGCCTTGTCAAGAAAGCCGGCTGAAGCGAAGGCGCCCAGCGCCTGAGCGATCTAGGGATGCCGACAGCTGGCCCACGTCAGTCCGATGCGAATCGAGAAAGACTGGCTGGCCGGCCCAGCTCGGCAGGCCAGCGCGTAGTCCAGCAATGGGATACGGAATCCAGGGGCAAGGTCAGCGCGCCCCAGGTTTCCAAGCCGTCGGTCGGTTCGTCGCAAGCACCGAGCGCAACCGTGGACAACTCTGCACCGTCCACAACCCGCGCGCAGTCCACTTGTCAATCGGGCAGAGCTGCTCAGACAAGCGAAGCCACTTCTCAGGCATGGCCCCAGTCGCTGTCATCCGGTCCAGGGGCAGGGGGGCCTGCATGCGGTCTGTTCGGTTGTGCCGGCCGCGGCGCGATGACCGGGTCATCGCTTTGCTCCGGTCGGCCCGACCCTTCGCACCGCCCCGCCTGGCTGGCCTGCTCCAGCATGTAGTCGATGAAGGTTGACATGGCGCGCGTGTGGTGACGGTTCGGCATGTACAGCATGTACATCCGGGTGCCGAAGATGCTCAGGCGCCAATGGTGCAGTGCGGTCACCACATCGCCCCGCTCGACATCCTGCTTCAGGACATAGTCGGGCAGCATGCCGATGCCCAGCCCGGCCAGCACGGCCTGGCGTAGAAAGAGGTAGTTCTCGGAAATCAGTGTCGGCGCCACGATCACCTCGTGCCGCTCGTCGCCCTGGTAGGCCGTGACACGAAGACGCCGGCTCGTCACCGCGGTGGCGATCAGGGGCGCTGTGCACAGCGCGTCCAGGTCGACCGGCATGCCGTTCTCCTCGGCATAGGCCCGCGATGCGCACACCACGTAGTGCATCACCCCCATGTCCCGAGCCACCAGGTTCTGCGGCGGCTCGGAAGTGACCCGCACGGCGATGTCCACCTCGTCTCGGATCAGGTCTTCGACGCGGTTTTCGAACACCACATCGAGCACGATGCCGGGATACAACCGCTTGAAGTCGAGCAACCAGTGCGACATCACCAGTTGACCGTAGCCGCTGGGCACGCTCAAGCGCACCCGGCCCTGCAGGCTCTGGCCCAGCGTCGCGATCGACTCACGCGCCGCCATCAACTCATTGCGGATGGCCTGGCCATGTTCATACAGGCGCAGGCCGATTTCCGTCGCCTCGACACGCCGCGTCGTGCGACGTACCAGCTGCTGGCCGATCGAGCGTTCAAGCTGATTCAGGTGGTAGCTGACATTGGCGCGTGACATCTGTAGCCGGCGCGCGGCTTCGCTCAGGTTGCCGGCGTCCAGGATCTCGACCAGCAGGGTCAGTGCATTCACGTCCATGGCCAAACGGGTCACCTCCGGGCGGGGAATCGCTCATTTGTCAAAAGACGCTTGACAGTCTGTCAACCAGCTATGGAATTGTCAAGAAAAGTCATCCAGCGAACAATCGTGCACAGCAGAACCACGGGCGCCGCAAACACCATGACCAAGACCAGCGTCTGGACCTGACCGCCTGAGCATCCACCCGTTCCCGTTCCGGCGCACCTGCGATGGCCAGCACCGGGCCCCTTGAAGCCACCAGGAGATTCGCCATGCGCGAAGCCGTGATCGTCTCGACCGCCCGCACGCCGCTGACCAAGGCGCACCGGGGCGAATTCAACATCACCCCAGGGCCGACGCTGGCCGCGTTTGCGGTGCGCGCTGCGGTTGAGCGTTCGGGCCTCGACCCGGCGCTGATAGAAGACGCGATCCTTGGCTGCGGCTACCCCGAAGGCAGGACCGGGCGCAATGTCGCCCGCCAGGCCATCGTGCGTGCCGGCCTGCCGATCACCATCGCCGCCACCACGGTGCCCCGCTTCCGCCCGTCCGGCCGGCTGGCGATCGCGACCGCCGCCGGGCGCATCGTCGTCGACGGCGCGCCGGCCATGATCGCCGGCGGCGTCGAGAGCATCTCGCAGATCCGCGGCCGCAGCGCCGCTGACGGTGGTGACCTGAGCCTGGACCCGTGGATCGTCGAGCACAAGCCCGAGCTCTACCTGTCGATGATTGACACCGCCGACACCGTCGCCACCCGCTACGGCATCGGCCGTGAAGCCCAGGACCGCTTCTCCGCAGAGAGCCAGCGCAAGACCGAGGCGGCGCAACTGGCAGGCCGCTACCGCGACGAGATCATCGCGGTCACCACCACGATGGCCGTGACCGACAAGGACACCAAGGCGGTGACGCAGCACACGGCGACGGTCGACGTCGACACCTGCAACCGCAAAGGCACCACCTATGAAGCGCTGGCCAGGCTGGAAGCGGTCAATGGCGCTGACAAGTACGTCACTGCCGGCAACGCCTCGCAACTGTCCGACGGCGCGTCAG
>JANOWE010000267.1:0-2257 GCA_031417735.1 Betaproteobacteria bacterium
CAAGGGCGAAGATGGACGAGCCGCTTGCGGCCATGCGCCCTCCTACAATGAAGTTCACCTTGCAAGGCCCGCCCATGATCAGCCGCGAACCCACGATTGAACGCCTTGCCATTGCGCAGGCGCAACTGCTCGAGCCCTTCGGCCTGACCGAGGCCACCGTGCTCAAGGCGCTGGCGACCATCGGCGAGCACCGCATCGACGACGCCGACCTGTACTTTCAGAGCACGCGCCACGAAGGCTGGAGCCTGGAAGAGGGCATCGTCAAGAGCGGCAGCTTCAGCATCGACCAGGGCGTGGGCGTGCGCGCGGTGGCGGGCGAGAAAACGGCGTTTGCCTACTCCGACGACATCTCCGAGGCCTCGCTGCAGGACGCCGCGCGCACCGTGCGCTCGATCGCTGCGGCCGGCCAGAACCGCAAGGTCAAGCTGGCGCGCAAGCCGCGCATCGCCGGCAGCCGTTCGCTGTACCTGCCCACCGACCCGATCGGCACGCTGGACAGCACGCAAAAGGTGGCGCTGCTGGAAAAGATCGAAAAAATGGCCCGCTCCCGTGACCCGCGCGTGCTGCAGGTGATGGCCGGCGTGGCGGCCGAGTACGACGTGGTGCTGGTGGCCCGTGCCGACGGCACCCGCGCCGCCGACGTGCGGCCGCTGGTGCGCTTGTCGATCACCGTGATTGCCGAGCAGAACGGCCGGCGCGAGGTGGGCAGCGGCGGCGGCGGTGGCCGTTTCGGCCTGGATTACTTCCAGGACGAGCAGTTGGCGCTGTACGTTGACCAGGCGGTGAACGCGGCGCTGACCAATCTGGAATCGCGCCCGTCACCGGCCGGCGAGATGACCGTGGTGCTGGGCCCGGGCTGGCCCGGCGTGCTGCTGCACGAGGCCATCGGCCATGGCCTGGAAGGCGACTTCAACCGCAAGGGCAGCAGCGCCTTTGCCGGCCGCATCGGCCAGCGCGTGGCGGCCAAGGGCGTGACCGTGCTGGACGACGGCACCCTGCCCGACCGGCGCGGCAGCCTGAACGTGGACGACGAAGGCCATGCCAGCCAGCGCAATGTGCTGATCGAGGACGGCATCCTCAAGGGCTACATCCAGGACAGCATGAACGCCCGCCTGATGGGCGTGGCGCCCACCGGCAACGGCCGCCGCGAAAGTTATGCCCATGTGCCGATGCCGCGCATGACCAACACCTACATGCTGGCCGGCGACAAGACCAAGGAAGAGGTGGTGGCCAGCATCAAGCGCGGCCTGTACGCCACCAACTTCGGCGGTGGCCAGGTCGACATCACCAGCGGCAAGTTCGTGTTCTCGGCCAGCGAAGCGTTCTGGGTCGAGAACGGCAAGATCCTCTACCCCGTGAAGGGCGCGACCATCATCGGCAACGGTCCCGATGCGCTGACGCGGGTGAAGATGATCGGCAACGACCTGGAACTGGACACCGGCGTGGGCGTGTGCGGCAAAGAAGGCCAGAGCGTGCCGGTGGGCGTGGGCCAGCCCACGCTGCGCATCGACGGGCTGACGGTGGGTGGCACGGCCTGAGCCGGCCGGCCGTCTCGCCGACAACCCGCCCGTCAAGCTGCCGTCAACCCCTGCGTGCTAGAGTCGCCACCCATGTCTGCAGCGCACGTTTTTTTTACGAGCTTCTGGTTCTCGCCCCCCACCGGTGGCTGGAGAAGCGAAGGCGCGTGACACCTGACGAGCAGCAGCGCCAGACCAACCGCCGGCCCCCGGCGGTTTTTTTTTGCCTTCCCCTTTTCTGCAATCACCCGCCACCCCAGGAGTTTCGATGGCCCCCAAGTCCACCCCCAGCGGCACCGGCAGCACAGGCAGCACCGACGCCGGCCATGGCTACACGCTGAGCGAAAAGACCAGCCAGACCGACGACCAGCGCATCATGGACGTCACCCCGCTGCCGCCGCCCGAGCACCTGATCCGCTTTTTCCCCATCGCCGGCACGCCGGTAGAAACGCTGATCGGCCAGGCCCGGCAGAGCATTCGCCGCATCATGGACGGCAAGGACGACCGGCTGCTGGTGGTCATCGGCCCCTGCTCCATTCACGACCCGGCCGCGGCGCTGGACTATGCGCGCCGGCTGAAGGCCGTGCGCGACCGCCATGCCGGCACGCTGGAAATCGTGATGCGGGTGTACTTCGAAAAACCCCGCACCACGGTCGGCTGGAGGGGCCTGATCAACGACCCCTACCTGGACGAGAGCTACCGTATCCACGAAGGCCTGCGCATCGCCCGCCAGCTGCTGG
>JANOWE010000268.1:0-1730 GCA_031417735.1 Betaproteobacteria bacterium
GCGCCCAGCGCATCGGGTCGCGGGCGCCGACATGCCAATGGCGTTCGATGTCGCCGGCCTCGGGCGAGATGTAGCGGGTGCACATGGTGCGGCTTGAAGGTGCAGCGCGGGGCGCTTGGCCCGTCAGCGCAGGCCGTCAATGGCCTGGTAGGCGGACTGCAGGCCCTGGCTCAGCACCTGGGCCTTCCATTCGGCGGTGTCGACGTAGAAGGCATCACGCATCTGGCGCTTGATGGCCGCCCGCTGCTCGTCGGGCAGCTCGGGGTGGTTTTCGGCCCAATGCTCGGCGCGCAGCGCGTTGAGTACCTGCTCCACCGGCAGCGTGCCGTATTCCATCGCGATGCCGGTGTATTCGGCCTGCGGGCATTCTTCGTAGGCGGCGGTGGACATCAGGCCGGTCAGCGGGGCGGAGCTGGACGTGCCGTCGTAAGTGGAGGTGATCGCCGGCCCCCACCAGGCCTTGGCGCGGGCCAGCGCGGCGGGGTCGTTGCGGCAGGCAAAGATGCGCTCGCCATGGCCGCTGGGCCCTAAGCCGGTGTGCAGGTCGATCCAGCCCAGGCGGGCACATTGGCGGCCATGGTCCTGCAGCACATGGCGCAGGGTCTGGTTGCTCCAGGTCGGGTTGCTGCCACCGTAGAACAGACCCTCGGGGTGCTGGTGCTGGCCACCCGACACCGCCGCCTGCCAGCCCTTCAGGCCATGCGTGGCGATGTAGTCGGCCACCGCCTGCTCGATCTCGGGCGTGGGCGGCCACTGCGCCGGCAGCACCAGGTGGCTGATGTCGTCGTAGGACTTGTTTTCCGGCAGCGGCTGCGAAAAGTCGTGGAAATTGCGGTTCAGGTCGACGTTCTCGTTGGTCACCCGCCGCAGCCATGAAAAGCCATAGGGGTTGAGCGCATGCAGCCACAGCACGGCCACGCCGGCATCTGCCGCGGCCTGGCGAAAGGCCGCGTCCTGCAGCAGCGCGACCTGCACGCCCGAGCCGCAATAACCCTCTGCGCCATGGCAGGCACTGCTGATCAGCAACAGGGCGGGGGCGTCGGCCGGGCCCAGGCGGGCCACGTCCAGCGCCAGGGCTTCGCCATCACGGCCCAGCATGGGGTGCAGGTGGCTCTGCACATCCAGCCCGGCCGCATCGGACGCGGCCAGGAACTTGCTGCGGGCTTCGGCGTAACTGTGCGAAAAACCGGCCGCCGCTGCCGCGCCGGCACCTGCGCCGGCACCCGTGCCGGCTCCCGCACCAACACCGGCCCCGCTCATCGCGGCGTCGCCAGCCAGGTTTCGGCCAGTTGCACCCAGGCGGTGGCGCCGAGCGGGATCAGGTCGTCGTTGAAGTCGTAGCTGGGGTTGTGCAGCATGCACGGGCCCAGGCCATGGCCGCCTTCGCGGTGGGCGCCGTCGCCGTTGCCGATCATGAAATAGCAGCCGGGCTTTTCCAGCAGGAAGAAGCTGAAGTCCTCGGCGCCCATGGTGGGCTCGAATTCCAGCACGTTCTCTGGCCCGACCACGTCGGCCAGCACCTTGCGCGCAAAGGCGGTCTCGGCCTCGTGGTTGACGGTTGGCGGGTAGTTGCGCTTGAACTCGAATTCACAGTCGCAGCCATAAGCCGCAGCGGTAGCCTCGGCCATGGCCTGCATGCGGGCCTGCACCATGTCCAGCACCTCGGTGGTGAAGGTGCGCACGGTGCCGCGAATCAAGCAGGTCTCGGGGATGACGTTGATGGCCTCGCC
>JANOWE010000269.1:0-64616 GCA_031417735.1 Betaproteobacteria bacterium
CGCCCAGGTGCAGCCAGATCGACGACGAGCCCGGCCCCCCGTTGAAGGCGAAACAAACCGGCCGCGCCGGCGCGCCCACAGGCGGGGCCACCTGGTAGGCGATGGTGAACACCGCCGCCTGCGGCCGGCCGCGCTCGGCATCCACGCCGCCGGCCAGCACCGGCACAAAAGGCGGCGCGCACCTGGTAATCGAGTCGCTGGCCGTTGGCCAGCAGCACATGGTCGGGCTTGACCACCGGGCTGCGGGCCAGCAGTCGCTCGACCTGCTCGCGCTGGCGCTTGTCGCCTTCTGACTCGCCTTGGGCGGACTCGCTCTTGGCGGCTGCAGGGACGGCTTGCTCGCTCATGGCGTACCCAGATACGCCGCATAGCGCGACAGATCGACGTTGCCGCCGGAGATGATCACGCCGACCCGCGCGCCCTTGGCGTCGACCACGCCTTCGAGCAGCGCCGCCGCGGCGAGCGCGCCGGTCGGTTCAACCACCTGCTTCATGTGCTGGGCAAAAAACTTCAGGCTGCTGATCAATTGCGCGTCGCTGACGGTGACGATGCGCTCGACCAGGGCCTGGATGACCGGAAAGGTCAGCCGGCCCGAGGCGGGCGTTTGCGCGCCGTCGGCGATGGTCTTGGGCACCTCGATGCTGACGATCTGCCCCTTGGCCAGGCTTTGCTGGGTGTCGTTGCCGGCCTCGGGCTCGACGCCGATGATGCGCACGTCGGGCAGTGCGGCACGTGCGGCCACGGCACAGCCCGAAATCAGACCACCTCCGCCGACGCAGACCAGCAGCAGGTCGAGCGGGCCGACCTGCTCGATCAGCTCCAGCGCCGCCGTGCCCTGCCCGGCCATGACGTCGGGGTGGTCAAACGGGGGGATCAGGGTCATGCCACGCTCGGCGGCCAGGCGCTGGCCAATGGCATCACGGTCTTCGGTGTAGCGGTCGAAAAGCACCACCTCGGACCCGGCCTGGCCTTGCTGGTAGCCCCGGGTGGCGGCCAGCTTGGCCGCCGGTGCGTCATGCGGCATCACGATCACGCTGGGCATGCCCAGCAGCCGCGCCGACAAGGCAATGGCCTGGGCATGGTTGCCCGAGCTGAAGGCCAGCGCGCCGGCGCGACGCTGCTCGGCGCTGAAGCGCGACAGCGCGTTGTAGGCGCCGCGGAACTTGAACGCGCCCATGCGCTGCAGGTTCTCGGCCTTGAAGTAAATCTTTGCGCCGCAGCGTTCATCGGCAGTGCGTGAGCGCAGCACCGGCGTGCGGTGGGCCACACCACGCAGACGCTGGGCGGCGGCCAGCACGTCGGCGGCGCCGATGGCCAGGGGAGGAGCGGTGATGGTCATCGCCGCAGGATACCCGCTGCCCCGCTGTGCCCGCCCGGTGCAAGCACCGATTGAGGGGGTGCTTCTAGACCGGTCTCACCAGCCCGTTGTCAGCCACCAGGTGGCCTAGGCCGTTAAGGTAGCTGGGTTATCAGAATTACTGAATTGACCATGTCCCCCAACCACCCTGGCTTTGAACCTCCCAGCTTGATCGACTGGATCGATTTCAAGTGGCTGATGGCCGGCATGGGTCACCGCGTCAGCATTGAACGCCTGCAACAGGATGCCGCCTATGCGATGCAGGCGCTGAACCTGGCCTGCGCCAGCGACTCAGCCACGCTGCGTTGGTCTGCCTCGCGGCTGCTCAGCGCCCTGGCTGCGGAGCCAGCGCCGCTGCGGGCCTGGCCCGGACCGGCATAGAGCACAACTCAGGGCCGCAGCGCAAAGCTGGCCTTGGCCAGCGACGTGATGCGCGCCCAGTCGCCCTGGGCCACCGCGTCGGCCGGGGTCAGCCAGGACCCACCGCAGACCACCACATTGGCCAGGGCCAGGAACTCGGGCGCATTGGCTTCGCTCAGGCCGCCCGTGGGGCAGAACTTCACGTCGGTGAACGGGCCGCCCAGGGCCCTGAGCATGGCCAGGCCACCGGCCTGCATGGCCGGAAAGAACTTCAGAAAGTCCAGCCCGTCGGCGGTGGCCAACATCACCTCGCTGGCGGTGGCCGCACCCGGCAGCAGCGGCAGGCCCAGCCTCTTGCAGGCCGCGCCCAGTTCAGACGTATAGCCGGGGCTGACCGCAAACCGACTCCCCGCATCCAGAGCGGCGCGTGCGTCAGCCGCCGAACGCACGGTGCCGGCACCCACCAGCACCTCTGGCAATTCGCGCGCAATGGCCTCGATGCAGGCCAGCGCCACCGGGGTGCGCATGGTCACCTCCATCACCTTGACGCCACCGGCGAGCAAGGCACGGGCCAGTGGTACGGCATGCGCCACCTCTTGCAGCACGATGACGGGAATGACGGGGCCGTGACTGGCCAGGCTCAAGGGGTTGATCATGGAGGGTTGATTGAGAGTGAGGTAAAACGGATTCAGAGCCAGGTCACAGCGCCCTGCTCTGCCGTTTGCACGGTACGGCGCATGCCACCGAACAGCTCACGGCCCAGGCCATGGGCATGCTCATCGACATGCTCATCGCTCATCTGCACGGGCTCGCGCTGCGACCACTCGGCCTCGGGCACCAACGCGGCAAGCGTTCCGGCCGGTGCGTCCAGACAGACCAGATCACCGTCGCGCAGCAAGGCCAGCGGCCCACCGGCCAAAGCCTCGGGGCTGACATGGATGGCCGCAGGCACCTTGCCCGAGGCACCACTCATGCGCCCGTCGGTGACCAGCGCCACCCTGAAACCCTTGCCCTGCAGCACCGCCAGGGGCGGCGTCAGCTTGTGCAACTCGGGCATGCCGTTGGCCTGCGGGCCCTGGAAGCGCACCACCACCACCACGTCGCGGTCAAGCTCACCGGTGGCAAAGGCCTGGTGCAGCGCTTCCTGGCTGTGGAAAACCCGCGCCGGCGCCTGCACCACCTGGCGGTCGTCGGGCACGGCCGAGGTCTTGATCACCGCCCGGCCCAGGTTGCCGGTCAACAGCTTGAGGCCGCCGCTGGCGGAAAACGGCGCGCTGGCTGGGCGCAGCACCGAGCTGTCGCCGCTGTCGGCCGGCAGCGCCGACCACCGCAGCCCCGAGCCCGCCTCGCCGGCCTGGCGCAAGGCGGGCACCTGGCCGTAGGCTGCCATGCCAGCGTCAGCCACAGTGAGCACATCGGCATGCAGCAGGCCCGCCTCGAGCAGTTCGCGCAGCACAAAGCCGGTGCCGCCTGCGGCATGAAACTGGTTCACATCGGCATCGCCATTGGGGTAGACGCGCGCCAGCAGGGGCACTTCGGCCGACAGGTCGGCAAAGTCGGTCCAGTCGATGACGATGCCCGCCGCCCGCGCCACCGCCACCCAGTGGATGAGGTGGTTGGTCGAGCCACCGGTGGCCAGCAGCGCGACCATGGCGTTGACGATGACGCGCTCGTCCACCAACCGGCCAATGGGCCTGAAGCGCGCCAGATCGGCCCGACGGCCCATGGCCAGCACGGCGGCCACGGCTTCACGCGTCAGCGCTTCACGCAGTGGGTCATGCGGGTGGACGAAGGCCGCGCCCGGCAGGTGCAGGCCCATGGCTTCGAGCAGCATCTGGTTGCTGTTGGCCGTGCCATAGAAGGTGCAGGTGCCAGCGCCGTGGTAGGCCGCCTGCTCGGCCGCCATCAACTCGTCGCGGCCGACCTGACCTTGGGCATGGCGCTCGCGAACCTTGGATTTTTCACCGTTGGACAGACCCGAGGCCATCGGTCCGGCGGGCACGAAGACACAGGGCAAATGGCCAAAATGCAGGGCGCCGATCAACAGGCCAGGCACGATCTTGTCGCAGATGCCCAGCAGCAGCGCGCCGTCAAACACATCGTGGCTGAGCGCCACCGCGGTGGCCATGGCGATGTTGTCGCGGGAGAACAGCGACAACTCCATGCCGGGCTGGCCCTGGGTCACGCCGTCGCACATGGCCGGCACGCCACCGGCCACCTGCACCGTCGCGCCCAGACGGCGTGCTGCATCGCGCAGGATGGCCGGGTAGCCTTCATAGGGCTGGTGCGCCGAGAGCATGTCGTTGTAGGAGGTCACCAACGCCAGATTGGGCGCGCGCTCGGCCACGATCTGCAGCCGCTGGTCGCCGGGCATGGCGGCAAAGGCATGGGCCACGTTGGCACAGCCCAGGCGCTGTGCGCCGGGTGGGCGGCGGGCCAGATGATCGACCCTGGCCAGATAGGCCTGGCGCAGGCTCGCGCTGCGTTCACGGATGCGGCCGGTGACCTGCGCGACGATGGGGTTCATGGCAAGATCTCGTAACTCATGCATTCATTATTAAGTAACAAGGTTACATCGTCAAGACTGAGATCGGCGCGATCACCGCGACGGGCAAATGCCGGCGCGGCCAGGACGAGCGCTGCTTCTGGCATGCTTTGCGCATGAACACCCACCGCACAGCGACGACGGTCGACATCCCGCAGCCCCCACCCGGACGTGATCCTGCGCTGATGCTGCAGCAGGTGCGCGCGCAATGGGGTGGTCGAACTGATCTGTGGGTGTTCGGCTATGCCTCGCTGATCTGGCGGCCCGAATTCCAGGCCAGCGAGCACCGCCCTGCCCTGGTGCGCGGCTGGCACCGCGCGTTCAGGATGCGTTCGCGCGTGAACCGGGGTTCGGTCGACACACCCGGGCTGGTCTATGCGCTGATCTCGGGCGGCATGTGTCGGGGCATGGCTTACCGCCTACCGCAAGACATGGCCGACTCCGAACTGGACCGGTTGTGGCACAGAGAGATGCCCAACGGCGTGTATGACCCCCGCTGGCTACGCTGCCAGACCGCCGCTGGCGAGGTCACGGCGCTGGGCTTCACGCTGAGCCGGCGCAGCCCGAACTACACCGGCCACATCGACGACGCGCAGTTGCTCGCCGTCCTGCGCCAGGCCCGCGGCCGCTATGGCAGCACGCTGGACTATCTGGTCCAGACCGCCCAGGCATTGCGCCAGCACCGCATGTGTGATCGGGAGAGCGATCGATTGCTGCTGCTGGCATCACAGCGGGGCCTGATCTGATGGCCACTGCAGCGTCCGATCAACGCGTGCGCACCACCGGTGCTGCAGGTGCGCCGGCGTTGACAGCGCTGGCTCCAACCGCGGCGCGCAAATGGGCCAGATCGGCTTCGGTGTCCACGTCCTGCAGCACACCCGGGTCGTCCAGCTCCAGCCCGGTGGACGGGTAGCGGGCCATGACCCGGCGTGCGCCTTCATCGCCCTTGAGCTGCACAAGATCTGAATAGAGCTCGGCGGCAAAGCCCACCGGATGACCACGACGGCCACGGTACTGGGCATAGACCACCGCCTGCTGGTCCAGAGCTGCGGCCACGGCCTGCAGCGTGGCCGGCCGCACCAGCGGCATGTCCGCCGGCAAGACCAGCCAGCCGCTGGCATGCGGCCGTGCCTGCACCCCGGCGGCGAGCGAATAACCCATGCCCAGCAGACGCTCACCCGTGGCGGCGGCTTCTGGCAGCAGCACCAATTCGCGCCGCGCCACCCAACGCGCGGCTTCAGCGGCCAAAGCCTCGGTCGTGACCACCACCAGGGGCAGCCCGCTGGCCACGGCATGGGCAATGGTCTGGCCCATCACGGTAGCGGCGCCCAGGGCTTGGGCCAGCTTGTGCTGAGGGCCGCTGAACCGGCTGCCGCGCCCTGCGGCGAGCACGACGATGGTGGGACTGTTCTTCATGGCGATGATGTTGCGGCGCAGATGCGCCCGCTCGGGCTCAAGCATGGCCTGTCAGCCCGCCCACCAACAGTCGGACGATCACCTAAGTCATTGCACTTAGGGTGCACCACCAGCCTTGCGCCGGACTTGTTCCAGCGTGGGTCGGCGGCATACTTGGGCGATGGACACCCGAATCGCCGATTTACGCAAGAGCTACGAGCGCGCCGAACTGGACGAAGCCCATGCCAGCAGCTCACCCATGAGCCAATTCGAAACCTGGCTCCAACAGGCGCTGAGCGCCGAACTGCCCGAACCCAACGCGATGACCCTGGCCACCGCCGACGCCCAGAGCCGGCCGTCCAGTCGCATCGTCCTCATCAAGGGCGTCGATTCACGGGGACTGGTCTGGTTCACGAACTACAACAGCCGCAAGGGGCAGGACCTGCTGGCCAACCCGTTCGCCGCGCTGCAGTTTCACTGGGTGGAACTGGAGCGGGTGGTGCGGGTGGAAGGTCGGGTGGAGCGGGTCTCGGCACAGGAATCGGATGCTTATTTCGCATCCAGGCCGCTGGATTCGCGCCTCGGCGCGTGGGCCTCGCCGCAAAGCCAGGTCATCGCCTCGCGGGCGGTGCTGGTCGCGCAGGCTGCGCGCTATGCCGCGCAATTCGCGTTGTCACCTCCACGCCCGCCCCACTGGGGCGGTTACCGCCTGCTGCCCGATCGTTGGGAGTTCTGGCAAGGCCGCAAGAGTCGCTTGCATGATCGCCTGTGCTACCAGCTTCAGAGCGACGGGCACTGGTCGCGCAAAAGGCTGGCGCCCTGATCAACTCGGGCCCCGCCAGCACCTCCATTGCAAGGGCATGAGCCCACCCTTGACCAAGGCGGAGCAAGCCGCCTCAGCGCCTGAGCCTGGCCGCAAAGCGCCGGCGGAACTTGTCGAGTTTGGGCGCCACCACCATCGCGCAATAGCCCTGACCGGGATGCCTGGCGAAGTAGTGCTGGTGCTCGTCCTCAGCGCGGCTGTAGTTGCTCAGCGGCAGCAGTTCGGTCACCGTCTTGCCGCCATGCGCGGCCTGCACTTCGGCCAGCACCTCGCGGGCCACGGCCTCGTGCACCGGGTTGTCGACGTAGATGCCCGATCGGTACTGGCTGCCCACGTCATTGCCCTGGCGGTTCAAGGTGGTCGGGTCGTGGATGACGAAAAAGATCTCCAGCACATCGCGCAAGGCAATGCGCGAAGAATCGAAGCTCACCCGCACCACTTCTGCGTGCCCGCTGTCGCCGTCGCAGACCTGTGCATAGGTGGGCGAGACCACGTGTCCGTTGCTGTAGCCCGACTCAACCGTCAGCACGCCTTCGACCTGCTCGTACACCGCTTCCAGGCACCAGAAGCAGCCTCCAGCCAGGGTGATGTTCTCTTGGTTCATCTCCGCATCCTTGGACTTGTGCAACACCGGCGCATTGTCGCCTGCACACGCTGCGCCGGGCGCTGGCGGCACAATCCGCAGCCTCGCCGGCACTCTTGGACCGGGCCTTGACCACCCACCCTCCAAACCAGCCGTTTGACGTGAACGAAACCTTCGCTGCGCTGGGCCTGCTGAACTGGAAGCCGCTGCTGTCGGCAGTGCTGCTGCCACCGGTGCCCCTGCTGCTGTTGCTGGTGCTGGGCAGTGGACTGCGCCGCACAACGCCGATGCTGGGTCGCTTGCTGATCTGGTCCAGCCTGATCGGGCTGTGGCTCAGTCACTGCACTGTCACAGGTCAATGGCTGGAGCAAGGCCTGCTGCACCCGCCACCGGCACTCAGTACCGAGCAGCTGACGCAATGGCGCAGCAGTCTGGGCGCCCAGCAGTCGGTGGTGCTGGTACTGGGTGCGGGCCGCGATCCAGTGGCGCCCGAATATGGCGAGGCCGACCTCAGCGCAGATTCAAGCCAGCGGCTTCGTTACGGGCTGTGGCTGGCGCGCCAGCTGGGCCACGCGCCGGTGATGTTTTCAGGTGGCA
This sequence comes from Betaproteobacteria bacterium, assembly GCA_031417735.1. Taxonomy (GTDB): domain Bacteria; phylum Pseudomonadota; class Gammaproteobacteria; order Burkholderiales; family Burkholderiaceae_C; genus Pseudaquabacterium. Next base: position 7,661 of record JANOWE010000269.1, read on the forward strand.
GCGGAAATGCGTTGACACAAGGTGCACCCGAAGCCCAGATTGCCCAGCGTGTGGCCGAGCGCGACCATGGCCGCAGCCTGCGCTGGCTGGAGACCGAATCGCGTGACACACGCGAAAACGCCAGCCTCAGCCTGGCGCTGCTGGCCGGCACCGGTGCCGGCCAGCGCCTGCTCAGCACCGGCGGCACCGTGTTCCTGGTCACCCATGGCTGGCACATGCCACGTGCCAAGCGAGCATTTGACGAGGAGGTGGCACGCCGCAAGTTCATCGTGCGCATCGTGCAGGCGCCCATGGGCCTGGCCGAGCCGGACCGGTCCGGGCTGCAGCGCTGGTTGCCGTCGGTGCAGGGCTATCAGCGTGTTTACCGCAGCCTGCACGAGTGGTACGGGCGCCTGGCCGGCGCCTGATGGCTTGACCTGACAGCTTGAGCAGCCCCAGGCCAACACAGCTGCGGGGGCCCAGAAACGCGAACCCCTCCGGGCCTTTCAGCACCGGAGGGGCGGGTGGCCGATGGCCACCATGTGGGGATCCGGAGAAGATTTGTCCGGGGCCCCGTTTCATGCAGAGACTGCATGAATGGGTGTGCCTTCAGAGAAGGCAACGCAAGCTTACCGCCATTGCCGGCCTGGTACAAGCGCCAAGTAAGCGTTGGCCGGTCTCAGTTCAAACGCTGCGTCGCTGCTGAGTGCCCCGGGTTCAGCCGCTGGTCGGGCGCATCAGGTCTTCGAACAGCCTGTTCACACGCTGGCTGACCGAATCGGGCATGGTGATGCATCGACCCCACTCGCGCGCGGTCTCGCCCGGCCACTTGTTTGTCGCGTCCAGCCCCATCTTGCCGCCCAGCCCGCTGACCGGAGACGCAAAGTCAAGGTAGTCGATCGGCGTAGTGGAGACCAAGGTCGTGTCCCGCACCGGGTCCATGCGGGTGGTGATGGCCCAGACCACGTCCTGCCAGTCGCGGATGTTCACATCGTCGTCGGTGATGACGATGAACTTGGTGTACATGAACTGCCGCAAGTAGCTCCACAGGCCGAACATCAAGCGCTTGGCATGGCCGGGGTAGCTCTTCTTGATGGAGATCAGCGCCAGGCGGTAGCTGCAGCCTTCGGGCGGCAGGTAGAAGTCGGCGATTTCCGGAAACTGCTTCTGCAGAATGGGGACGAAAACCTCGTTCAGCGCCACGCCCAGCACCGCCGGTTCGTCAGGTGGCTTACCGGTGTAGGTCGAGTGGTAGACCGGATCGTGCCGATGGGTCAGTCGGTCCAGCCGAAAAACGGGAAACCAGTCTTGTTCGTTGTAGTAGCCGGTGTGGTCGCCGAAAGGCCCTTCCAGCGCATGCAGGTAGCCTCCGATTTCCTTGACCGGCACGTCATGGGCGCTGCGGCCGGAAAAACCAGGCGCAGCGACCGGGATATGGCCTTCCAGCACGACCTCGGCCCGTGCCGGCACCTGCAGCCAGCGGCCAGCCTCGCCTACGGCACAGTCCACCAGTTCGGTGGCGCTGCCTCGCAGCAAGCCTGCAAATTGGTACTCGGACAGGCTGTCGGGCACCGGCGTCACCGCACCCAGCATGGTCGCTGGGTCGGCACCAAGCGCCACCGCCATCGGGAAGGGCTGGCCGGGATTGGCAGCGGCAAAGTCACGGAAGTCAAGCGCCCCGCCGCGGTGTGCAAGCCAGCGCATGATGACGTCGCGCGGGCCGATCACTTGCTGGCGGTAGATGCCGATGTTCTGCCGCTGCCTTGGCTTGGCCACACTCTGCGGACCTCGGGTGACGACCAGGCCCCAGGTGATCAACGGCCCGGCATCGTCGGGCCAACAGGTTTGCACCGGCCAGCGCGTCAGATCGACCTCGTCACCTTCAAACTGCACCTCACGGCAGGGTCCGGTGCGGCGGCGCACGGGTTTCATGTCCCAGAATGCCTTGGCCAACTGCAGCAGGCGCCCACCGTCCTTCAGGCCCTGCGGCGGCGTCGGCTCCTTCAGGTCGGCCAACAGGCTGCCAATGGCGCGCAATTCAGAGACATCACTCGCGCCCATGCCCAGCGCCACACGGCCCGGCGTGCCGAACAGGTTGGCCAGCACCGGAATCTCGTGACCCACGGGCTGCTCGAACCACAGGGCAGGACCGCCGGCGCGCAACACCTTGTCGGCCAAGGCGGTCATTTCCAGTCGTGGCGACACCGGCTGGCAAACGCGGCGAAGCTGCCCCGACTGCTCCAACTGACCTGCAAAATCTCTCAAATCCTGGTATTTCATGATTCCTGAGATATAAGAAAATTGTTTTTTATGCTTGACCTGGTATTTCAGAACTTCCTAGAATGCCAGCTAGCCGCTTTTTGAGGGTTTACCCGCGCCTGTAATGATCATGCTTGTTCAGGGCGCATCTCCTTGTTCCGTCACCCGGAATGGTTGCCGCGAGTCCGCGGTCCACCGGGCGACCGATTATCGATGCCGGGCTTGTCGGCTCGCCACTTGGCGACCGGGCCCCGCGCGCCTGAAGTTAAACAAGGGTCTCCATGTACAGGTTCCAAAGAATTGACCGGCTGCTGTCCGTCGGTCGCAGTGGCGCAAGTTCAGCACGGCTGTTCCTGCGTGATGTCGGCGCAGGTCTGCTTGAAGTCAGCCACAACTCACTGGCTCTGCTGGGTTTGTGCGTGGTGGCCGCCCTGGTCTTCACCGCTGGTCGGGAGGACTTGCGCCACAGCGTCGAGAAACACGCGCTGGGCTGGCTGAAGGCGAGACAGGAGGCCAGGGAACCCGAAGGCTCGGTTGTCAGCCTGGCCGAGCCCGATGCCGTCGCCAGGGCCACCGCTACCGATCCCAGCGCGCTGCCCCGCCAACAAGCAGCAGTTGCCGACTGGCTTTCGCGCCGCTATCGGGTGGCCCCCGAGCCGGTGAGCCGGCTGGTCCAGGAAGCCTGGCACCTGGGCCAACGTATCCGATTGGAGCCAACGCTGATTCTGGCGGTGATGGCCATCGAGTCCGGTTTCAACCCGTTTGCCCAGAGCCCGGTCGGCGCCCAAGGGCTGATGCAGGTCATGACCCGCATTCACGACGACAAGTACCAGGCCTTTGGTGGCACCAAGGCGGCCTTCGACCCAGTGACCAACCTTCGTGTGGGTGTGCTGGTGCTGCAGGAATGCATTGCCCGCGCTGGCGGTCTCGAGGCCGGCCTGCGCTACTACGTGGGCGCGGCGAACATGGCCGATGACGGCGGCTATGCCGCAAAGGTGCTGGCAGAGCAGACCCACATGAAGCAAGTGCTCAATGGAAAACGCGTCGCGTTCAACGCGCCGCTACCCAGCACGTCGCCCGCCCTGGTGCCGGCATCGACCAGCGCTCCGGCGTCTACCCCGGCCCGCGCCCTGGCGCAGCGGGTTGCCCTGCTGGACTGAGGCGAGGCCGGCCGGGTGGCCAGCCCTGCTCCGCTACACTACTTTCTCTTGCGCAACTGGCGATAAGGGCTGGCGTTTTTCTGCGTCGGCCTCAAGGTGGATCACCATCAGGAAGCGCAGGCCGCTGCAGCCGCAGTGCGCCGAATCAGCCGTTCGCCTGGGCAACCCGTTGCACCGCTGCCGATCAGCCTGATCGCGGCGCGGCGACCCGGGTCCATCAGCACGCACAGGACTGCCCACCATGTTTGACCGCCAACAATCCACCGTTGCCCAGACCGACCCCGATCTCTGGGCCGCCATCCAGGCCGAGGACGCGCGCCAGGAGGCGCACATCGAACTCATCGCCAGCGAGAACTACGCCTCGCCCGCCGTGATGCAGGCCCAAGGCTCGCAGCTGACCAACAAGTACGCCGAAGGCTACCCGGGCAAGCGCTACTACGGTGGCTGCGAGCATGTCGACGTGGTGGAGCAACTGGCCATCGACCGCGCCAAGCGCTTGTTCGGTGCTGAAAATGCCAACGTGCAGCCCAATTCGGGTTCGCAGGCCAATCAGGCCGTGTTCTTTGGCCTGCTGCAACCGGGCGACACGGTCATGGGCATGAGCCTGGCCGAAGGCGGCCACCTGACCCACGGCATGCCGCTGAACATGAGCGGCAAGTGGTTCAAGGTGGTCAGCTATGGGCTGGATGCCCAGGAAGCGATCGACTACGACGCGATGGAGCGCCTGGCCCACGAGCACCGCCCCAAGCTGATCATTGCCGGCGCCTCGGCCTATTCTTTGCGCATCGATTTTGAGCGCTTTGCCCGCGTGGCCAAGGCGGTGGGCGCGTTTTTCATGGTCGACATGGCGCACTATGCCGGCCTGATCGCCGCTGGGGTGTACCCCAACCCGGTGCCACACGCCGACGTGGTGACCAGCACCACGCACAAGACTTTGCGTGGACCGCGCGGCGGGCTGATCCTGATGAAGGACGCCTTTGCCAAGCAGATCAACAGCGCCATCTTTCCTGGCATCCAGGGTGGCCCCTTGATGCATGTCATTGCTGCCAAGGCGGTGGCGCTGCAAGAGGCCTTGTCGCCTGATTTCAAGACCTACCAGACGCAGGTGGTGGCCAACGCCGCCGCGCTGGCGCAGACCCTGGTCGAGCGCGGCCTGCGCATTGTCTCGGGCCGGACCGAGAGCCACGTCATGTTGGTTGACCTGCGCGCGAAGGGCCTCACCGGCAAGCAAGCGGAAGCCTTGCTGGGCCAGGCGCACATCACCTGCAACAAGAACGCGATTCCGAACGACCCGCAGAAGCCGATGGTGACGAGCGGCATCCGCCTGGGCTCTCCGGCCATGACCACCCGCGGTTTCGGGCTGGCGCAATCCCGGCAGGTGGCCCATCTCATCGCCGACATGCTCGACCAGCCGGAAGATTCGGCCATGCTGGCGCAGGTGCGCAGCAAGGTGGCGGCACTGACAGTGCAGTTCCCCGTCTACCGCTGATCCGGGCCAGATCCGAACCGCCCTGGCCCTGGCCAAGCGCCCTCACTGCTGCCACAGGTCCCAATCCATGCGCTGCCCCTACTGTGCCCACCCGGACACTCAAGTGGTGGAGACGCGCGACTCCGACGAAGGCGATGTCAATCGTCGACGTCGCCGCTGCCTGAAGTGCGACAAGCGCTTCACCACTTACGAACGCGCCGAGATGGCCATGCCGGCAGTGGTCAAGCGAGACGGCGCGCGCGAGGAATTCGACGCCAGCAAGCTGCGTGGCTCCATGACCTTGGCACTGCGCAAACGCGCGGTCAGCCTGGACAAGGTTGACGCGGCGATCGAGCGCATTCGTGACGAGCTTCTGGCCAGCGGAGAGCGTGAGGTACCCAGCGCACGCCTGGGCGAACTGGTGATGCAAGAACTCAAGCGCATCGACAAAGTGGCCTATGTGCGCTTTGCGTCGGTCTACCGCAGCTTCGAAGATGTGGACGAGTTCAGGCAACTGATCCGCGACATCTGATGGTCCCTGGGACCGGCCGGCGCCGGCCCCCAACCGCCGCAGCGCAGGCAGCCCCCCCCTTTCTGGGGTGATGCCGGCCCGGTGGTAGTGCCACCTCATCCCCCACCGCATCCCCCAACGACGCCCCCCTCGGGGCGACGCGCGCCCGGCCGCGAATTTCTACAGTGGACTCACCGTTCACCCACTGGGAGATTTTCATGGTCAGCCCCATCCGCTCCATCCGCTCTACTGGCCAGCAGCAGCCGCGCGCGCACGTCCAGCGTGGCTTGGGCATGGTCGAGTTGCTGTGTTCGATGGCCATCACCGGTGCGGTTCTGGGCCAGGCCCTGCCCGCCTTTCAGGCCGTGCAACAACGCCAGTTGCTGTCGGCTCAGGCAGCTGCGCTCGAGACCGACGTGCAGTACGCCAGGTCACAGGCCCGTGCCATGAACCGTCCGGTGCGCCTGACCCTGCAGGCCACTGACGATGGTGGCAGCTGCTACATGGTGCACACCGGCGCGGCGGCACAGTGCCGGTGCGATGCCGCCGGCCGCGCCAGTTGTGATGTCGGTGCCCGGCTGTTTCAGGTCAGTAGCCAGGCACTATCCAGCGGTGTGTCACTGGGCCGCACGGGCCGATCGGTGGTGTTCGATGCCGGCAAGGGCACGGTAACACCCACTGCGACCTTCGTGCTCGCCAACCGCGAAGGCCAAATCGTGCACCAGATCGTCAACATCGTGGGGCGTACGCGCAGTTGCACGCCCAATGCCACGCCAGGCTACCCGGCGTGCCGCTGAGTGCGCTTGCCCGGCAATCAGTCCCCGTGTTCAGGGGGTGCTGCGACGAACGGCGCGACCCCGCCGACAAACGGCGGCCGGCGACATGGCAACCGGACTGATCCTGCGAATAATGCACGCATGTACCGCCTGAAGCCCTTTCTCGCCCGCCGACGCGGGTTCACGATGATCGAGTTGATGATCGCCGTGACGGTGTTGGCCATCCTGTCTGCAGTGGCGTATCCCACCTTCATGGACGCCATCCGCAAAGGCCGGCGTGCCGATGCATATGCTGCTCTGGCCCTGGCCATGCAGGCCGAAGAACGGCACCGCACCAACAACACCGCGTACTCCGAAAGTCTGACCGACCTGGGCCTGTCCTCCGCGTCGCCGGAGGGCCTGTATGCACTGTCAGTCGTCGCCGGCTCGGCCTCAGCGACTGCCTATGTTGTCCAGGCCAGCGCCAAGAGCGACCGATCGCAGACGGCCGACACCAACTGCCGCACGCTGCGAGTTACCGTCTCTGCGGGCAGCATCGTGTATTCGTCGCTCAACAGCGCGGGTGCGGTCTATACCGCGACGCCCGACCGCTGCTGGACCAAGTGATGCTGCGGCGTGGCATTTTCCTGAACCACCCCGGGCGAAAGTCCGGACTGACCTTGGTCGAAATGTTGGTCGCGCTCGGCATCGCCGCCGCGCTGCTGGCCATGGCACTGCCCTCGATGAGCAAGTTCATCGCCCGCCAGCGCCTGGTGGGTGTGGCCTCCGAACTGGCGTCGGACCTGCGCTATGCGCGCTCTGAGCAAATGAAGGCCAGCAGGCCCATGCGCATCGGCTTTGCCAGCAACGCCGCCAAAACCTGCTACATGGTCCACAACTTCATCCAGTTCACAAGCTGCTCGTGCGCACGGTCTGCCCGACCCTACTGCAGTGCATTTACGCCAGGCGCGCCGGTCCCGACCGAGCTCAAGACCGTCGATCTGCCCGCAAGCGACCAGGTCAGCGTCCGGCCCTTGACCGGCACGCCGTCGGCCTTGGTCTTTGAATCCACCACCGGACTGGCCATCAGCGCCGTGAAGCTGACGATCGACGTTCAAAGCACGCTCGGCGGTCATCTGCGGGTGCTCACGGGCGCGGCTGGCCAACCAAGCATCTGCTCGGTAAGCGGTCATGCCCCACGCTTCCCGGCCTGCCCGACATGAGCCGTCGTCACCAGACCGACCAAGCTGCCATGCGCATGAGAAATCAGCGGGCACCCGCCACGGCAGCCCAGCGCGCCAGGCTCGCCAATGGCCTGCCCGCGCGGGGTTTGTCGTTGGTGGAGCTGATGATCGGCATCACCATCAGTCTGTTCATCCTGGCTGGCGCGACCGTGGTGATGACCAGCCAATTGAGTGACACCAGACGACTGTTGCTTGAGGCCCAAGTGCAGCAAGACATTCGCGCGGCCGCAGACATGGTCACGCGAGACATGCGCCGTGCCGGCTACTGGGCCCAGGCCTGGCGCACGGTCTGGCCTGACACCCTGGCCGCCGGCCTGGCCAATCCCTACAACCGGCTGCTGCCTGCTGTGGCGCCGACGGGAACCGCATCGATCGAATTCGATCGGGCATTGGATGAGTCCGACGGCGTGGTCGTCGGCGTGGACAACAACATGGTCGATGACCGTGACCGCAGCGGCTTCCGATACAACGGCACGGCCAAGACCATTGAGGTCATGGTCAGCATCGACAATTGGCAAACACTGACCGACCCCAATGTGCTGGAAGTCACGGCCTTCAGCATCACGCTCAACGCCCGTCGACATGCCTTGTCCTGCAGTGAGCAGTGCCCCGTCGTCGGGCCCACAGGATGCCCGATGTTCCAGACCATGCGCGACGCCACACTGGAAATCAGCGCGAGGGCGGTGCATGACCACAGCGTGCAGCGCAGCACCCGCAGCCGCCTGCGGCTGCGCAACGACCCGATTGAAGAGGTGTGCCCTTGAGCCCCCGCCGCGCCAGTTCAGGCAGGGGTGTGAGGCCAGCCCGCGGCATGGCCGCTCTGATGATGGTGATGGTGATGTTCTTCATCATGGCCCTGGTCGCCGCCTACACCAACCGCAACCTGGTGTTCGAGCAGCGCACCACCGCCAACAGCTACCGCGCAGAACGCGCCCTGGTGGCGGCGGACTCCGGGCTGGACTGGACGCTGTCCATGCTCAACGGTGGGCGGATCGACCTTCAGTGCCGACCCAGCACCACCGCCACCGATGTCGACTTCCGACGCCGCTACCTCAGCCGTGCAGCCGATGGCGCCTACAGCATGGTCGGACCGTACAACAACGCCGACGAACTGTTCCCGGGCTGCATCAGCCTGGGCGCCAACCTGACCTGCATCTGCCCGGTCAATGGCACAGCCAAACCCAGCCCCAACGCCGTGCTCGACTGGCCGATGGACGGCGGTGGTACGGCGTTCCGCCTGCGCCGCCAGTTTCCAGGGGGGCCGAGTTCCCGGGCGGGCATGATTGCGGCTGATGTGCGGGGCTGCGCCAGCACCGGCAGCGGCAGCGGCTCTTGTGTGTCCGATGCCAGAGAGCCTTCGGTGGACGCGATCGCTGAGGTGCGCGGCACCTTGGGCCTGCTGCGCGCCCTGCCGACCCGACCTCTGGCCGCGCTGACCACAGGGGGCACGATCAACGCGACCACCTCGTTGCTCAACATCGCCAATGGTGATGCTGCCACCGGGCTGAGCGCCCACGCCGGAGGCGCTGTTTCGTTCCTCGCAGGCAGCCAGCTTCTGGGCCCTGCTGGCAGCACCGGCAACGGACTGGTCGCCAACGACGGCTTGCTGGTGCCACCCACGGCGGCAGAGCAGTTCACGATCAACGATCGATTCTTCCGTGGCACCTTTGGCATGGACCCGGTGCTCTACCGCAAACAGCCCGCGCTGCGCCAGGTCAATTGCGCGGCAGGCTGCACCACGGCCGATCTGGTGGCTCAGCTCAATAATTTTCCACAGCGCACCGCGTGGATGATCGGCAACCTGACCATCGATGCAGCACCTGCAGGCGGCGTGCTGGGCAGCGATGCCGAGCCCGTGATGGTCATCGTCACGGGCACACTGACGATCCAGGCCGCGACACAGATCGTTGGCTTCCTCTATGCCACCGACATCCAATGGTCGGGTGCCGCCACCACCGCGATGGTGCGAGGCGCTCTGGTCGCCGCCAACAATTTCAGCGCCAGCACCACCGCCACCATCAAGTACGAGCAAGAAGTCCTCGACACCATTCGCCTCAGCTATGGCTCGTTTGTGCGCGCGCCTGGCAGTTGGGGCAGACCGAACCTGCCATGACTGCCAAGACCCTGCGTCGACCCGTCACCGGCGTTTCATTGATCGAAGCGCTGGTAGCCCTGGCTGTGATGGCGTTCGGCATGATGGCCTTGCTGGGCGTGCAAACCACGCTGCGGTATAACAACGATGTGGCGCGACAGGTCACGGAGGCCACCAGATTGGCGTCTGAAGAAATTGAGCAGATTCGGTTTTTCAACGACGTCTTGCCCATCGCCGGTCAGGCCAACCCATCCTGGCAAGAACTGGATACGACGGCCTCGCGTGATGTCACCTTGCCGGGCGACACCAGCAACACCAGCTACGCCCTGACACGCACGGTGAACGCACCGGCCAACACCATGCACAAGGTGGTGCGTGTTGTGGTGCGCTGGACCGACCGCAGCGCGCAGAACCGCAGCGTGACCTTGGACAGCGTGGTCGGCAGCTTGCAACCCCTGCTGTCGGGCATGCTTTCGGTCCCGCCGAGGGCTGGCGCCCAGGCCCTGCGCGTGGGCCGGCACCAGACCATCCCCAGTCAGGCGGTGGAAATTCCAGGCGGCACCAGCGCCTTCAAGCCCTCCCCTGGCGATGACGTGGTCTGGCGCTTTGACAATCTGACCGGCACGGTGAAGAGCGTCTGCACCGGTGTCACGGTTAATCAGGCCGCGATCACCCTCGCTGACCTGAGCAGTTGCGTCGCTGTCGCTGGCCGACTGGTCAGCGGCACCGTACGGTTTCACGGCGGCACTGGCGTGACCTCGGCTGACGCGCTGGCGCCAGCAGGCCCGGCGCTGCCTCTCCATGCCAGCATCCCGCTGGTCTTCCTGAATGAGCTTGGCTTCAATTCACCGGTCAATCAGAGCGGAACCCCAAAGTGCTACGCCAATTCACCGACCAGTGCCGTCCTGGCTTCGGCACGAAGTGCGGTGGCTTATGCCTGCCTGATCTATCTGACCGACAGCAGCCAGGGTTGGGGCGGCAAGCTGGATCTGAGCTTGGTGGCGACCTACGCCAACGGCGACACTGTGCCGGGCGGCACGTCCGCTTACAAGGTCTGCCGGTACACCAAGTCCAGCCGCCAGTACACGGTCAACGTGGATCATCCGCGTACCTATTGCCGAACGGCCGATGCGGACACCTGCAATCAGCGGGTGATCGGCAGCCTGAGCAACCAGAATTTCCTGGTCATCAGGTCGACCGAGAGTTGCCCTGCAGCCACGGCCGGCGCCACCGACTTGGTCAACCCCAACACCCTGCCCCACCAGCCCTGAATGGCCCTGACCCCCGCCGACCTCGCGCTGCTGCAGCGCGCGCTGAGCCTGGCTGAGTCGTCGATCGGTCTGTCCGAGCCCAACCCGAGGGTGGGTTGCGTGCTCAACGATGCGCAGGGTCAATTGGTCGGTGAAGGCTTCACTCAGCAGGCCGGGGGCGCCCATGCCGAGGTGATGGCGCTGCGCCAGGCAGCGGCACTTGGCCGGTCGGTCAAAGGCGGCACCGCCTGGGTCAGTCTGGAACCCTGCGCCCACCATGGCCGCACCCCACCTTGCGCCGACGCGCTGGTGTCAGCGGGACTGGCCAGGGTCGTTGTGGGTACCACCGACCCCTTTGCCAGCGTTGCCGGCCGTGGCGTGCAGCGCTTGCGCGCTGCCGGTGTCCGCGTCGACCTGGCCGAACCCGGTCCCTTCACCCAGGCTGCCATTGCGCTGAACATCGGCTTTTTCTCGCGCGTACTCAGGCAACGGCCCTGGGTACGGATGAAGCTTGCTGCCAGTCTGGACGGCCGAACGGCGCTGCCCGACGGTCGCAGCCAATGGATCACCGGCGCCGCCGCCCGCGCCGACGGCCACGCCTGGCGCCGCCGCGCCGGCGCCGTGTTGACAGGCAGTGGCACCATCATTCAGGACGACCCGCGCCTTGATGTGCGCCTGGTGCCCACCAAGGTGCAACCGCTGCGCGTGGTGCTTGATTCCCGGTTGCGCATGCCTGACACCGCGCAGGTGCTGGCCTCGGATGGCCGCTGCCTGGTCATTCACGCGGCTGACGAGCCAGTCCGTGCTTCGGCCCTGCAGCGTGCCGGCGCACGGCTTCGTCGCCTGGCGGGTGCCCATGGTCAGGTCGACCTGCCCGCACTGCTGCAGCTGCTTGCTGATGAAAATGTCAACGAACTGCATGTCGAAGCCGGCGCCACACTCAATGCTGCGCTGTTGCAGGCTGGCCTGGTTGACGAACTGCTGCTCTACCTGGCGCCCAAACTGCTTGGACCCGGCCTCGGCTTGGCCAAGCTGCCAGAGCTCGACTGTCTGCCCCAGAGCAATGACTGGCAATTCATTCAGACCAGGCCCCTGGGCGAAGACATGATGCTGCGCTTGCAAAGCAGGAAGGCCATGAGCCAGTTGCGCTGAAGGTCCAGGCTGCACAGGCCCGGCCTGAGCCCGCTCGATCCGGCACCTAAGACCGTATCTCGGGCCCATGGCAATGCACCGCAGGCAAGCGGAACTCACGCCCAATCACGGCCCGCGCATACAGATAGTTCGAGCGCGCGCGTTCGCTCAGATTGTCCAGATCGACCCGGCCGGTTGCGTCACAAGGGAAGGTCAGGCCTCGGCCTTCGATGAACAACGAGTCGAAGCGCAACTCGTAACCGGCGAGTGGGCCGGAAGGCGTGCAGAGATTGGTCATCGCGGTGCACCTTGGTGGGCTGAAGATCAGTGGTTCAAGCCTAATCGGTGGTCACGCACATCGCACTCAGCCATGCGCTGTTGCGTCGGTCGCTGCCGCGCTGGCCAACGTGTCGGCGACGCAGATCAGCGCCGTGCGGAAACCTCGACCGAATCCCCGTCGAGCTCGATCGGGTTCACAGCTCCCGCCCGTTCAAAGCGCCAGGTTGTCATGCAAAAGCCTGCCAGACGCAGGCTTGCCTGTCCTGGCCGCCGGCAGGCGCCACTTGTTCACGCACGGTGTGGCACAGAGCCGCATAAGGTTCGGCACAGCCGGGCAGTGCCGCTTCCACCAGCGACACAGGACCCCTGATGCACCTGACCATTCGATTCCTACTGACCGTGAGCGCCCTCTGCGCCACCGGCCTGGCCAGCGCCGGCACACTGGGCAGCGGTACCGACATCAGCCTGCGAATGACCGGCTTCAGCGACGGCCATGCCTCAGTGGACACCGGCCTGACCAGCGGCTATATCTCTGCGGGTCGCCTGCATGGCCTCTGGACCGAGAACGGCAGCAGCCGGTCCTTCCTGACTTATTGCCCCGACATCTTTCAGAGCGTCAGCTGGGATACAAGCTACACCTACACCTTGGTCGGCATCGGTACGGCCAACGGATTCACCAGCAGGAAAGAAGATCTGATGGGCAAGCTGTATACGCTGGCAGGTGCGGCCGTCAACTACGCCGACACCAGCGCGGCATTTGAGCTCGCCACCTGGGAAATCGTCAACGAATCAGCGAACGGGCTGGACCTGGGAAGCAGTGCGTTTCGCCTGGAGAGAGGCGGTTCAACGAAGCAAATTCAATTGGCCAATGGCTGGCCGGTTGCAGTGCTGGCCCCAGGCACGCCGAAAATCTTCAATGCCACGCGCTTGTACAGCAGCGTGGCGCAAGACTATGTGGTCTTCAACTGCCGGCCATCGAACACAGCGAGCAAACTGCCCGAGCCTGGGAGTCTGGCCCTGTCGGGCGTGGCGTTGGTGGCATTGCTCGCCACCCGGCGGCGCAGCAGGGGCCTGCCGGCTGGCTAAGCGTCGGTGCCGGACGGTGCAGGCGCGCGCTTGAGTCAAACATGAGTGGTCGGGGCGAAAGGATTCGAACCTTCGACCCTCTGGTCCCAAACCAGATGCGCTACCAGGCTGCGCTACGCCCCGACTGATGCGTATTCTAGCTGGCTGTTGAATCCGGCCGGTCCGGCGCCGGCAGCATCAGTTGCCTGGCCACCGCCTCGCACTGCGAAATGTGCTGGTTGCAGACAAACTTCAGCGCCGAATAGGTCAGCACCGCTGACAGCGCCTGGCCCGCCACCGGCAGGTACTTGCTGGCCTGCTGGGTGGTCAGGCGCACGCCGACCGATTTCAGCATCGCGAGCACCAACTCCTTGGTCACCAGCTTGCCAGCAACCAGGCCGCCAACGGCCGACAGGGCACGGTAGACCACCACCTGCCTTTGCGGCGACAAGCGCTCGACCTGGGCCGGACTGAGGCCGAACTCGGCATTGATGGCTGGCAGCAATCGCATCAGCACGGCAATGTCGGTCAGCCAATCCAGACCCGGCAGCGGCACCATGGACACCCCGGCTGCAGTCAATGCGTGCCGACGCACCAGCCGCTGGCAGCGCCTGGCTGCGCCAGCCACGGCATCGTTGTCAGCCGGAATGGCGACGGCGGCGCGCATCAATTCGGGGCCGCAGCCAGCACGACGATGCCGTCGGCGTCGGCTACCAGCCAGTCGCCCGGACGAAGCCAGACACCCTGGATCTGAACCGGCAGCTCAGTCCGCCCGGGCTGCTGCCGCTCGGTAGGCAAGGGCATCAGCGCCAAGGCACGAATGCCCAGATCGGTGCGAGCCAGTTCGGACCTGTCACGCACACAGCCGTTCACGACCACGCCGGCCCAGCCGTTGCGGGCAGCCGCTGCGGCCAGGTTGCCACCGACCAGGGCCCGGCGCAGCGACGCGCCGCCATCGACCACCAACACCCGGCCTTGCCCCGCCGACTCCACCATCGACTTGACTGAACTGTTGTCGTCCAGGCACTGCACGGTGACGACCATGCCGGCAAAGGCCGGACGGCCGCCATAGTCGTGGAAGCAGGGAGGCAATACCCGAAACTGTCCGCTTGTGTCGGCCCTGTGCAGATCGCAGAGGTCGCAGGTCGGTGTCACGCGCATCTCTGGTCCTGTGTCACGTTTGCAGGCCCATCATCTTGGCAGATCCGGGTTTTCAGACTCGGTGCAAACCGAGTGCCACGGCATGGCATTGCGGGCTCTCAGCAAAACGCGCCGTTGGCCTCGTCAGCCAACTGCTGGTAGAGCGTCATGTATTGCCGCGCCGGACCAGCCCAGCCCAGCGGCCGTGCCATGGCCCGCTGCAGCATGGTCTGCCAGGCACTGGCGTCGGCCCGGGCCTGCACGGCCCGCTGCACACAGGCTTGCAGCGCCTGCGGCGTGGCCTGGGCAAACACAAAGCCGGTCTGCCCATCGTCAACGGTGTCGGCCAGGCCTCCGACCTCACGCACCAGCGGCAGCGTGCCGTAGCGCAGGCCGTAGAGCTGGGTCAGGCCGCAGGGCTCGAAGCGGGACGGCACGGCGACCACGTCGGCGCCCGCAATCATGCGGTGGGCACGGGCTTCGTCGTAGCCGATGTGCACCGCCACGCGGCCTGGGTGGGCCCTTGCTGCGGCCTGCAGAGCGGTTTCAAAGGCCGCATCGCCAGTGCCTTGCACGGCCAGCTGCACACCTTGGCCCACCAACGCCGGCAAGGCTGCCAGCACCAGGTCAAGGCCCTTCTGACTGGTCAATCGGCTGACCAGGCTGATCAACAGCGCCTGCCCGTCAGGCGCCAGGCCTGCTGCCTGCTGCAGGTCCAGCCTGCAGGCCAGCTTGCCCTGCAGCCGCTCGGCGTCATAGCGGGCCGCGATGGCCGGGTCGGAGGCTGGGTTCCAGACCGCTTCGTCGATGCCGTTGAGGATGCCCAGCACCGCAGCACCTCGCCCACGGATCACGCCGTCCAGACCGCAGCCGAATTCTGCCGTGGCAATCTCCCGCGCGTAGCGCGGGCTCACCGTGGTGATTCGGTCGGCATACTTCAGTCCTGCCTTCATGAACGACAACTGGCCGTGGTACTCCAGCCCTGCCGACGACAGCAGGTGCGACCTGATGCCCAACAAGGGCCAATCGTCCAGCGCAAACAGCCCCTGGAACGCCAGGTTGTGCACGGTGAACACCGAGCGTGCGCGGTGGTGGCGGTTCTCTGCCATGAAGGCGCAGGCCAGCGCTGCATGCCAGTCGTGGGCATGCAGCACGTCGGGCTGCCACTTCAGGTCGGCGTCGCCGGCGGCCAGATGAGCCGCAACCCAGCCCAGCAGGCCGAAGCGCTGCAAGTTGTCTGGCCATTCCCGGCCGTCACTGCTTTGGTAGGGGCTGCCAGCTCGGCGATAGAGGTAAGGTGCATCCACGATATACACCGGCAGCTGGCTGCCGGGCATCCGTGCCAGCAGCAGGCTGACCCGCATCGCGCCAAAACAGGCGCCGATCTGCAGCACCAGGCGAGGGGATTGAACGGCGTCGAGCACCGCCGGCAGGCCCGGCAGCAGCAGCCGCACATCGGCACCCAACTCGGCCAGGGCCGGTGGCAACGCCGCCACCACATCGGCCAGGCCACCGGTCTTGATCAGCGGGTAGACCTCGCTGGCCACATGCAGCACGCGCATCAGGCGGCCACCACCGGCATGCCCAGCGCGTCGAGCATGTTGCGCGTGATGAGGGTGATGCCGCGCTCGCTGCGGTGAAAGCGCTGGGCATCCAACTCGGCATCCTCGCCGACCACCATGTCGTCCGGGATGCTGCAACCCCGGTCGACGATCACCTTGGTCAGGCGCGCACGCCGGCCGACCTGCACGCCAGGCAACAGCACGCTCCAGTTCACCTGGGCATGCGAGTGCACCCGTACGCTGGAGAACAGCATCGAACGGAACACGCTGCCCGAAACGATGCAGCCGCCCGAGACCATCGACTCCACGGCCATGCCGCGCCGGGCGTCCTGGTTGTGCACGAACTTGGCCGGCGGCAGCTGCGGCTGGTAGGTCCAGATCGGCCACAGCCGGTCATACAGGTTCAATTCGGGGTCGGTGGCCGTCAGGTCGATGTTGGCGTCCCAGTAGGCGTCGATGGTGCCCACGTCGCGCCAATAGGGTTCGGCACCATCCTTGTTGCCCACGCAGCTCTGGCTGAACGGGTGTGCCACCGCCTGGCCACGCCGAACCGCTGCCGGGATGATGTCCTTGCCAAAATCATGGCTCGATTCGGGGTCTTCAATGTCGCGCTGCAACTCTCGGTAGAGGTACTTCGCATTGAAGATGTAGATGCCCATGCTGGCCAGGCTGACATCGGGATGACCGGGCATGGCCGGCGGGTCGGCCGGCTTCTCGACGAAGTCGATGATGCGGCGCTGCTCGTCCACCGCCATCACGCCAAAGGCCGAAGCCTCGCTGCGCGGCACCTCGATGCAGCCTACCGTGCATTCACGGCCCTGCGCCACATGGTCGGCCAGCATCAGCGCGTAGTTCATGCGGTAGATGTGGTCGCCCGCCAGCACGACGATGAAGTCGGCCTCGTAGCTTTCCAGGATGTCGATGTTCTGGTACACGGCGTCGGCCGTCCCCCGGTACCAGCTTTCTTCGTCGACCCGCTGCTGCGCCGGCAGCAGGTCGACGAACTCGTTCATCTCGCTCTTCAGGAAGGCCCAGCCGCGCTGCAGGTGGCGCAGCAGGCTGTGGCTTTTGTACTGGGTGATCACGCCGATACGTCGGAGGCCCGAGTTCAGGCAGTTCGACAGTGCGAAGTCGATGATGCGAAACTTGCCACCGAAATACACCGCCGGCTTGGCGCGGCGGTCAGTCAGGTCTTTGAGGCGGCTGCCTCGGCCGCCGGCCAATACCAGCGCCACGGTGCGCCGTGGCAGATCCAGGCTTTGCTTGAGTTGCGAGTTGGGCATGGCGTCTCCTGTGTGCCGTCTGATCTTCGCATTGGCGCGCGCTGCTGCGGGTTACAGCGCTGCATCAAGATGCATGGTGCCACGACCATCAGGCGCTTTCGCTGCGTTCAGGCATGAATAATGTCGGATTGATCAGGTCAAAACCGCCTGGCCCGGCGCCGCATACCGTGGCTGAACCAGAGATTACCCATGAGCACCACGCCAAACACTGCTGACGAAGCCACCACGATGGTCGAGCGCGTCAACCACCATCTGCTGCACACCGTGGGCGTCGCGCCCGACCAGGCGCGGCCGCATGACTTGCTGGACGCCGTGGCGCAAGTGGCGCGGGCCGAGTTGTCGCAGCGCTGGGTGGCCGGTGACAGCGCCGACCGCGCGGCCAAGGTGCGCCGCGTCAACTATCTGTCAATGGAGTTCCTGATCGGCCGCAGTCTGGGCAACGCGCTCGCCGCCCTGAATCTGGATCGCGCCGCCTGCGGCGCTGCACAACAGCATGCCCAGCGGCTGGAGGACATTCAGGTGCTGGAACCTGATGCGGCGCTGGGCAATGGTGGCCTGGGCCGGCTGGCGGCCTGCTTCCTTGACTCGATGGCCACGCTGGGTCTGCCGTCCTTCGGCTACGGCATCCGCTATGAGTTCGGCATGTTTGCGCAAACCATTCAGGGCGGTCGCCAGGTCGAGCACCCTGATCCCTGGCTGGAGGACGGCACGCCCTGGGAATTTGCGCGCCCGGGCATCAGCTACCCGGTGCGCTTTGGCGGATGGGTCGAGCGAAGCGAATCGCCCGACAGCGCGCCGGTCTGGCGGCCAGCGGGTGTGGTCAATGCCAAAGCCTATGACCATGTCATTCCCGGTCAGGGCAGCCAGCGTGTGAGCACCCTGAGGTTGTGGCAGGCCGTGGCGCCAGCCCATATCGACCTGCAGACCTTCAACAGTGGCGACTATGCCCGCGCGGCCGAATTCAAAAACCAGTTCGAGAACATCTCTTGGGTGCTGTACCCCAACGACAGCACGTCGGCAGGGCGTGAACTGCGCCTGCGTCAGGAGTACTTCTTCACCTCGGCGTCGATCCAGGACATCCTGGCCCGGCACCTGGCCGAGCATGGCAACCTGACCCAGCTGGCCGAGTTTTCAGCCATCCATCTCAACGACACCCACCCGTCGATCGGCGTGGCCGAGCTGATGCGGCTTCTGGTGGACGAGCACGGCATGGTCTGGGCGGCGGCCTGGGCCATCACCGGCGCGGTCTTCAGCTACACCAACCACACGCTGATGCCCGAGGCGCTGGAAACCTGGCCGGTGGCGCTGCTGCAGCAGGTGCTGCCCCGGCATCTGGAAATCATCTTCCGAATCAACCACGATTTTCTGTTGCTGGCGCAGGCGCTGCGTCCGGGCGACATGGACTTCCAGCGCCGGCTGTCGCTGGTGGACGAAGGCAGTGAACGCCGCGTGCGCATGGCCCACCTGGCCATCGTGGGCAGCCACCAGGTCAACGGTGTATCGGCACTGCACAGCAAGCTGCTGGTCAAGACCATCTTTGCCGACTTTGCGGCGCTGTGGCCCGAGCGTTTCACCAACATGACCAACGGCGTCACGCCCAGGCGCTGGCTGGCCCAGGCCAATCCGGGCCTGGCCGGGCTGCTGGACCAGCACCTGGGCGCGGGCTGGCGCGGCGACCTCGACCAGCTTCAGCAACTCAGGCCGCTGGCCGAGGACGCGGGCTTTCGCGAAGCCTTTGCGGTGGTGAAGCTGGCCAACAAGCGACGCCTGGCGGCATTGATCAAAAGCACCACCGGCCTGGTGGTGGACGCCAACAGTCTGTTCGATGTGCAGGTCAAACGCATCCACGAATACAAGCGACAGCTGCTGAACTTGCTGCACGTGGTCACGCGTTACCAGGCCATCCTGGCCACGCCCGACGCGCCTTGGGTGCCACGCACGGTGATCTTTGCCGGCAAGGCCGCGTCCAGCTACCACACGGCCAAGCAGATCATTCGGCTGATCCATGACCTGGGCGCGGTGATCAACCATGACCCGCGCATCGGCGGCAAGCTCAAGCTGGTGTTCATTCCGAACTATGGCGTGTCGGTGGCCGAGACCATCATGCCCGGCGCCGATCTGTCCGAGCAGATTTCCACCGCTGGCACCGAAGCATCCGGCACCGGCAACATGAAGCTCGCGCTCAATGGCGCGCTGACCATCGGCACCGATGACGGCGCGAACATCGAGATCCGCGAGCAGGTCGGAGACGACAACATCTTTATCTTCGGCCGCAAGACACCCGAGGTGGCCGCCATTCGCGCCGCCGGCTACCAGCCCATGCGCTTGGTCGAGGGCCATCCTGCCCTGCGCGCTGTGCTCGACAGCATCGGCGCTGGTGCTTTTTCGCCCGACGAGCCCAACCGCTACCGTGCGCTGGTGGACTCGCTGCTGTGGGGTGGCGACCACTACCTGCTGCTGGCCGACTACGACGACTATGTGCAGGCCCAGCACAGGGTCGACGGCCTGTACCAGGACCCGGCCGCATGGCAGCGCAAGGCCATTCTCAATGTCGCCGGCATGGGCCCGTTCTCGGCCGACCGCACCATCGGTGAGTACGCCCGCCAGATCTGGCGTGTGGCCAGGCCCGCCTGACGGGGCATGGAACAACCAAAGCAAAGGGGCGCCACTGGCGCCCCTTTGTGCATCAAGATCTGGCTGATCAGTTCAGCGCAGACTTCTTGCCGTCCTTGTACTGGTACAGCGACATGGCCGGGTTCTTCAGCTCACCGTCAGCCTCGAACTGGACCCTGGTCGTCACGCCCTGGTAGTTCACGTCGGCCAGCTTGGACAAATAGACTTTCGGGTCGGCCGAGCTGGCCTTGACCATCGCGTCCACCAGCACATGCACCGCGTCATAGGTGTACGGCGAGTAAACCTGGAACTGACCAGGGTACTTGGCGTCGTAGCGAGCCTTCCAGGCCTTGCCGCCGGGCATCTTGTCCAGCGAGGCACCGCCTTCGGCGCAGACCACGTTGCCCAGCGACTTGGCACCACCAGACAACTCAGCGAGCTTGGCGGTGCAGATGCCGTCGCCACCGAAGAACTTCACGTTGCTCATGCCCAGCTGGTCCATCTGGCGCAGCATCGGGCCGGCCTGGGGATCCATGCCGCCGAAGAACACGCCGTCCGGCTTCTTGCCCTTGATCGCAGTCAGGATGGCCATGAAGTCGGTCGCCTTGTCGCTCGTGAACTGCTCGTCAACGACCTGGATGCCCTTGGACGCGGCAATCTTCTTGAACACCTCGGCCACACCCTGGCCATAGGCGGTGCGGTCGTCGATGATGGCCACGGTCTTGAGCTTGAGCGTACCCGAGGCATGCAGAGCCAGACCAGCGCCCAGGGCGTTGTCATTGGCCAGCAGGCGGAATATGTTCTTGTAGCCTTGCTGGGTCAGCTTGGGGTTGGTCGCCGAAGGAGTGACCATCGGGATGCCGCAGCCGTTGTAGATCGTCGACGCCGGAATGGTGGTGCCTGAGTTCAGGTGCCCGACCACGCCAGCGACCTTGGCGTCACACAGCTTTTGCGCAGCGGCCGTGCCCTGTTTGGGGTCGGCAGCGTCGTCTTCAGCCACCAGTTCGAGCTTGACCTTCTTGCCGCCGATGGTCACGCCCTTGGCGTTGAGGTCTTCAATCGCCATGCGGGCGCCGTTTTCGTTGTCCTTGCCATAGTGGGCCTGAGGACCGGAGACCGGTCCGACATGGCCGATCTTGACGACCATGTCTTGTGCCATCACCGAGCCGCTCGCCACAGCCACAGCAGCGGCGACGATCACGTTGAGTTTGAGCTTCATGAAAAACCTCCAGATTGATTGGATTGAGCGGATGTGCCCCGCAACGTCGGGTTGTTTGCCAACGGGCGACACGATACACCCGTTGACCGGTGTTTCCCGGACAGACGGGCTGGGGCTTGCCCCTAGGCGTGTCGGCAAAATCGCTCAGCCTTCGGACTGGGCTTGCGGATGGTTCTGAGGCTCCAGCCCCTGGCTCAGGTATTGCCGCCAGCGTTGACGACCCGCCTGTGCCTGATCGGGCGAGCTACCGACCACCTCGATCAGGCGCTTGAATTTCGTCAGCTCGGGTGCCGCTGCCGAACCCAGGTGCACCAACACGTCCCGCCAGGGCGCGGTCAAGGCTTCGTCGACGAGCCAGATCGGTGTGCGCTGCAAATGCACCGGTGCCGACCCTGCGGCCTGCAGCCGCAGGTGGGGGACGAACTCGCCGGGCTCAAAAGTCCAGAGCAGTTGATCGAGTTCATCCAGGGTTTGCGGCGTGCCAGTGACCACCAGCGACCGCCCGGAGCGCCAACCCTTGCGCAGCAAGCGGCAGGTGTATGCCAGCGGGTCGTCGACCCCGGTGTGAAAGTGCAGTTCGGTCATCGGTCCTGCCAGCACGGGATGACGCGGATCACCCGGCGTTGGCAAGCACCCAATGGGTCAGCAGGCCCACGGGCCGGCCAGTGGCACCTTTGGCCGCGCCAGATTTCCACGCCGTGCCGGCGATGTCCAGGTGAGCCCATCGCATCTTGGCAGTAAAACGCTTGAGGAACATGGCGGCCGTGATCGCACCACCGGCGCGTCCGGCGATGTTGGCCATGTCGGCAAAGTTGCTCTTCAGGCCCTCGTCGTATTCCTCGTCCAGCGGCATGCGCCAGCAGGTGTCCAGTGCGGCTTCACCCGCGTTCAGCAGTTCGGCCGCCAAGGCCTCATCGGCACTGAACAGGCCCGACCGCACGCTGCCCAGCGCCACCACGCAGGCACCGGTGAGGGTGGCGATGTCGACCACCGCGGCCGGCTTGAACCGTTCGACATAGGTCAGCGCATCGCACAGGATCAAGCGGCCCTCGGCGTCGGTGTTGAGCACCTCGATGGTCTGGCCCGACATGCTCTTGACCACATCGCCCGGCTTGAGCGCACGGCCGCTGGGCATGTTCTCGCAGGCCACGATCACCCCGATCAGGTTGACCTTGGGCTTGAGCTGCGCCACTGCACGCATGGTGCCGATGACGCTGGCCGCGCCACCCATGTCGAACTTCATCTCGTCCATCTCGCCACCGGGTTTGAGCGAGATGCCGCCACTGTCGAAAGTGACGCCTTTGCCCACCAGCACCAGCGGCGGCTTGGACCTGGCCGCGCCTTGGTAGTGCATGACCAGCATGCGCGGCGGCTCATCCGAGCCCTGGGCCACGGCCAGGAAGCTGCCCATGCCCAGCGCCTCCAGTCGACGCCGGTCAAGTACTTCGATCTTCAGCCCCTGCGCGCGCGCCATCTTGCGCGCCTCGGCGGCCAGCAGCGAGGGCGTGCAGTGGTTGCCGGGACGGTTGGCCAGTTCGCGCGCCAGGGTCACGCCTTCGACCACTGCAGCGCCCTGGTCCAGGCCCGATTGCGCAGCGACGGCTTCGGCCTTGCTCACCGTCAGCAGCGTGACCTTCTCCAACCGCGACGGCGCGTCTGCGCTGGGCTTGGTCGTGCGGTAGGTGTAGACCGAATCACCCACGGCCGCGCACAAGGCCTGGGCATGCGCAGCAGCCAAGGACTTCAGGCCCACGATCTGCACCGCCAGATGCTTCACGCCCAAGCCCTTGAGCAAGGCCAGGCCATGGGCTGCGGCGGCCTTGACCGCCTTGGCGCTGCCGTCACCCTGAACGGCCACCACCAGCACGCGCGGTGCCTTCACATCGACCACCCGGCCAAGGAAGGCCCGCTTGCCTGGCTTGAGCGAAAAGTCACCTTGGGCGATGGTCTGCACCACGGCATCAGACAGGCCAGTGTCGATGCCCTCGGGCAGGGTCTGACCCACCAGCATCAGCATCAGTGCATCGGCTGCTTGCTTGGCGGCGGCACCGGGCGGGGTCACAACGGCTCTGAAGTCCATAATTCGCTTTGATTTGTAGAGCCAAGAATGTTATTCGATTCGACTGTGCGGCGCGAACTGGCGCGAAGCTTCGGCGCCACCCTGGTGGTGATCCTGACCATCGTCATCACGATGATGCTCATTCGCACCCTGGGTCTGGCCGCAGGTGGCACCGTGGCACCTGACGATGTGGTGCTGTTTCTGGGCTACACCGCGCTGGGCCACCTGCCCACGATGCTGGGCCTGAGCCTGTTCATCGCCGTGGTGGTCACGCTGGGCCGCATGTACCGTGACAGCGAGATGGTGATCTGGTTTGCCAGCGGCCTGGGTCTGACCCGCTTTGTGCGGCCGGTGTTGCAAATGGCCTGGCCGGTGCTGGCAGTGGTCGGTGTGCTGCTGCTCTTCGTCTGGCCCTGGGGCAACCGCAGCAGCACTGAGTTGCGTGACCGTTACGAGCAGCGTTCGGACCTGTCGCGTGTGGCACCCGGCGTGTTCCAAAGCTCGCGCGACGGCAGCCGGGTGTTTTTCATCGACCGCGCCAGCCAGGAAGGTGTGGAGGGTCACAACGTGTTCGTGCTGTCACGCCAGGGCGGCGTCGAGTCGGTCACCTCGGCACACCGAGGGGTGATGCGCTCCGAAGGCGCAGACCAGATCCTGCAACTCGATCAGGGCCAACGCAATGAGACCGACAGCCGCAGCGGCATGCGCACTCTGTCGAGCTTTCAACGCTACCAGGTCGTGGTTGGCGAGACCAGAATAGCCGACATCAAGGCCCAGCCGCCCAAGGCCATGTCCACCCTGGCGCTGTTGAACCCGGCCAGCCCGCGCCTCCCGGCCGAGCTGGCCTGGCGATTCGGCCTGCTGCTGGCCTGTGCCAACCTGCTGCTGCTGGGTGTGGGCCTGTCGACCACCCAGCCCCGGCGTGCCAGCAACTGGAACCTGCTGCTGGCGTTGCTGACCTTTGTGGCTTATTTCAACCTGATCAACCTGTCGCAAGTCTGGATCGCCAGCGGCAAACTGTCGATGGGGCCGGCCATGCTGCTGCTGCATGGCGGCGCCTTCGTGCTCGGGCTGGCGTTGATTCTGTGGCGCGAGCGTTCGGCGGTGTGGCGCTGGCGGCTTGGACGCAAGGCCCCCACGCCAGCCGGCCCGCCAGGCAATGCCACCGCATGAAAACAGTTCGTCGATTGCTCTACCGTGACATCGGCTGGTCGGTGCTGTTCGTCTCACTGGCCTTTCTGAGCCTGTTCTTTTTCATAGACTTCGTCGATGAGCTGGATGACGTGGGCCGCAACGGCTACACGCTGGGCCACGCGGTGCTGCGCGCGCTGCTTGAACTGCCCGGGCACTTCTACGAGCTGTTTCCGATTGCCGTGCTGATCGGCACCATCTACGCCATGGCCAGACTGGCCCAATCGTCGGAGTTCACCATCCTGCGCACCGCCGGGCTGGGCCCTTCCAGAGCGCTGTGGTTGCTCGCC
Organism: Betaproteobacteria bacterium; assembly: GCA_031417735.1. Taxonomy (GTDB): domain Bacteria; phylum Pseudomonadota; class Gammaproteobacteria; order Burkholderiales; family Burkholderiaceae_C; genus Pseudaquabacterium. The sequence continues at coordinate 32,211 of JANOWE010000269.1, forward strand.
CTGCCCGGCATGCTGTTTGCTGCACTGACCTTTGTGGTCGGTGACCTTGTCACGCCCTACACCGAAGTACGGGCCGCCAACATGAAGGCCATGGCCGCAGCAGGCGATGGCGCCATCGCCACCGGTGCCGGGGCCTGGTTGAAGGAGCGGCATGGATCTGGCGACCAGGAACGCGCGGTCTCGGTCCATGTGGCCGCCACGGCGGGTGCTGGCCTGCTGCAGGGTGTGCGCATCTTTGAGTTCGACACCGCAGGCCGCTTGCGCAGCCGAATCCAGGCCGTCCAGGCCAGGGTCCTCGAGGATGGCCATTGGCAATTGCTGCAAGTGCAGCGCACCGACTGGCCAACGCCTCAGGCCGCCAGCCAAGGCCAGGGGCTGCAAGCACAAAGCCTGGACAGGCTGCGCTGGGCCAGCACGCTGGACAGCAAGGTCGTGGCTGCGGCGCTGCTGCCGGCCAAGACCATGTCCACGGTCGAGCTGTGGCGCTATGCCAACCACCTGGCCGGCCAGGATCAGGCGGTGCAGCGGCATGAAATCCAGTTCTGGAAGAAGGCCCTCTACCCACTGGCCTGCGTGGTGATGGTGGCGCTGGCACTGCCTTTTGCCTACCTTCATGCTCGCGCCGGCGGCATCAGCCTGAAGGTGTTTGGCGGCATCATGCTGGGCATCAGCTTTGTGCTGCTGAACAATGCGGCTGGCCACCTCGGCCTGTTGCAGCAATGGACGCCCTGGCTCGTGGCTGCCGCGCCCAGCCTGCTCTATCTTTTCATTTCAATGGCCGCCTTTGCCTGGCTGGTGCGATACCGATGACTCCCATGCCGAACGATCTCACTTCGAACGAACAGACCGGGCTGCTGCTGTTTGCCCACGGCGCACGCGACCCGCAATGGGCTCGGCCCTTTCTGGATGTGACCCGGCAGTGCCGGCTGGCGCTGGGTGAGTCGGTCGACGCGTCGGCCAAGCTCAGCCGGGTGGCGCTGGCCTTCCTCGAGTTCATGCCGCCTGACCTGCTGGCTGCGGGCAATGCTCTGGCCGCACGCGGCTGCACCCGGGTTGACGTGGTCCCGCTGTTCCTGGGTGCTGGCGGCCATGTGCGCAAGGACATCCCGGTGCTGATGGCCCAGTTGCAGGCCACACATCCGCAGGTGCGCTGGACGCTGCGCCAGGCCATCGGCGAAGCGCCCGCGGTGATCACGGCCATGGCCACGCAGGCCCTGGCCAGCGCCCAGATGCCGGCCGTGCCGCTGGACTGAGGCATGGCGCTGTCCGGCTGCCGACGCCTTTGACATGAACCTGCACCAGTTCCGGCGGACATGACATGAACCTGCACCAGTTCCGGTTCGTGCAGGCGGCGGTGCGCCGCAATCTGAACCTGACCGAAACCGCCAAGGCGCTGCACACCTCGCAACCTGGCGTCAGCAAGGCCATCCTTGAGCTGGAAGAGGAACTGGGCGTGCACATCTTTGCCCGCCACGGCAAGCGCCTCAAACGCGTGACAGAGCCGGGCCAACTGGTGCTGCAGTCGGTGGACATCATCATGCGTGAGCTGGCCAACCTCAAGCGCATTGGTGAGGAGTACTCCAAGCAGGACGCGGGCACGCTGTCCATCGCCGCCACCCATTCACAGGCGCGCTACATGCTGCCCGAGCGTGTGGCCCAGTTGCGCCGGCAGTACCCCAAGGTGCAGGTGGTGCTGCACCAGGGCACGCCGGCGGACGTGGTGCGCATGCTGCAGGACGATGTGGCCGAGATCGGCCTGGCCACCGAAGCCCTGGCCGAACAGCCCGGCCTGGTCAGCCTGCCCTGCTACGAGTGGCAGCATGTGCTGGTGGTGCCCGTGCAGCATGCACTGGCCCAGGTCGAGCGGCCCACGTTGGACCAGTTGGCGGCCGAGCCGTTGATCACCTACCACCCATCCTTCACCGGCCGCTCACGCATCGATGCCGCCTTCGAGCGTGCCAGGCTGAGTCCGAATGTGGCCTTGGAGGCCATCGACGCCGACGTCATCAAGACCTATGTGCGGCTGGGAATGGGGGTGGGCATCGTGGCCGAAATGGCCATGCGGGCCGAAACTGCAGGCGGCGACCTGGCCTGGGTGCCGGTGGGCCACTTGTTCGGCGCCAACACCTCGCGCGTGGCCTTCAAACGCGGTGCCTACCTGCGAAACTTCGTCTTTGCCTTTGCCCGGTTGCTCGGCGATCAACTGACCCGGCCGCTGATCGAGCGCGCCATGAACCCTCGCCCCGGCGATGAAGACGACCGCTATGAACTCTGAGCCCCAGCTGACCGAAGGCCCGTTCCGAACCCCCATCGCGCCCAGTCGCCTGCCCCAGGTGGGGACCACCATCTTCACCCTGATGTCGGCCCTGGCCGCCGAGCATCAGGCAGTGAACCTGGGCCAGGGCTTCCCCGACTTCGACGGCGAGCCGGCCCTGATCGACGCCGTGGCTGCGGCCATGCGCGAAGGCCTGAACCAGTACCCGCCGATGGCCGGCGTGCCCGCGCTGCGCGAGGCGGTGGCGGCCAAGATCGCCTTGCTGCATGGCCACTGCTACAAGGCCGAACTCGAGATCACGGTCACTGCGGGCGCCACCCAAGCCATCCTGACCGCAGTGCTGGCGGTGGTGGGCCCGGGCGACGAGGTGGTGGTGCTGGAGCCCTGCTACGACAGCTATGGCCCGGCCATCACGCTGGCCGGCGGCAAGGTGGTGCGCGTGCCACTCACGGCCGGGGCGTTCAGGCCCGACTTCCCGGCCATTGCCGCCGCGCTGACACCGCGCACCCGTGCGCTGATCGTGAACACCCCACACAACCCCAGTGCGACCATCTGGCGCCGAGACGACATGCTGACGCTGGCCGAGTTGCTGCGCCCGACCGAGGTACTGCTGATCGCCGACGAGGTCTACGAGCACATGGTGTTCGATGGCCAGGCCCATGCCAGTGCCTCGTCGGTGCCCGAACTGGCGGCGCGCGCCTTTGTCATCTCCAGCTTCGGCAAGACCTTCAGCGTGACGGGCTGGAAGGTGGGCACCGTGGCCGCGCCAGCCGCATTGACGGCAGAGTTCCGCAAGGTCCACCAGTTCAATGTGTTCACCGTCAACACGCCTGTACAGCATGGCCTGGCCCGGCACCTGGCCGACCCGACGCCCTGGCAGAGTTTGCCGGCGACCTATGCCGCCAAGCGCGACCTGTTCCGCGCCGGGCTGGCCGGAACGCGCTTTCGATTGCTGCCCTGCGAAGGCAGCTTCTTCCAGTGCGTGGACTACAGCGCCATCAGCAGCCTGCCCGAAGCCGAGTTCTGCCAATGGCTCACGCGCGAAGTGGGCGTGGCCGCGATTCCGCTGTCGGTGTTCTACGACGATGGCCGCAACCAGGGCCTGGCCAGGTTCTGCTTTGCCAAGCGTGAATCGACCTTGAAACTGGCGCTGGACCGGCTGTCCAGGCTGTAGTCCGGTCGGCCCGCTGCTGGATCAGACCTTCGACGTTGGTGGCCTGGCCTCGTCCAGTGCGGCCATATCCGAGCGCCAGTCGTCGCGCTGAAGATCGGGCTCGGTGAACGCCGCCGGCCGGGTGAACTCTCGCGGCGCAGCGGCATATTCGGTCAGGTCCAGGTCCAGCATGGCTGCGGCACGCGGCATGGCCGAGGTTCGGCTGGCCTGAGGCTCTGCGCCACTGGCCCATTCCTGCAGCAGCGCATGGGCCTCACTGCGCGAGCCGGTCATGTGCGGCCTCGGCGATGTGGTCTCGGCGCCATCGTCGCCCAAGGGCAGGAGCACATCGACCTTGATCGTCGACACCGGTGCCTGCTCGTTGAGATCGCGCGACAGCGCATGCAGCAAGACCAGTTCTCGGTAGGCCGGCAGGTCGAACATCACGCTCGCGCTGCGACGGTGCAGCAGCGTCTCCAACTCGGCCAGGGCATCCAGCGGCCTGGGCCACATCTGCTGCAGCCTGGCCATGACCTCGCCATACTGCTCCAACCCCAGACCGACATCAAACTCCGCCGCCCAGTCCGGCGCATGGGCATTGAAGCGCTGGTTGAAACGCTGGCGGATGCGTTCATAGCCCTCACTGTTGCCCTGTTTGCGGTAGACCTCCATCAATTTCAAGAATGGCAGCGCACTGGTGCCGCCGGTGTCGCGAATATGGCTGGCCAGCAGATCCACCGCAGCCTCTTCCTGGCCCAGCACAAGGAAAAAATCGACCTGCTGCTCCAGGTCCAGCAGTTCTTCAACCGACACCGGCCGCACCGGCTGGCTTTGGGTCAACTCGCCCACCAAGGGGCTGCCCGACGCCAGGGTGCGGGAACTGTCGTGCTCGCGCAGCAACATGGCGCCGGCCAGGGTCGTGTCGGGCCCGCCGCCTGGCGCCCCTGCGCGTCGCCCCCCGTCGTTGACCTCGCCCTGCCGTTTCAGCGGCCCGGTCACGGCCGCCCGTTCGGCTGGCCCCTGGCCGGCTGACCCCATGGCGGCATTCGCCGACCTGCCCGACGCCACAGGGCGTAAGTCCGTGGCCGCGGCCAAAGCGGCCACATCGGGGCCACGGCCCTGGCCAGACAAGGACACTCGTTGGTCGGTCGGCAAAGGCAAGGGCACACTGCTGCCTGGCCCGGTGCTCGGCGCAGATCGTCGTTGCACGCGCACTGAACGCTGCAGTTTGCGAAGCCGAAACACCAGCCAGACCGAGAAGGCCAGGCTGGCCAACAACAACAACAGCAGCCAGGGCAACAGGATCTGGGCCGTCTCGGCTTCGGCCTGACGCTGCCGCAGCAGGCTGACCAAGTCTTCCTGCTGCTTCAGTTCGGTTCGCAGTTGTTCGTGTTGGCGCCCGCTCTCGCCGGCCACCGCAGGGACGCCCACAGGCCAGCTCGATGGGTCACCCGCCTGGGCCAGCAAGCCCAGGCCAGGCCCAGGCGTGGCAACAGGGTCAGGTGTCTGTTTGGTCGGGTTCAAGGGCATGCGGCACGCCCTGCGTGGGGTGTGGTGGGTTCGCTGGCCGAACCGGCAAATTCAGCAATGGCGACTCTAGCATGGCGACTTTGCCGGACCGCGCCTGCAGCGCCGCTTGCGGTTCACTGCGGACGAACTCTCGTGCCAAGTTGCCCGACTGCGGGCAGAAGCTAGACTGCCGATCTGGGCACCATGGCCAGCCCCGGACAAGACATGAATGCATCAGTTCTCACCAGCGACGAAAGAACCAACATCGACGGCGGCGCCTGGTTCGGCAGTCTGTCGCTGCCACTGCGCCAGGCCGTTCTGGCCCGAGCCCATGTGCGCCGCCTGCCCGACGGCGCGCCCTTGGCCTCGCGCGGCGCGCCTGCAGAAGAGTGGATCGGTGTGGCCAAGGGGGCGGTGCGGGTATCGCTGGTCTCATTGATGGGCAAGCAGGTGACCTTGACCTATTGCGAGCCCGGCGTCTGGTTTGGCGACATCGCCTTGTTCGACGGCATGCCGCGCACCCATGACGCCGATGCCCATGGTGAGACGACCTTGCTTTGCGTACGCAAGGCCGATTTCAAAGATCTGCTGGCGCACCACTCCGAGCTCTACGACGCCTTGCTGCGGCTGAACTGCCGCCGCCTTCGGCTGATGTTCAATCAATTCGAAGACCTCAACACCAAGCCATTGGCAGCCCGGCTGGCCAAGCAAATCCTGTTGCTTGCCAAAAGCTATGGCATCGAGCATGGCGACGAGGTGCGCATCGGCCTGCAGTTGGCGCAAGAAGACCTGGCCCAATTGCTGGGTGCGTCACGCCAACGGGTCAATCAGGAGCTCAAGGGCTTTGAGCGCGAGGGTGCAGTGCGGGTTGAGCCCACACGCCTGGTCGTGCTGTCACGCGACAAACTGCTGGCTCTGGCTGAACGCTGAAGATTGACCGGCTGGCCTGGGTCAAGCGTGATGTCAGCCGCCTTGACCCGGCGACTTCTGGGGCAGTGGTGCCGCCTGACTACCTGACCAGGCGGCGGGTTGGGTGCTGTGCCCGGCACCCGAGGCGTCGCGCCATTCAGTACCCAGGCGGCGTGCCTCGAACAGCGCCTGCTCAAACACCGAATGCCACAGCACGAGGCTGTCCATGCGTGGCGTGGTCATGCTGGTGCGCAGCATCAGCCGGCCCCGGCTGACCGATAGCACCACGGGTTGTTCCAGCGGCACGTTGTCGATGGTTGCGGCCAGCACGTCGTGCAGTGGCGACGCCAGCCATTGCTGCAACCAGGGCGGTATGCTGCCAACAGCAGCATAGCGTTCACGCAAGCGGCCCAACTCTTGGGCCGTGGCCTTGGCATACATCACCAACCAGCGCATCTCGGGCGGCGTATCAGTGTCCAGACGGGTCTGGACGTCGTCCACATAGTGCTCGTAGACGGCCTTCTCAGTCGCCTCCATCAACTGCCGGTTCAACACCAAGGCCTGCAGTTCCTTCGGCAGGTCGAGCTCGGCCTGCAGGCGAAGCTCGGCGCCCTGGATATAGCTGCGCTGCGAAGCACCCCACTCAAGTCGCCATGCCAGATGACCGTTGCGGCCTTCGACCACACAGCCCTCGCCATCGCGCACGCGCCTGTACTGGGCGCCGCGCTGCTGCGCCCAAGCTTGTATGACCGCAGGATCGCCAAGCGACGAGCCACGGGAGAACATGCGCCGCAGAGAGTTCAGCATGGATTAGAGTTGACGCCGGGGCAACCAGGCTTCTGCTGTGCCGGGGCCTTGGGCTTGATGAGGACGGTGATTGAGCATGGCACCAGCAAACGAGATGTTAGACCCTCATTCAGGGGCCACGCCTGAGGGCTTCAAGCTCGCCATCATGCTGGACAGTCAGACCTGGGCTTACCAATTGGACCCTGACAAATTCGGCACCGGCGTGGCGTTTGCACAGGATCTGACTTGCAGTCTTCGCCCAATCGCGCCGCCAGCCTCATGAGCACTCCACCCCGTTCTCCCGTGCCCTCGCCTTCGGTGCCACTGCCAGGTGCCGACCCTGCGGCCTGGGCACCGACGCAGATCATGCCCAAAGTGCGCCAAAAGGCGGCAGGAAATGCCTTGCCTGTGGGCACCCAGCTTGGCGAGTTCGAGATACAGAAGGTGCTTGGCGAAGGCGGTTTCGGCATCGTCTACCTGGCCCAGGACCACATGTTGCAGCGGCTGGTGGCGATCAAGGAATACATGCCTGCCACACTGGCCGAACGCGGGGCGGGGCTGGAGGTGCTGGTCATCGCCGCGCACAACCAGGCTGTTTTCGATTCCGGACTGGCCAGCTTCATCAACGAAGCCCGGCTGCTGGCGCATTTTGACCATCCGGCCCTGGTCAAGGTCTTCCGCTTCTGGAAGGCCAATGGCACGGCCTACATGGTAATGCCGTTCTACGAGGGCGTCACGCTGAAGTCGGCGCTCCACAACATGAACGGCATGCCTGACGAGCGCTGGCTGATGGGCTTGCTGGCGCCGCTCACCGAGGCGCTGTCGGTGCTGCATGCCCAGCGCTGCTTTCACCGCGACATCGCCCCGGACAACATCATGCTGCTGGCCGGCAGCGGCAAACCCCTGCTGCTTGACTTCGGTGCTGCCAGGCTGGTCATAGGTGACGCCACCCAGGCACTGACCGCGATCCTCAAGCCCGGCTACGCGCCGGTCGAGCAGTACGCCGAGATTCCCAGCCTCAGACAAGGCCCTTGGACCGACATCTACGCCCTGTGCGCCGTGGTGCACATGGCCATGGTGGGAAAGAAACCCCAGGTCGCGGTGGCGCGCATGGTCGCTGATCAATATGAGCCACTGGCCAACTCAGCCCGGGGCCGATACTCCCCCGGCCTGCTGCAGGCCATCGACAACGGCCTGCGGGTCTACCCCCACGATCGCACCGCAACGATCGCCGAGTTCCGCATGGCGCTGGGCCTGGACAGCGGGCCGGGCGGGGTCACCATGCTGCTGCCGCCAGGCCAGGTGCAACACGCTGCACGGCCGGTCAACACACCGGCAGGCGACCCGGCCGGAAACACGCCCGCGCACACGCCCGCTCGAAAGCCTGGACAAATAGCCAGCCCCAAGCCGATGCCCATGCCTTTGGCGTCTCGAAGCGACAGCAGGGCCGGGAACGGCCGGCGCGGGCTGTGGGCACTGGTCGCGGCCCTGTCCTTGTTCGTGGCCGTGGCCGCTGCCTGGTGGGCAGCTGGTTGGGCGGCTGGTCGGGCGGCCAAGACACCGGGCACGGGAGCCGTTGGTCTCGCGGCGCCGGCCGCGGCCGCGGTCACGTCACCGGCCTCCGCACCGACAGCGCTGGCAGTTCCTGCGACCGAAGCAACTCAGGCTTGGTCTCTGGACGCCGCCTTCAACCGCATCCTGGCGGCCCAATCATCAGAATTTGGCGTCCGCGCGCTGCCGGTCAAACCAGAACTGCGAATCGGCAAGGAGCGGCTGGGCTTCAGCGTCAGCGCCGCCCAGGCAGGTTACGTCTACGTGCTGGCCGCCGGCACCGACGGTTCGCTGCTGCTGCTGTTTCCGAACCTGATGTCGTCGCAGAACAAGCTGCTCGCTGGACAGACTCTGCAACTGCCCCAGCCCAGTTGGCCTGTGGAAACCGGCGCGCCAGAAGGCATTGAGAAGTTCATGGTCATCGTCTCGCAGCACCCCCGAGACTTTTCGGCGCTGAGCCTTGAGCGCGAGGCCTGGTTCCTGCGCCTGCCTACGGGCAACCAGGCGGTGGCTGCAGGGCTGGCCCAGGCTGGGACAGGCTCTGTACTGGCAGGCCGCGTGGCATGCGACGGCGCGGGCTGCGACCGCTATGGTGCAGCCAGCTTTCAGGTCACGGTGCGGCGCTGAACGCAGGTCTGCGCTGCGGGCATGGAAAAGCCGCCCGAAGGCGGCTTTTCACTGGGCTGAGGCCTGCTTACTTGCTGGCAGCAGCAGCAGCAGCAGCAGCGGCAGCGGCAGCCATGTCAGCGCCCGAAGCAGCCATGTTGGCGGCCGAGGCAGCCATGCCGGCAGCCGAAGCGGCCATGTCAGCGACAGCGGCGGGAGCAGCGACCACGGCCGGTGCGGGTGCGGGCATTTCTTCCTTTTTGCCGCAGGCGGTCAGAGCAACGGCGGCAAACAGGGAGGCGATCAGGAGTGCTTTGTTCATTTGTGTCCTCAGAGAGAGCGAAGTGTCGATTGAAAATTGCCGGTAACAGGATCTGACTCATCAGGCTTAGCCCTTGAGTGCACGTTCTGTCCAGAAACCGGGTCCAGAAAGTTCGAGCACTTCTGGAACCAGCCTAGGATTATAGGCAAACCTAGGGAAGCTCCCTATAAACCCAGTGTGGTTGCAGGCCACGCGGCTTCGCTTCGTTGCATCAGCGCATCACATTGCTGATGAAAATCAACCAGGGTGGCCGGTTCGTCAACGATGCGGCCGCGCCAATGCAGTCGGTCCAGCAATTGGACGGCACGCGCCGAACCCAGCAGCAGGCCGCCCAGGTCGGCCGCCTGCCATTGGGCAGGTCGGAACGCATGCACTAAATGAGAGCGCGGACGGCGCCATGTCGCGAATCGGGCCTTTTGGCGCGCCAGGGTGTCGAAGTCCGCGGCCAACAGGGTGATGCTGCGCCCGGGCAGGCGCAACCAGCGGCCCAGTGCGTCCAGCACTTCAGGCTCGTCCAGCGGCCAGAGTTCGAAGTCGTGATCGCGCCACAGCAGTTGGCGTCCAGACGGGTCGTCGGCCATGGCCAACAGGCCGGCACGCAGAGCGTCGATACAGGCACCGCGACCAAGCAAGGGGCCGGCCTGCAGCGGGTCCGCCTGTGGGCTGGCCGGCAGGGGCGCGGCCGGGTCGGGCTCCGCGCTCATCGGGGCACCGCCTGCAGCCGCTTGGCCCCCACCCGGGGCACGGCGGGCGCGGTCGACGTGACCGGGCGGGTCGGCGCTGGCATCGGGTCAGGCCGCAGCCAGCCGGCATCGCACCAGTCCAGCAACAGGGCCTTGGCCGGGCCGCTCAGCCGCGCCAGGTCGGTTGCGGCAAGCACCTGTTGATCTGCCAGGCGCCGCACCAGCGTCGCGTCGCGCCCGCCAGCGGCAAAGGCCTCGCCGTTGAGGTAGACATGGCCGTCGTCGTAGGCCATGCGGCTGCGGGCGTCCAGCCGCAGCCCTTCGCCGGGCGCGGGCAGGCTGCCCGGGCTGAACCAGACTTTAGGCTTGGGCTCGGTCAGCAGGCAACCCAGTGCGCGATCCAGTGCAGCGGTGTCGCGAAGGGCCCGCGCCAGCGCGTCCTGGGCGAACTGGCGCAGCCCAGGCGGCACCGCGCCGGGAGAGGTGGTAGCCGCCTGGCTGGGGTCGCGGTAGCGCGTCTGCTCGCGGCCCCGCTCTTCGGACTGCAGCGTCAATTCCAGCGACAGTTGTTGCAGCAACTCCTGCGCGAGATCGTCGGCGCCGGGTGAGCGAAAGCCGATCGAACAGGTCATGCATTCACCCTCAGCCACGCCGTCGTGCCCCCATTTGGGCGGCAGATAGAGCATGTCGCCCGGTTCAAGCAGCCATTCCTGCTTGGGCAGAAAATCGGCCAGGATGCGCACCGGCAGGCCGTCCACCAGGCGCTTGTTGGCTACCGGGCCGATGCGCCAACGGCGCCGGCCTTGGACCTGGAGCAGGAAAACGTCGTAGGAATCCAGATGCGGGCCGACACCGCCGCCGTCACTGGCCCAAGACAGCATCAGATCATCAAGCCTCACACCGGGCAGGAAGCGGAAGGCTGACAGCATCTGCTGCGCCGCCGGCACATGAAGGTCCAGGCCCTGCACCAGCAACGTCCAGTCGGCCCGGCTGACGGGCGGCAACTGGCGGCGGCTGAACGGGCCCTGGCGCAGCTGCCATTGGCCTTCACGGCGGCTGACCAGCCTCGACTCGACCTGCTCATCTCCGGCCAATGCAAACAGCGCAGCCCGATCCAGCGGCGGCACCACGCCGGGCCAGGCCTGGCGCACCAGCAAGGGCTTCTTCTGCCAATGGCGCTGCATGAACCTGGCCGGCGAAAGCCCGGCCAGAAAGGGTGTGGGCTGATCGAGGCTCATGGCCGCATTGTGATTCGACTGGCCCCCGGGGCCACCCAGGCCCCTCCGGCCACCTCAAGACCCGCGCGGCCTTGTGAGATCATTCTGCGATGAAGATTCAAGCACCCTGCGTGGTCAGCCTGACCTGGACCCTGGCCGATGGGCAGGGCCAGGCCATCGACGAATTGACCGAAGCGGTCGAGTTCTATTACGGCGGCGACGACCTGCTGCCCAAGCTGGAAGAGGCCCTTGCCGGCAAAACAACGGGCTTCGAGCTCGAGCTGTACCTGGAGCCCGAACATGCCTTCGGCGACTACAACGCCGACCTGGTTTGTTTTGAAGACCGCAGTCTGTTTCCCGGCCACCTGGAAGAAGGCATGCAGTTCGAGGGCCTGCCCGAGGGCTCGGCCACCACCGGCATGCCCACCGGGCTGATCTACACATTGACCGAGCTCTACGCTTCGCACCTGGTGCTGGACGGCAACCACCCGCTGGCCGGCGTGGCGCTGCAGCTTCAGGTCAAGGTCGAAGGCCTGCGCGAGGCCACTGCCGAAGAGCAGGAAAATCGCAGCGTGGCCGAAGGCGCCGTGAGCCTGCTCTCGGCCCTGCCCACCCCGCGACAGGTGCACTGAAGGATCTGGCCTGGTCAGCGCTGACCGGTAGAGCCAAAGCCACCGCCACCGCGGGCCGAGGCATCGAACTGCTGCACCTGCCTGAACGCGGCCTGCACCACCGGCACGATGACCAACTGCGCAATGCGCTCCATCGGCTGCACGGTGTAGGTGGCCTGGCTGCGGTTCCAGCAACTCAGCATCAGCGGGCCCTGGTAGTCGCTGTCGATCAGCCCGACCAGGTTGCCCAGCACGATGCCATGCTTGTGGCCCAAGCCCGACCGAGGCAGCAGCATGGCCGCCAAGCCCGGGTCGCCGATGTGGATGGCCATGCCGGTGGCGATCAGCGCGCTGTCGCCCGGGGCCAGGGTCAGCGGCGAATCGACGCAGGCCCGCAGGTCGAGCCCGGCGCTGCCCGGCGTCGCATAGGCCGGCAGCAATTCGGCCAGGCGCGGGTCCAGCAGCTTGAATTCAATGGTCGTGGTCATGGCTTGCTTGCGGCCCCGGTCTTGTCGGTCGACCGCAGTGGCAAGGCCGACAGCCGCCGGGCAATCTCTTGCATCAGGGCCCGGGCCAGCGTGAGCTTGTCGGCCGTGGCCAGCTCGCGTTCACCGGCCTCGTCCACCAGCAGCAGGGTGTTGTGGTCCTGGCCGAAAGTGGCCGGACCCAGGTTGCCCACCAGCAAGGGCACGTTCTTGCGCAGCCGCTTTTCGCGGGCATGGCGGGCCAGGTCATGACTCTCCGCGGCAAAACCCACGCAGTAGGGCCGCAGCGGCAACCTGGCCACGTCGGCCAGGATGTCGGGGTTCTCGGTCATCTCGAAGGCCGGTACGCGAGCCTGGCCGTCCTTCTTGATCTTCTGGCCCGAGGCCGCGCTTGGCCGCCAATCGGCCACGGCGGCGGTGGCCACAAACACATCGTGGCTGGCGGCCAGCGGCAGCACCGCGTCGTGCATCTGCAGCGCGCTGCTCACGTCAATGCGCCGCACATGGCGCGGTGTGGGCAGGTGTACCGGCCCGGCGACCAGAGTCACGTCGGCGCCAGCCTCTTGCGCAGCGCGGGCAATGGCGAACCCCATCTTGCCGCTGGACAGGTTGGTGATGCCGCGCACCGGATCGATGGCCTCGAAGGTCGGGCCGGCGGTGATCAGCACGCGCCGGCCAGCCAGTGGCTTGGGCTGGAAGAAGGCAATCAACTCGTCGCGCAGCTCGGTGGCTTCGAGCATGCGGCCGTCGCCGGTCTCGCCGCAGGCCTGGTCACCCATGCCAGGGCCGAGCAGCGTGGCGCCGTCGGCCACCACCTGCGCGATGTTTCGGCGCGTGGCCGGGTGGGCCCACATCTCGCGGTTCATGGCCGGGGCCAGCAGCAGCGGGCAACGCTCGATGGGCCGGGCCAGGCACAGCAGTGACAGCAGCTCTCCCGCCCTGCCCTGGGCCAGCTGGGCGATGAAATCGGCCGAGGCGGGCGCGACCAAAATTGCGTCGGCCTCGCGGCTGAGATTGATGTGGGCCATGTTGTTGGGTTCACGCGCATCCCATTGGCTGCAGACCACCGCCTGGCCGGTCAGCGCCTGCAGGGTCACCGGGGTGATGAAGGCCTGGGCGGCTTCGGTCATCACCACCTGCACCGTGGCACCGGCCTTTACAAGCTCACGCGCGAAGTCGGCGGCCTTGTAGCAGGCCACGCCGCCCGACAGGCCCAGCACGATGCGGCGGCCGGCCAGTTCGGGCTGGGCGGTCTGCGGCGGGTAAAGGTGCTGGCTCATCGCTCAGGCTCCTGACGCGGCATGGCACTTCTTGAACTTCTTGCCGCTGCCACAGTGGCAGAGTTCGTTTCGCCCGGGCGTTGCGACCACGCGGCGGGTTTCGGGTTTGGGCGCATGGTCAAGCCAGTACACGCGCAGGTCCTGCACGGCGAAGCAGGCTTCGTCGACCAGTTGCTCACGCTCCAGCGATTCTTCGGGATAGAACTCGGCCAGGTGCTCGACCAGGTCGGCCTGCGGCAGCATCAGGGCCAGCACGCGAGACAGGCATTCGTCGTACCAGCGGCCCTCTTCCGTATCCGTGTCGGGCTCGGGCCAGTCCTCGGCAAAGTCGTCGATGGCCTGGGCAAAGCCCTCGGCCCAGAGTGCGCCGGTCTGCAGCAATGCCAGCGCATCGGCCTCGGCCACATGGCCGGCGGCGACGATCTCGGCCCGGTTGGCGTCGTCGTAGGTGATCATCAGCGGCCCCAGGCGCAGCGCCTCGGGGTCATCCAGCAGCGACTGCGCATCGAGCTGGCTGGCCAGCACGTTCCAGCGCCCGGTCAACGTGGCCAGGGCCTGCGCCACATCGGGCGGGTCGGCGAAGGCACGGCCAAAGTTGTCACCGAAAATCTTTGGCAGCCATTCGCTGGGCGGGATCAGGCGGCGGCTGGCCACCAGCGCGCTGAGGTAGCCATCCACCCATTCCAGCGAGACATCGGCGCCAAAACCGGCCAGGCGGTCACAAAGCTGCTCCAGGGCGTCGATCTGAGCCTCGGTGCTGTTGCGGGCGACGATGTTCATGGCGGGGTCTCGTACAAGGGGGCTGCCATTGTCGCCGCCAAGGCAGCAGGCGCCCTAGTCGGTGGCAGCCTGCTCGCGCAGGAACTGCTGCAGGCTGACCAGCGCCGCGTCACGCGCGGCCGGCTGGCCACCCACATGCACGCCCCGGCCGGGGTGCACGCCGTTGGGCACGTCAGGTCGCAGCCGCACCGGCACCAGGCTGTCGAAACCATGGTGGGCATCGGGAAAGGTCTGCAGATTGACCGCTGGCCCGGCCGACAGCGCCAGGGCCTCGCAGGGCGCGGCGGGCGTCCAGTCGTCGGCCGCGCCGACCAGCAACAGCAGCGGCGCTGAAGTCAACCATCCCCGGCGCAGACTGTCGGCGCAGCCGGGGTAGAAAGCCACCGCAAACGCGGGCTTGACCGGCGCGTCACGCACCATGGGCTGGGACAGGTCCAGGCTGGTCAGTACCGCCGAGCCACCATGCGACCAGCCGATCAGGCCCAGGCGCCGTGGGTCCACGCCAGGCTGCGCCGCCAGCCACTGCAAGGCGCCCAATGCGTCCTGCCGGCGGTGCACCTGGGTCACCCGCCGGCTGCCCAGCGCCTGGGTGCACAGCTCCTGCTCGCCGCGCGGACTCAGTGAATCGGTGACCAGCACCTGCAGGCCCCAGCCGTTGAGCAGGGCGGCATAGTCACGCATGCGCACAGTCAGCTGGCCGCCTCGGCCATAGGGTCCGCCGCAGCCATGCAACAACACCACCGCTGCGCGGGGCCGATCGCCGGTCGCGGCGGCGGGCAGCGCAAACCAGAAGCCGCGCTGCTGCAGCGCCTGGCCCTGCACCTGCTCCAGGCTGGGCACGGACACCTCGCGGTAGGCCAGCTGCGCCAGCGCGGTCTGCGCCGCCAGCCCCAGGCACAAGGCCAGCCAGCCGTGCACTGCCAGACCGTTGACCTTGAACGGCTTGTGCGGTCGTTGCAGCGGTCGTTGCTGGGTAGGCAAGGCTGACTTTCGAAGGGGGTCCATGGCCAGTTTAGAGCCTGCGGCGGCGGTCAACGCCGACGCCCGGAGCAGCGCGCGCTCATGGCGCCGGGCGCCGCGCACTGACCTCTTTGTCTGTGGGCAAGCCCGGCCCGGGGGCCGACGACAATGCGGGTCTCCCCACAAGATCCGCCACGACCATGACCGCGAAGAAAACCGACCTCTACCACCGCCTTGAGCAAAAGCTGGAAGGCCAGCGCCTGCGCGCTGCCGTACCCGGCCGATTTGGCGAAACAGTCAGCCTGCCACTGGACCGCCGTGCCCAGCGCAAGCAGGACAGCGCCGCCGGCCTGGTGCCCTTTGCCTGCAAGCTGCCGGCAGCGCTGAACCAGCAACTGCGAGATCGCGCGGCCAGCCATGAAGGTGGGCTGAACGCATTGGTGGCCGAACTGCTGGAACGCGGCCTGGCCTGAGCTGACGAGCGCAGCGCGCCCGTCGGGGTTCAGGCCCGCTCGGCCACCCAGCCGGCCACGCTGGCCAAGGCCTGCGGCAATGCCGAGGCGTCGCTGCCGCCGGCCATCGCCAGATCGGGTTTGCCGCCCCCTTTGCCGCCGACCTGCCGGGCGACGAAGTTGACCAGCTCACCAGCCTTGATCCGACCCATGTGGTCGGCGGTGACGCCGGCGGCCAGCTGCACCTTGGCACCGTCCACAGCGGCCAGCACGATGACGGCGGACTTGAGCTTGTCCTTGAGCTTGTCCATGGTCTCGCGCAGGGTCTTGGCGTCGGCGCCGGGCAGCAGCGCGGCCAGTACTTTGACACCCTTGACATCCACCGCCTGGCCCAGCAACTCGTCGCCCTGGGCGCTGGCGAGCTTGCCTTTGAGCGCGGCAACTTCCTTTTCCAGCGCTCGCACCAGGTCCAGCACATGGGCCAGGCGGCCGGGCAGTTCGGCCGCGCTGGCCTTGAGCGTGCCCGCCAACTGCCCCACCGTGCCTTCAAGCGACTGCAGGTAGGCCAACGCGTTGTCGCCGGTCAGCGCCTCGACGCGCCGGATGCCGGCGGCCACGCCGCTCTCGGCCACGATCTTGAACAGGCCGATGTCGCCGCTGCGCTGCACGTGGGTGCCGCCGCACAGCTCCTTGCTGCTGCCGATGGACAGCACGCGCACGGTTTCGCCGTACTTCTCGCCAAACAGCATCATCGCGCCGCTGTTCTGCGCGTCGGCCAGGGCCATCACCTCGGCACTGGCCACCGCATTGGCCAGCACCTCGGCGTTGACGACGGCCTCGATGCGGCGCAGCTGCTCATCCGTCACCGGCGCGTTGTGGGCAAAGTCGAAGCGGGTGCGTTCGGCATTGACCAGTGAGCCCTTCTGCTGCACATGGCCGCCCAGCACCTCGCGCAGGGCCTTGTGCATCAAATGCGTGGCGCTGTGGTTGCGCACGGTGCGGGCGCGCTGCTCGGCGTTGACGCGCGCTTCGAGCTTGTCGCCCAGGCTGATGCTGCCCTCCACCACCCGGCCCTGGTGGCCAAACACATCGGACTGGATCTTGGTCGTGTCTTCGACCAGCAGCCGGGCCTGGGCGTTGCGCAGCTCGCCGGTGTCACCCGCCTGGCCGCCGCTCTCGGCGTAGAACGGGGTCTGGTCCAGCACCAGCACGCAGTCGTCGCCGGCCTTGACCGACTTCACCGCAGAGCCGTCCACATACAGCGCAGTGACCGCGGCATCCGCCAATTGCAGCTGCTCATAACCTTTGAAGGCCGTGGCCTGCCCGTCATAGCTCAGGCCGGCAGCGAGCTTGAACTTGGCCGCCGAGCGGGCCTGTTCACGCTGGCGGCCCATGGCGGCGTCGAAGCCAGCCTGATCGACAGTGACGCCACGCTCGCGGCAGACGTCGCCGGTCAGGTCGACCGGGAAGCCGAAGGTGTCGTGCAGCTTGAAGGCGGTGGCGCCGTCGAACTGCTGGCCACCGGACTGGGCCAGCGCGGCCAGCGCGGTCTCCAGGATCTCCATGCCATTGTGGATGGTCTGGAAGAAACGCTCTTCCTCGGCCTTGAGCACCGCCGTGACGCGGCCCATGTCGCGCCGCAGCTCAGGATAAGCCTCACCCATCTCTACCGCCAACGGGGCCACCAAGGTGTGGAAAAACGGCTTGCGCGCGCCCAGCTTGTAGCCGTGGCGGATGGCCCGGCGGGCGATGCGGCGCAGCACATAGCCCCGGCCCTCGTTGCCGGGGATCACGCCGTCGGCGACGATGAAACTGCAGGCGCGGATGTGGTCGGCAATGACCTTGATCGACGGGCTGACAAAAGTCTTGTCCGTGATGGTTGCCAAGGCCTCGTCACCGACGGCAACCTTGAACAATGCCTGCCTCGTCTCGTCGATCAGGCTTGCAAACAGGTCAATCTCATAGTTGCTGTGCACATGCTGCAGCACGGCGGTCAGCCGCTCCAGGCCCATGCCGGTGTCCACGCTGGGCTTGGGCAAAGGGTGCAGCACACCGTTTTCGCTGCGGTTGAACTGCATGAAGACGTTGTTCCAGATCTCGATGTAGCGGTCACCGTCTTCGTCGGGGGAGCCCGGCGGGCCGCCCGCCACCTCGGGGCCATGGTCGTAGAAGATCTCGCTGCAAGGGCCGCAGGGGCCGGTGTCGCCCATCATCCAGAAGTTGTCGCTGGCATAGCGGCCGCCCTTGTTGTCGCCGATGCGCACGATGCGCTCGGCCGGCAGGCCGATGTCCTGGTGCCAGATGTCGTAGGCCTCGTCGTCCTCGGCGTAGACCGTGGCCCAGAGCTTGTCGGCGGGCAGCTTGAAATGAACGGTCAGAAGTTCCCAGGCGAAATGGATCGCGTCCTTCTTGAAATAGTCGCCGAAGCTGAAGTTGCCCAGCATCTCGAAGAAGGTGTGGTGGCGCGCGGTGTAGCCCACGTTGTCCAGGTCGTTGTGCTTGCCGCCGGCGCGGATGCACTTCTGCGACGTGGTGGCGCGGGTGTAGCTGCGCTTGTCGAAGCCCAGGAACACGTCCTTGAACTGGTTCATGCCGGCGTTGGTGAAGAGCAGCGTCGGGTCGTCGCCCGGCACCACCGGCGACGAGGCGACCACGGTGTGGCCCTTGGCCTCGAAGAACTTCAGAAAGATGGAACGGATCTCGGCGGCTTTCATCGGGCTCTCACGGCTGGGCGGTTCAGGTAGATCGGCACACCGATGCGGCGGGCCGCGTCGGCAAGTTGGGTATCTTTGGTGGCCAGCGGCAGGTGCTGCCGCAAGGCCAGGTCCAGGTAGCAGGCGTCGTAGGCGGTCAGTCCCCAGTCGGCGCTGCGCTGGGTCCATTGGCGGGCGTCGGCGTCACTGGCCAGGGTCTGCAGGCCGACGCGGTCCAGCCGGCCCCAGCTCTGCTCCAGCGCCTGAGCGGTGATCCGGCCTGCGGCCAGCGCCCGGGACAGGATATTGCCCATCTCCAGGTGCCACAGCGCCGGCACCACGGCCTGGGCCTCGGCCATCGAGCGCCAGACCTGCAGCGAGTAGGCGTCTTGCTCGTCCTCGAAAAACGCGCCCAGTGCCACCGAGCTGTCAAGCACAAAACTGGCCACGGTGGGGGTGCTCAACGGCGGCCCTCGTCGCGCATCAGCTTCCAGTCGGCACCCAGATGGCGGCCCTTGGCGGCGGCCAACAATTCGTCCAGCGCCTGCTGCCGGTCACTGGCATCGGCCTGCGCCGCCGGCATCGGCACCAAGCGCGCCACCGGCTTGTTGTGGCGGGTGATGACCACTTCTTCGCCCCGCTCGGCCCGCGCGACCAGTTCGGACAAATGGGTCTTGGCTTCGAACAGGCCGATGGATTCCATGGCGGGCACCTGAATTGGTTTAATCAACCAGATTCTAGCCCAGCACAGGCCGCCACAGCGCCGACACCCTGGCGACGGCCGCCCCGTGGCACTTGCTATATCGTCCGGGCACGACCAGCCCATTTCAACGACTCCAAAGGACCCGCCCGATGGCCAGCCACGCCAAATTCATCTGGGACGACCCGCTGCACCTGGACGCCCAGCTCACTTCAGACGAACGCGCGGTGCGCGACGCCGCCCAGAGCTACTGCCAGGAGCAGTTGGCGCCGCGCGTGCTCGAAGCCTTCCGCCACGAGAAGACCGACCCGGCGATCTTCCGCGAGATGGGCGACCTGGGCCTGCTCGGCCCGACCATCCCCGAGGCCTATGGCGGCGCGGGGCTGAACTATGTCTGCTACGGCCTGGTCGCGCGTGAGGTCGAACGCGTCGACTCGGGCTATCGCTCGATGATGAGCGTGCAGAGCTCGCTGGTGATGGTGCCGATCAACGAGTTCGGTACCGAGGTGCAGAAGCAGAAGTACCTGCCCAAGCTGGCCAGCGGCCATTGGATAGGCTGCTTCGGCCTGACTGAGCCCAACCATGGCTCGGACCCCGGCAGCATGGTCACCCGGGCGAAAAAGGTGGATGGCGGCTACAGCCTGTCTGGCGCCAAGATGTGGATCTCCAACAGCCCGATCGCCGACGTGTTCATGGTCTGGGCCAAGGACGACGAGGGCGCGATCCGCGGCTTCATCCTGAACAAGGGCGCCAAGGGCCTGAGCGCACCGGCCATCCACAGCAAGGTCGGCCTGCGCGCGTCGATCACCGGCGAGATCGTGATGGACGGCGTGTTCTGCCCCGAGGAAGACGCCTTTCCCGAGGTGCGAGGCCTCAAAGGTCCGTTCACCTGTTTGAACAGCGCGCGCTACGGCATTGCCTGGGGCGCGATGGGTGCGGCCGAAGACTGCTTTGCCCGTGCCCGGCAGTACGTTCTGGACCGCCAGCAGTTCGGCCGGCCGCTGGCCGCCAACCAGCTGATCCAGAAAAAACTGGCCGACATGCAGACCGAGATTGCGCTGGGCCTGCAGGGCTGCTTGCGCCTGGGCCGCATGAAGGACGAAGGCACGGCCTCGGTCGAGGTCACCAGCATCATGAAGCGCAACAACTGCGGCAAGGCGCTGGACATCGCCCGCCAGGCGCGCGACATGCTCGGCGGCAACGGCATCTCGGACGAGTTCGGCATCGTCCGCCACATGGTCAACCTGGAGGTGGTCAACACCTACGAGGGCACACACGACATCCATGCGCTGATCCTGGGCCGGGGCATCACCGGCATCCAAGCCTTCTCATGAGCGGCCCGCAACTGCTTGCCGGCGTGAAGGTGCTGGACCTGTCACGCGTGCTGGCCGGGCCCTGGTGCGGCCAGTTGCTGGCCGACTACGGCGCCGACGTGATCAAGGTCGAACGGCCCGAGGTCGGCGACGACACCCGGGGCTGGGGCCCGCCCTGGTTTGGTGACGAGGCCCAGCGCGCGTCGGCCTACTACCTCAGCGCCAACCGGGGCAAGCGCTCGATCGCCATCGACTTCGCCACGGTCGATGGCGCCGCCCTGGTGCGCCAACTGGCGGCGCAGGCCGATGTGCTGCTGGAAAACTACAAGGTCGGCCAGCTGGCACGTTATGGGCTGGACGCCGCGGCGCTGATGGCATTGAACCCGGGCCTGGTTTACTGCTCGATCACCGGCTACGGCCAGGACGGGCCTTACGCCAGCGCGGCGGGCTATGACTTCGCGATCCAGGCCACCGGCGGCCTGATGAGCGTGACCGGTGAAAAAGATGGCACGCCGGGCAGCCAGCCGCAGAAGGTGGGCGTGGCGGTGGCCGATTTGTTCACGGGCGTCTACGCCTGCACCGCCGTGCTGGCCGCGCTGCACGAGCGCAAGACCACCGGCCGGGGCCGCCACATCGACGCCGCGCTGCTCGACACGCAGGTGGCGATGCTGGCCAACCAGGCCAGCAACCACCTGGTGGGCGGCCTGCGGCCCAAGCGCATGGGCAATGCCCACATGAACGTGGTGCCCTACCAGGTGTTTGCCACGCAGGACGGCCACATCGTGCTGGCGGTGGGCAACGACGGCCAGTTCAAGCGCTTCTGCCAGCTGTGCGGCGAGCCAGACGTGGCACTGGACCCCCGCTTTCTGCGCAACCAGGACCGCATCGCTCACCGTGAACAGCTGATCCCGCTGCTGGCGGCCTGGATGCTGGGCCGCAGCACCGCCCAATGGTGCGCGCTGCTCGAACCCAACGCCGTACCCTGCGCACCCATTCTGGAACTGCCCGAAGTGTTTGCCCACCCGCAGGTGTTGTACCGTGGCATGAAGATTGAACACGACGGCATGCCGATGGTAGCCACGCCCATGCGCTTCGACGGCCAGCGCCCGCTGGCTGAGCAACTGCCACCCACGCTGGACCAGCACGGCGACGCGCTGCGCACAGCGATGGCCGCCAGCCTGGGCTGGCCAAGGGCCTGAGGCTGCTGCCGCGCCGCCAGCGCTGTTGCGCTGGCGGCGCGGGCATTCACTCGTCGTTGGCAGCGGCGTTGGCCGAGTCCTGGCGCGACAGGCCGACCCGGCCCTGCGGCCGCGCCAAGCCCGCCAGATCCAGCGCCCGTGCAAGCAGGCCATCGGCCTGCTTGCCATGCGCCGGGTACTGCGACACCCCCAGCCTCACCGACACCGCCACGTCCTGGCCCGAGACGGCGAAGGGCAACTGCAGGGCCCTGGCCAGCTTGCCGGCCACGCTATCGCCATCGGCCGCATCGACCACCCAGGCCAGCAGCACCGCAAAACTGTCTTGCCCGACCGAGGCCACCACATCGCTGGCGCGCAGCTGCGCCCGCAGGCGAACGGCCAGCTTGCGGCGCAGCACATTGGCCGCCTCGGCGCCAAGGCGTTGTTCGGTGCTGCCCAGGCCGTCGATGCGCAGCGCAATCAGTGCCATCGCCGCCGGCTCGCGTTCGCGCAGCGCCAGCAGATGGGTCATGTGCTCCATCAGCTGGCTGTGGTTGGGCAGGCCGGTGGCCAGGTCGGTGGCATAGGCCTTGCGCGCGCTGCGGTCGATCTCGGTACGGGCAATCGCCATGCGCACCGCTCGGGCCAGGTTGTCGGCGCCAGCATCGCGCTGCGGCAGCACATCTTGAACGCCACGCTGCAGCAGGCGCAAGGCATCGGTCGTGGCGGGTTCTGGCGCGATCACCACCACCGCAGACTCCAGCACCAGCCGTGTCAGCGCGGGCCAATTGACCACATCGCCCAGACCCTGATCGGCCGTGACCAGCACTACCGCGTGGTAACGCTGTTGGTCAGCGGCGACCTGCAATTCTTCTCGGCTGCTCACGCCGTGAACGACAAATGGCCCCCAGGCCGAGGTGGACAGATCGGGCGCTTTTGGGCCCAGGTAGAGCAATTGGATGGGATCGTTCATGGCAAGGAGCCGATGATGCCCCAGCGCCTCTGGCGCCACCACGCAGGGAAGTACGGGTATGGCCTCCTGCTGCGCGCATGTTAGGCAGGTGGGCAGCAGGCCGGACGGGCATGGCCCTTCTTCCTACAGGCGATGCCGGGGCTGCCTGACTCCGGCGCTGCCGTCGGCGGACGACCATGCAGACAGGCGCCCCTGGTGCCTGAGTACAGGAGAAGCCAACATGAGCACCCCATTCCTTGCCTCGGCCCCGGGCCCATCTGCCCGCGCGGCGCCCGGCGCTGCCTCACCTGATTCCAGCCATGTGCTGCGCTTCGAGTCCTTGTTCGATCCGGACCGCAGCTACAGCTTCCCCTGCGACGCACAAGGTCAGGTCAGCTTGAATCGGCTGAGCGAGCGTGCCCGCCAGAACTACCTCTTTGCGCGAGCCTGCGTCGGCCGGGAGTTTGCCTTGCCCTGCGTTGACGCCGCGCTGCATTGAGTCTGCCTGAAAAGACCCATTTCATCCAAACCCCCTGACGGAGCCGATCATGACCAACGCCAAGAGCAAGCCCCAGACTGACGTGCCGAAGCGGACAGAGGATGCCCACAGCAAATCGAGTCCAGCCGATGACACAAAAGTCGACCCTGAACCCGCGCTGCAGGGCGAAGGCAACATCAGCGCTGGCCGACGTTACAACCAGGCCACCAGAGACTTCGTGGCATCAGGCAAGGTGACGCACCAGGCACGCCAGGCCGCGCCTAAAACAGCGCAGGAAGCTGAAGCACTGCAGCGCGCCGAAGCCGAAGGAAAACGGCACGCCAAGCGCTGAAGTGCTCAGGCAGGGCGGCTGACATGGCTGCGGTCTGGAGAGCCGCGCTGAAGCCTGGCCCACCACCCTGAACCTCCCTTTGCCCCGGCCACCGCGCCGGGGCTTTTTTCTGCGTCAAAGCGTTGCAGGCGCAGCGGGTCCGGATGCGGTGTGGTCCTACAGCGCAGGGGCCATCTGCCCGATATCAGCTCGGACGCGGCCGCAACACACTGGACGCATGCCCCGGCTGCGAGCCATTTCGCTTCGCACGGGCCACCTGATGAAGACCTCAAATGCTCAAGTGGGCCCTGATTTTTGCCGTCATAGCCGCCGGCGCAGGACTGCTCGGCTTCAGTGGCATCGCAGCCGGCGCGGCCGGCATCGCCAAGCTGCTGTTCGTGCTGTTTCTGGTGGTGTTCCTGGTGCTCATCGCACTGGCGCTGCTGGGCATTGGTGCGGCAGAAAAGTAGCCCAGGACACGCGCTGACTGCAGCACCTCGCCGAGACCTTCAGGATCAACCAAGCTCTGTTCCCAAACCATGGAGACCCCAATGAGTCTAAAACCCAATGCCACCACCAGCGACCACAGCCTGCGGCTGGACACCGATGGCCTGGACCGTGCGCGCAAGAACCTGTCCGACGGCGCGATCACGCCCAGCTACGGGCCCTGGCGCGACGCGATCGTGCAACTGCTCAACGACGCTCTGGCCACTGAACTGGTCTGTGTGCTGCGCTACAAGCGCCACCATTTCACCGCCCATGGCCTGGCATCGCCGGCTATTGCCGCTGAGTTCATGGTCCATGCCCAGGAAGAAGCCGGCCATGCCGACGCGCTGGCAGAACGCATCGTGCAATTGGGTGGTGCGCCTGACTTTTCACCCGACAGCCTGAGCAAGCGCAGCCATGCCGAGTACGACGATTCGTCAGACCTGCAGGCGATGGTGCGGGCCAACCTGGTGGCCGAGCGTGTGGCAGTGGAAAGCTATCGCCAGATGATCGCGCTGATCGACGGCAAAGACCCGACCACCCGGCGCTTGCTTGAAGAGATCCTGCACGACGAAGAAGAGCATGCCGATGAGCTGGCCGACCTGCTCGAGAAGTGACGCCCAGCGCCACGATCTGAACTGACCACCCTGCAGCCGAACATGTCCGCCATGGAGCCAACGATGAGTCCGCGACAGCCCGCCAGCCCGCAGTCCGCCATGACCTGGTACGCCAAGGTGATGCCGGTCGACACCGACGCCAGCCAGAGCCGACCCGAGGAGGCATGGGGTTACGAATGCGCCCTGCCCTATCTGGCGCCGGAGTGGGGCGCATCGGCATTGCCGGGCTGAGCGTGGCTGTGGCGCGTCCGACGCCAGGGTGGCGCAGCAGGGTGCCTGTCATTCAGGGATTGGCACTGTGCCTGTTGAGCAGTTCATGCGCAGTCGCACCGATCAATTCACGCGCACAGCAGTCTGCAAATGGGGCATCGGCCAAAGCCTCGGCCACAGCGGGGAAGCCGCTCACAGTGAGCGTGGCCGCCGCATTGGCCCCAGCACCGCGCGAGCTTGCTGCCTTGGTCGAGGTTGCCGGGCGTGGGGGCCGCCTGAACGCGGCCCAGCGCGGCCAGTTGCTGGCCCGACTCGGCCGCCAGGGCAATGCCAGCTTGCTCAACCGCCAGCTGGCTGCGCTGGCCAGCGTGGACCGCGTTGAACTTCAGGCCAATAACCAGGCCCGCCTGTTGATCGACGGCCCGGTCGCCTTCGACGCCATGTTCAAGGCCATCGCCGAGGCCCGCCACACCGTGCTCGTGCACAGCTACATCGTCGATGACTCGGCGCTGGCGCAGAGGCTGGCCGCGTTGTTGCTGCGCAAGGTGGCCGAAGGCGTGTCCGTGCACATGTTGTACGACGCTCTGGGCTCCATTGGCACCGACCCGGCCTATTTCGACGGCCTGCTGGCCAGCGGCGTGAAGATCTGCGCCACCAACCCGGTGAATCCGCTGTTGCGACCCGGCTACTGGAACATCACCGCGCGCGACCACCGCAAGATCATCAGCGTGGACCGCCGCATCGGCTTTACCGGTGGCATCAACATCAGCGCGGTCTATTCGTCAGGCTCGTTCGGTCGCGGCGGCCGTCAGCGCGCCAGGGACAACCCCAAGGAGGGCTGGCGCGACACGCAGATTGCACTCAAGGGACCGGCCGTGGCGGTGCTTGACGACCTGGTGCGACAGACCTGGCGCGACCAGGGTTGTGGGCCGAGCCTGCCGCCGCCACCGGTCGAACCGGTCAGCGCGACCGGCAGTCAGGTGGTGCAGATCCTGCCCACCAATGCTCGCGAACCTGACGGACGCTTCTACCGCATGCTGATCACCAGCATCGATGCGTCGCTGCGAAGTATCCAGTTGACCATGGCCTACTTCGCACCCGGCGACGACATGATCGATGCGCTTTGCGACGCCGCGCGCCGGGGCGTGCAGGTGCAGCTGATCCTGCCCGAGCACAGTGACTTTGCGCCTGTGCTACATGCCGGTCGCAGCCATTACCAGCGCCTGCTCGAAGCCGGCGTGAAGCTGTATGAATTGCAGGACGCGGTGCTGCATGCCAAGACCGCCGTGATCGACGGCGTGGTCTCGACCGTGGGTTCGAGCAACATGGATTGGCGCAGCTTCAGCAGCAACAGTGAGGTCGATGCGCTGGTCTACGGCGAGGACTTCGGCCGCGAGATGGCGGCCATGTTCGAGACCGACCTGCGTGACTCCAAGCAGATCACCCTGGCCGCATGGTCTGGACGCCCGCTGCTGCAACGCGGCAAAGAGTGGCTTGCGCGGGCCTTCGAGCGCTGGTGGTGAGTGGACGAGGCGCGGACGCGCCGCTGTCCTACAGGGTCGCTTCCCTCTTTCTGATGGCTGCCGCTTCAAGCCCTGCCTAAAGTGAAGTCATCGGATCAAGGCCATGTATCCGATGCGGCTCAGGCCCTGCCGGCAAGCCGGAAAGCCTCCCGCCTGATCTTCAAACCATCACCAGCCCAGCCGCTTCGCAGCACCCAAGGCCGGTACAGACCCAGGAGTTGCACCATGATCCTCAGAACCACACTCGTTGCCATGGTCGCCGCCGTGGCCGCCTTGACCGTGCTGCCTGGCTGCTCGGTTACCCGTGGCCAGTCCACCGTCGGTGAGTACATCGACGACACCGGCATCACCGCAGCCATCAAGGCCAAGTTCGTCGAGAACAAAGCGGTCGATGCGCTCTCGATCAAGGTCGAGACGCTGGACGGCACCGTGCTGCTGTCCGGATTTGCCAAGGACACCGCAGAGCGCACCACCGCTGAAGGCCTGGCCCGCGCCGTGCGCGGCGTGAAGTCGGTCAGGAATCAGATCATCGTGCGCAGCTGAGCGTCGATTTATCCCCCCCTCAACCACCAAGCAAGGAATCACCATGAACTGGGATCGCATCGAAGGCAACTGGAAGCAACTCAAGGGCAAGGTTCAGACCCAGTGGGGCAAGATCACCGACGACGACTTTGACGTGGTTGGTGGCAAGCGCGAAGAACTGTCCGGCAAGCTGCAGGAACGTTACGGCATCGCCCGCGACGAAGCTGAGAAGCAGGTCGCTGAATGGGAACGCAGCGCTGACGACCGCTGGTTCACTTGATTGGCGCGGGGGCCGTCCCCTCGTGCCCTGATTGGCCCCAAACGCCCACCCCGCAGGCCCGAAAAGGCTGACGCGGTGGGCGTTGCCACGAGACCTGCTCGCTGTGACCAGGCAGGGCGCCCGCACTGTGAACAACCGCACTGGGGCCAAGCGCCAGCGGCACGGCTTGGCCATTGCAGCGCTTGGCGCCCGCTGGCCATTCACCATGAATCCATGAGGTTAGACATGCCTGCAATGAATCGATGCTCTGCCAAGGCAGAAACGGGTTCTCCACCAATGCGGATCCGTGCTTGGTCGGCGGGTTTGGCCACGACGCTGTTGGCGCTCGGGCTTGCGGCCTGCGGCGGTGGTGGCGGCGGTAGCGATGGCAACTCACCGGCACCGCTGGGCCTGGTCAAAGTGACCGTCCGTGACGCCTTCGGCACCAGCGTGGCCGGCGCGACCGTGCTGGGCCCGCAGGGCCCGGTGGTCACCGACCTGCGCGGCGAGGCGCTGGTCGTCCTGCCGTCTCCCGATGCCACTGCCGGCATCACCGTATCAAACACGGCCTTCGTCGAACAGATCGTCTCGGCTACCAGCGCGACGGGCCGGGTGGCCGAGGTAGACGTCACACTTGCCCGCGCCACATCGGCGGCTGGAGGCTCGCTCAGCACACGCAGCGGTCGCCTTCCCAGTGCCAACAGCAGCGGCGAGCAGCTGACTTTCGAGATCGAATTGGTGGTGGTCGATGGCAACTCCAAGCCGATCGAAAACCTGTCTCAAGCCAACTTCGTACTTCGCGCCTGCAGCCCGAGTTCGGCCTCCGCGTCGGTCAGCTGCGTACGCGGTACTGGCACCAGTGTCGACGTGGCGTATGCCCCCGTGACGCCAGCGCCCGAAGCCTTGGAACGGGTCGCCGGACTTGATGTCCAGCCTTATGCCGCCGCACTGCTTCTCGACCAGAGTGGCAGCATCCAGCAATCCGATGCCACTGGTGCGCGGCTGTTCTCGAGCAAGGTGTTTCTCGACGGCCTGGGTGTCGACGATCAGGCTCTGGTAGCGGCTTTCGCAGGCGGCACGGGCGCCATGCTGCCCACGCGTCCACTGACCTTGTATGGCGCATTTCGGGCCCGAAATGCTGTCAGCTCCTACTTTCCCGTGCTCGATGGTCTGAGCAAGCTGGTCGGCGGCAACACGCCGCTGTACGCGTCGATCGACGCCCTGGGGCAGCATCTGAAGACCGGCGCGTCTGTGCCCACTGGCCTGGGCAAAGCCATGGTCATCTTCACCGACGGTGCAGACACGGACTGCAGCGGCGTCGAGGCCTGCCGCGCGAGTCGCATGCGCACGATCCAGCAGGCCAACCAGGACCAGGTGCGCCTGTTCACCATTGGCCTGTCCCATGGTGTGGACGTCGCTGCGCTCGGTGAACTGGCCAACCAGACAGGCGGTGCGCTGCTCTATGCAGACACCCCGGAGCAACTGCTGCCGCTGTATGGCAGCGTGGGCCGACTGCTGAGCCTGAGCCTGCCCACCTACCGTCTGCGCTGGACGGTGCAGGCCGCTGCGGCTGGCGCCTTCCGACCAGGGCAATCGCTGATCGGTCGGGTGCAGGTCAGCGCCGCAGGCAAGGTGTTCGACGTGCCGTTCATCGTGGGCATTCCGTGAGGTGGCTGAAATGGCGCAGTCCAACCCGGAAGGGACCCACGCGAGGGCCAGGTCGGGCCGAACGCCTGTGCCCACCCTGCCCACAGCAAGTCAATTCAGTCGACGCACGCCTGCACCTCGGTTCGCCCTCGCAAGGGTAGGAATGTTCTTACAGACAGACCACCGTTCGGCGCACCACAGTCCAGACCGACGCTGCCCATAATGATGGCTCCTTCACTGCCCAGGCCGCCCATTCTGGCCGGCATGCATGCCTCGACATTCCATCCTGGCCGCCCCTTCATGACGGCCGTCCGCACGCCAGAACACAGCGTCGGTGCGCCCGCGCTGCGCTGCTTTCTGGTCGAGGACAGCGAGGTGATCCGCAGCAACCTGATCGCCACGCTGGAAGAAATGCTGCCGCTGCAGGTGGTGGGCTATGCCGAGAGCCAGGGCCAGGCCCTGGCGTGGATGGAGGACCATTGCCAGGGCTGCGACCTGATGATCATCGACATCTTCCTGAAGTCGGGTACCGGTCTGGCAGTGCTCGAGCGTGCCCGCTCACTGTGCCCGGGCGCCAAGCTGGTGGTGCTGACCAATTACGCCACCAGTCAAATGCGTCAACGCTGTGCTGCGCTGGGCGCGGATCGCTTGTTCGACAAGTCGGCTGAACTGGAGGAATTGCTGGCCTACTGTGAGCGGCTCAGCCCCAGTGCCCCCAATTGAAGTGCTGCCTGTCGCGCGCCTGCTACTGGATGAGGCCGTTCTTGAGCGCGTAGTAGGTCAGGTCGCTGTTGGACGACAGGTGCATCTTTTCCATCACACGGGTTCGGTAGGTGCTGACCGTCTTCACGGACAACGCCATGCTGTCGGCCATGTGGCCGATGGTCTCGCCCTTGGCCAGCCGTAGAAAAACCTGGAACTCACGTTCGGACAATTGCTCGTGCGGCAACTTGTTGACATCTCCGCCCAGGCCCTCGGCCAGCAATTCGGCCACGGCAGGCGTGATGTACTTGCGGCCCCGGTAAACCGTTCGAATGGCCTTGACGATCTCTTCCGGGTCGCATTCCTTGTTCAGGTAGCCGCTGGCCCCTTGCTTGAGCAGGGTGGTGGCGTAATGCGCTTCGGGGTAGCCGCTGAGAATGAGCACCGGCAGGTCTGGCTGACGGGCCTTGATCGCGGCCAGTGTGTCGACACCGCTCTGGTCTGGCATGGACAGGTCCATCACCATCACGTCGACATCACCGGCGCGCAGCAGGTCCATCGCCTCGCGGCCGGTGGCAGCCTCGCCGGTCACACGCAGGTCGACCTGCTCGGAAAAGTACTGCCGCAGACCCGCGCGGACGATGGCGTGGTCATCAACAATCACGATCCGGATCATGAAAATACCCAGTAGTTTTCCATTGGAGAAAGAGTGTAGGCGATGCTTGCGACGCTGAACCTTTGGTTTGCCCGTCTGCGGCGCAGCGCGTTCGCCTTTCCGCTTGCGGTGCTGGTGGCCGGGCTGATGGTGGGCATCAGCGAAGTGGCCTACCAGCAGGCCGGCTCGCAGCTGCGCCGCCTGGTCGTGATGGGCCAGGTGCGGCTGGAGGTGGGCCATGTGCTGCGCCGGGTGACCGACGCCGAATCGGGCCAGCGCGGCTTCCTGCTGACCGGACAGGGCGAATACCTCAAGCCCTACCAGAGCGCCAGCCGAGACGTGCGCCTGAGCGTCGACAAGCTGCAGGCGCTGTACGGCGAACTGTCGGACGAAACGGGCCTGCAGCGCGTGAAGTTGCTGAGCAGGCAGATCGAGACCAAGCTCAGCGAACTCGATGAGGTCATGTCGATCCAGGTCAGTGGCCAGAAGACAAAGGCCCATGAGCTGGTGCTCAGCGGCATCGGCCGCGACCAGATGGACGCCATCCGCAGCCTGGCCAACGAAATGGTCCAGGAGCAAAACAACAGCGTTGCCATTGGCCTGCGTTCGGTGTTCGACACCTTCTTGCTCAACCGGGTGGGCGTTGCGTCCATGACCGCGATCAGCCTTCTCGTCCTGGCGATGTTCTTGCGCCAGAGCTCGCTGCTGGACCGGCAGCGCCGCCTGCAGCAAGACCTGGTGCGGGCCGAGCGCGACCGGTTGGAGCAAGACGTCCAGACCCGTACGGCGGAGCTGACCCAACTGGCCCGCCACCTTGAAACCGCACGCGAGGACGAGCGCGCCCGCCTGGCGCGCGACCTGCACGATGAGCTGGGCGCCCTGCTCACCGCCGCCAAGCTCGACGTTGCTCGGGTGCGCCCGCGCCTGCTTCAGGCCGCGCCCGACCTGGGGCCGCGCCTGGCTCACCTGGTGGAGACGCTCAACAGCGGCATCGCATTGAAGCGGCGCATCATCGAAGACTTGCGCCCATCGACGCTGGACAACCTGGGCCTGGTGGCCTCGCTGGAGGTGCTGTGCCGTGAGTTTGGCGAGCGGCTGGCCGTGCCGGTGCACACCAGCTTCGAGCCGGTGAAGTTGACCGCCAGCGCCGACCTGACGGTGTTTCGCATGGTGCAGGAAGCCTTGAACAACATCGCCAAGTATGCCCAGCCCGGGCAGGTCTGGGTCACGATCGAGTCCCTGGGCGATGAGGCATGTGTCACGGTGCGCGATGACGGTGACGGATTCGACGCCGGCCGGGTCGGCAGTGGCGGACAAGGTCTGGTCGGCATGCGCTACCGGGTGCAGGCTGAACAGGGTCAGTTGCACCTGCGCACGCAGCCTGGCGAAGGCACCTCGCTCATCGCCGAATTGCCACAGCTGCCGGCCGCAGACCAAGGCACGTCACCCGGCGTGTAGGCCCGGACCTACACGCGCTTGCCGCACTGCCCGACAGGCCCGCGCGGCAAGCACCGGCGGTGCCGCACATCGCTGCTGCCTACAGTGGATGCATCGCAACGAAAGGTCGTTGCGAACCCCCCCGGGCCGGTCATCACCCTCACCAGGCCCAGCACCGGAGATCCACCATGCTGCACTACGCTGTCGTGTTTTTTGTCATCGCCCTTGTTGCGGCGCTGTTCGGCTTTGGCGGTATCGCTGCCGGCGCCGTGGGCATCGCCAAGGTGCTGTTCTTCATCTTCGTGATTCTGGCGGTGGCCACCTTCGTGCTCAGCCTGATTCGCAAATCCTGAGCCGGCGGCGGCTGACCGCCGCCCTGGCAAGCCCGCAGTGAAATCTTTCGCCGATTTTTGACAATTCCAGGAGCTTCCCTATGAACACCATCTTCAGCCCCAACACCGATCAAGCGCTGTCGGCCGGCAAGGCCAGGATCGACCAACTGGCCGAGAACGCCACCGACCGCGCTGCCAACACCGCCGAGCAGGCGATCAGCAGCACCCGCCGCGTCGCCAACGGTGCACTCGACACGCTGCACGATTCTGTCGAAACGCTGCGAGAGGAGGTTCCCAGCGCCATCAGCCGCGCCGCCGCGCAGGCCGATCAGGTTGCTCGCAGAGGCATTGACAAGGCGCGCCAGGCCACTGCCGAGGTGCGTGAGCGCGTGCAGGTTGCCGGCGACTACACCGTGGGCTACATCAAGGATGAGCCGGTGAAATCGGTGCTCATGGCCGCCGCCGCCGGCGCGCTGCTGGCCGCACTGATCGGCCTGGTCGCACGCTCCGACCGGCGCTGAGAGACGACGACCCTCACGCCGCCCGGTCAACATGTTCCATCCCCTGCTGCGGCTGCTGGCCAGCCATCCTGATCTGGTGGCTGAGCACCTGACGGCTTACGCCGCGCTGGCTCAGGCCGAGGCGGTGCAGACCGGCCGAGGTCTGCGTCAGCGCGCCCTGCTGGGGACCTGCGCGCTCTTCGGCCTGTCACTGGCCATCGGCCTGGCCGGCGTGGCCTTGCTGTTCGTGGCCGCGCTGCCCCTGTCGGCCATGCCCAGACCCTGGTTGCTG
>JANOWE010000270.1:0-11104 GCA_031417735.1 Betaproteobacteria bacterium
CCTTCCTGACTCACCTGGCAGTGGAAAGGCATGTTGCCCCGGCGACACAAGGGCAAGCGAAGTCGGCCATCTTGTTTCTGTACAAAATGGTCTTGAATGTTCACTTGCCGTGGTTGGACGAGATCGTTGCCGCCAGAAGCCAGCGCAGGCTGCCGGTGGTGTTGACTGCCTCCGAGGTGCGCTTGCTGCTTGACCAGATGAGCGGCTCTGTCGGACTCGTGGCATCCGTGCTGTACGGCACTGGCATGCGATTGACTGAGGGACTGAGGCTGCGCGTCAAAGACCTTGAGTTCCAGCGGCGCGAGATCCTGGTTCGGGACGGCAAGGGTGCCAAGGACCGGGTTACGGTCCTGCCTGAGAATCTGATCCTGCCGCTTCAAGAGCAAATGTCCCGGGCACGGGCATTGCACCAGCGTGACTTGGCCATGGGTTTCGGCGACGTCAGGCTGCCTGGTGCGCTGGACGCGAAGTATCCAAATGCGCCCAAGGCGTGGGGCTGGCAATGGATTTTTCCGAGCAACGGTCGATCTGAAGACCCGCGAACCGGAAAATTTCACCGGCATCACCTGAACGAGGTTTCGGTGCAAAAAGCGATGGCGATTGCGGCCAAGCGCGCGGGTATTATCAAGCCATGCTCCCCACATATACTGCGGCATTCCTTTGCCACGCATTTGTTGCATGCTGGCTACGATATTCGCACGGTGCAAGAGTTGCTCGGCCATAGCGATGTTTCTACGACGATGATTTACACCCATGTCCTCAACCGTGGGGGTCGCGGTGTGCGAAGCCCATTCGATCAGATATGAGCATCCGATGGTCGGTCAAGCGCTTTCAATTTTGCATTCTGGTATTTGAAATCTTCGACCGCCACGGTGCTCATTTGTGAGGCCTAGCGGTGCGGGCTTGTGGGCGGCGCGTCGACCCGCTGCTCCATCGCCAGCGCGGCGCCGTCCAGTGCGGCCAGGGTGTCGGTGATCAACGCGGTCGGGATCGCCGCCAGGTAGGCCTGAAAGCGGCCCTTGGCCTCGAAGCGCTGGCGGAAGTGGCTGGCGAAGAAGCGATCGGCAAAGCGCGGCACGATGCCCCCGCCGATGAACAGCCCGCCACGTGCGCCCAGCGTCAGTGCCACATTGCCGGCAAAGCCGCCCAGCAGCGCGCAGAACAGGTCGATGCAGCGGCCGGCCAGCGCGTCGCTGCCGTCCAGTGCGCCGGCCACCACCTGCTCGGCGCTGATGCCGACGCCAACGCCGATGCCAACGCCGACGCCGGCGCCTGCGTCAGGCCGCTCACCCCGCACCTGGCCCAGCGCTCGGTACAGCAGCGGCAGGCCCAGGCCCGACAGCAGACGCTCAGCCGAGACATGGCTGTGCTGGCGGCGCAGCAGGCCCAGCAGTTCACTTTCCAGCGCGTTGGCCGGCGCCAGCGTGGCATGGCCGCCTTCGCCCGGCAGCGCCAGCCAGCCCTGGCCGGTGGCCACCACCGCGCCCACGCCCAGGCCGGTGCCCGGGCCGACCACGGCCAGCATGCCCGCACGCGGCAGCGTTGGCGCGGGCGCCGGATGGCGGCGCAGTTGCTGCTCACCCAGCCGGGGCAGCGACAGCGCCAGGGCCTCGAAGTCGTTGAGCACCTGCAGGCTGTCCAGCGCCAGTGCGTGCTGCACCCGGGCGAGCGAAAAATCCCAGTGGCTGTTGGTGAACACCACCCGGTCGCCGGCCACCGCCGTGGCCACCGCAAACGCGGCACGCCGGGGCGGACGCCAGCCCGCGCCATGCTGGTCGGCCAATGCCAGCAGGTAGACAGCCGCTGCTTCGGCGGGCCCGGCATGCTCGGGCACGGGCAGCGTCTGCACCTGCGACACCGCCGCGCCGGGCCCGGCCAGCCAGCCGAAGCGGGCATTGGTGCCGCCGATGTCGGCCAGCAGCCGGGGGTAGCTTGCGCCGCCTTGGTCAGGCAGGGAGTGGGGCATGGGATTCGGCAAAGGTGCGGAAGAAGGAGGTAGCAATACTACAACCGGGCCCGGGCGCGCTCGCCCATTCTGCCCGGCGGTGTCGTGATCTGTCACGTTGCAGCATCGATTTCGGCCAGCAGTGGGCCGATGCCACCCCGTCCGATTCGGGTCGGACGAGGTGTAGTCTGGCTACACACCATGCCATACTGGTGGCGTCTTCCGACCCAACGCGCCCGGTCCAATGGCCACACCTGGCGCGGCGCGGCCCGCAGTGGCCGGCGCCAGCGCAAGATGCAACCCCCTCCACCTGAGCACTGCGCTGCCCACGCCGATGTCCTTTGACAGCCCGCGCCTGATCGCTGACATCGGCACCAGCTACGCCCGCTTTGCGCTGGAGACGGCGCCGGCGACCTTCGAGCGCAGGGCCACGCTGCGCTGTGCCGACCATGCCGACTTCCAGGCCATGGTGCAGGCCTACCTGAGCGGCCTGCCCGCGCCGCAGGTCGAGCATGCAGCGGTGGCCATGGCCTACCCGGTGCAGGGCGACCAGGTGCGCATGACCAATTCGCCGTGGGTCTTCTCGATCGAGCAGGCCCGCCAGCAGCTGGGCCTGGACACACTGCTGGTGGTCAATGACTTCACCGCGCTGGCGATGTCGCTGCCGCAACTGGGGCCCGACGGTGCGCGCCAGGTCGGCGGCGGCCAGGGCCGACCGAACAGCGTGATTGGGCTGCTGGGCTCGGGCTCGGGTCTGGGCGTGTCGGGCCTGGTGCCCACCACCGACGGCTGGGTGTCGCTGGCCACCGAAGGCGGCCACAGCAGCTTTTCGCCACGCGACGAGGCCGAGATCGCCGTGCTGCGCCACGCCTGGCGAGACCACCCGCACCTGTCCTTCGAGCGCTTGCTGTCGGGCCCCGGGCTGGCCCTGATCTACCGCGCATTGGCCGAACATGCCGGCCGGCCGTCGGCCGCCCTGCTGGCGCCGGACATCACCCGCCGTGCGCTGGCCCATGAGCGAGACCCCTCTGCCGCCGACGCCGACCCGGTGGCGGCGCAGACGCTGGCGATGTTCTGCGCCATGCTCGGCACCGCGGCGGCCAATCTGGCAGTGACCCTGGGCGCGGTGGGCGGCATCTACATCGGCGGGGGCATCGTGCCGCGGCTGGGCAGCAGTTTCGACCGCTCGCCGTTTCGCGCCCGCTTCGAGGACAAAGGCCGCTTCAGCCGCTACCTGGCCGCCATTGCCACCCGCGTCATCACCGACGAGCAGGCCACGCTGGTGGGCACCTCGGCGATCCTGGCCTCGCAGCTGCAGGCCCGCAGGGCGGTGCCGGGGGCCAGCATCCTGGGCCAGATCCGGCGCGCCCGGGGCACGCTGTCGCCGGCCGAACAGCGCGTGGCCGACCAGGTGCTGTCCCAGGCACGCACGGTGATGAACCTGCCCATTGCCGAGATCGCCCGCGCGGCCGGCGTCAGCCAGCCCACGGTGATCCGCTTCTGCCGCTCGCTGGGCTGCCAGGGGCTGTCGGATTTCAAGCTGCGGCTGGCCTCGGGGCTGACCGGCACGCTGCCGATCAGCCATGTGCAAGTGACCGGGCACGACTCGATGCTGGAACTGGGCGCCAAGGTGCTGGACAACACCGCGTCGGCCATCCTGCAACTGCGCGGACAGCTGAACCAGGCGATGGTGGACCGGGCCACCGACGCGCTGGTGGCCGCGCAGCGGGTGGCCTTCTTTGCGCTGGGCCAGACCAGCGCGGTGGCGCAGGACGCGGCAGTGAAGTTTTTGCGCCTGGGCCTGCCCAGCATCGCCTGCACCGACACCACGCTGCAGGCGCTGGAGGCGGCGGTGATGGCTGGCGGCGATGTGGCGG
This sequence comes from Betaproteobacteria bacterium, assembly GCA_031417735.1. Classification (GTDB taxonomy): domain Bacteria; phylum Pseudomonadota; class Gammaproteobacteria; order Burkholderiales; family Burkholderiaceae_C; genus Pseudaquabacterium. The sequence continues at coordinate 3,823 of JANOWE010000270.1, forward strand.
TGATCATCAGCTCGGGCGGCCGCGTGCCTGAACTGCTGGCGCTGGCCGATCAGCTGCAGCAGCGCAAGGTGACGGTGGTGGCGATCACCGCCGGCCAGTCGCCGCTGGCCCGAAAGGCACAGACCGTGCTGGCGGTGGACCACCTGGAAGATGCGGCCACGCAGTTGCCGATGGTCAGCCGCATCCTGCACCTGCTGGTGGTGGATATCCTGGCTGTGGGCGTGGCCATGCGCCGGCCACCAGCGGCCGCCGCCGAGACGCCGCTGGCGGCGATGTCACCGCACAGTCAGTGAGTCTGCCCTGGCTGCGGCCGGTCAAACACCCTTCAACTTGACGTTTCGTTGGTCATCTTCAGGCCCTAGGCTGCAGGCATGAACCACGCTGACCGCCCCCGCCCCCGTCCGCTGACCCCATTCATCGTGGCCGACGCCCTGGGCCTGGGTCCGGCGGTGGCGGCGGTCGCTGCGCAGCAGGCTGTGGCGCCGGCCCAGGTCGGTCCGGCCCTGCCCGCACGCGCCGAACCGGCGGCAGCCCGGACGCCGTGCCCGGCGCTGCGCCGGCCCGGTGAACTGGTCTGGGCCAGTCCGCCCTGAGCACGGCCGGTCGCGTCGGCCCTGGCCACGGCGTGGACAGCGATACTGCGCCGCCCCGGGCCGGACACCACCCCCGTCTGCCCCTGCCCGTGCCCCTGCCGGAGAAGACCATGCGCCTACGCTCGCTGCTGCTCTTTCTGATGTTGTTGCTGATCGCCGCCTTTGTGGTCGTGAACTGGCCGCTGTTCATCGTGCCGGCCAGCCTGAACCTGCTGTTCACCACCGTCGACGCACCGCTGGGCCTGGTCATGCTGGCCTTGATGGTGGCGGTGGTGGTGGTGTTCGCGCTGTACATGGTGGTCTGGCAGGGCGGCTTTCTGCTGGCGTCACGGCGGCATGCCAAAGAGCTAACAGAGCAGCGCCTGCTGGCCGACCAGGCTGAGTCCTCTCGCTTCACCGAACTTCGCGGCGTGCTGCTGGCCGAGACCGGCCGCCTGAACGAGCGGATCGACGGCCTGCAGCAGTCGCTTCGCGTTGAGATCCGCGACCAGGGCAATGCCTTGGCGGCGAGCCTGGGCGAGATCGACGACCGCTACGGCCGCAGCCTGGCACCGCCGCGCTGAGCATGGCCGCTGGCGGCACGCCCACCCGCCCCGCCGACGCTGCCACGCCGGCCCGGATCTTCATCAGCTACCGCCGCGCCGACAGCGCCGGCTTTGCCCGTGCGGTGGCCGACACCCTGGCCCTGGCCTTTGGTGAGCAGCGGGTGTTCATCGACGTCGACGACATCGACGCTGGCCAGCCCTTTGCCGACGTCATCAGCCAGACCATGGTCGGCAGCTCGGTGCTGCTGGTGGTGATCGGCCCGGGCTGGCTGGCCACCGACGCTGCCGGTGCGCGCCGCCTGGACGATCCCGCCGACCTGGTGCGCCAGGAAGTGATCCGAGGCCTGGCCGCCGGCCTGCGCGTGGTGCCCCTGCTGGTGGACGGCGCGGCGATGCCCGCCGCCGAACAACTGCCCGAGGTGTTGCGCGCGCTGGCGGGCCGCAACGCGGTGGACGTTCGCCACGCCCATTTCAGCAGCGACATGCAGCGCCTGGTGGCCTCGCTGCGTCAGGGTTTTGCTGAGCCGGCGGCCCTGCCGTCCCAGCCCGGCCCGACCACCCGACCAAGGGCCTGGACACCTGCGCACCTGGCCATGGCGGGCGGCGTGGTGCTTACCCTGGTCGGCGCCTGGTGGTGGTGGGCCACACCCGCCGAGCGGGTGGCCATCAACGGCCGTTGGGCCGCCCAGCTGCGCTACGACTGGCCCAACGCCGATTACGAAGAACGCTTCGAGTTCAGCGGCCAGGGCAGGCAGTTGTCGGGCACCGCGTCGTTCCTGCGGGTGCCGCGCGGTGTGCAGCAGGGCCAGGTGCAGGCCGACCACATCAGCTTCGTCACCCGCAGCGGTGAAATGACGGGCGACGGCCAGCCAGAGCGCACGCTGGAGCACCGCTACGAAGGCCGTTTGGTGGGCGACCGGCTGGAGTTGTTGATGGTGACCAGCGGCGGCAGCGGCAGCGTTGCACCGGTGAAGATCGTGGCCCACAGGGCGGTGGCGCCGCGCTGACTGAAGCGCTCAAGCCTGCGCGACAGTGCGCCTGAACTTTGCCCCGCATCCCAGGCTTTGCCTGGAAGGGTGAAGGGGCAGCGGCAAGACTTCAGCCGCCGTCCGTCATCACCGGCAACGGCTCCAGCGCGCACAGCAGGTCGGGCAGCGCGCGGTGTATCTGCGCCGCGATGAACAACGCGCCCAGGGGGTCGCCAAAGCTGCCCGCCGTGGGCGGGCCGAACAGGCGCAGCCAGGGCTGGGCCTGGCCGTCGGCGGCGATGGCGCTGCAGTTCGCGTCCACCGCAAAACCCAGGCCGCAGGCGTCGGGCCGCAGCCAGCCCTGGCCTTGCAGCCGCTGCAACAGCGGGTGGGCGCGCACGCCGGACGAGGGGTCGAGCCCACTGCAGTTGATGACCACGTCGTAGGCTTCGCTGCTGACCGCGTCCTGGCCCGGTGCCGACAGCGCGACCTGCACGCCGAGACCATGCGCGTCCACCTGCACGCTGCGCACGCGCGCGGCGCGGTAGGTGATGCGGCCGTCGGCGATGGCCTGGTCGACGACGCGGTCGTTCATCGGCGGTGAGCGAAAGCGGTGCACGTCGTACCAGGTGCGCAGCCGGCGCAAGAAGCGCCGCTGCTGCGCCGGTGGCAGCAGCGGCCAGGCCCGCCAGACCACGTCGCGCAGTTCGTCAAAGCCGGCCTGCCAGCTCAGGCCCTGGGCCTGCAGTTCGGCCATGCGCCGGCGCAGGGCCCGGGTCCAGGCCAGCACGGTGGGCGCGGCCGAGCTTTGGCTGACGTAGGCGGGCAGATCGGCCATCAGGCGCGCGAGCGGCGTCAAGGCCGGCGGCGGGATGGCGCCAGGCAGCGGGGCGATCAACACCTCGGGCGGCTGCGGCCGGGGCCGCAGACCGCGCCGCGACACCACGGTGATGCCGCCGCTGTGGCCTTGGCGAAGCAGGGTCGAGGCCACGTCCAGCGCGGTCAGCCCGCTGCCCACCATCAGCACGCGGGCATGCGGTGCCAGGCCATGAAGGCGCGCCGTGTCCAGCGGGTTGGCCAGCACCGAGGGGTGATGGGCCAGCGCGGGGTCGAACGGCGGCTGCAAGCGCGGCTCGGCGTTGCCGGTGGCCAGCAGCAGCATGCGGCTGGCCAGCGTGATGCCGCTGTCGGTGTGGGTCAGCACCGTGCTGCCGCTGCGCTGCACGTCCAGCGCAAGGGCCCTCAGGTGGCTGATGGTGCTGCCGTTGGCCGCGCCCTGGGCATGGGCCTGCACCGTGTGCGCCAGGTAGCGGCCATAGTCTGCGCGGCGGGCAAAGGCGGCGCTGGCGGTCCACCAGGCCTGCGGGTCTTGCTCGAAAAGGCGTTCGGCCTCGCACCACTGCGCAAAGTGCAGCGGCAGCTCGGGCAGCATCGAGTGCGACTGCGCGGTCGCGTTCAGGCGGTGGTCGGGGTCGGTGGCCGAATAGGCCAGGCCCCGGCCAGGCTCGGGCCGGGGCTCAACCAGGGTGATGGCCAGCGGCACGCTGGACCGGCGCACCAGCTGCACCGCCGCGCTGGCACCGGTGAAGCCGGCGCCGACGACGGTCACGGCGATGGTCACGGCGATGGGCGCGCCGCGGCTCGACATCGATCCCGCTTGATCGGACCTCGGCTCCGGCGGCAAACGCCGGGGGCGGTCCAGAACGACAGCGCCAGCGCGCGGCAGGTGTCGGCGCCCACCACCAGCCAGGTGTAGCCGGCGCGGTTGGGGCTGCGGTGGCTTTCATCGAGCAACGGCAGCCGGAAGTCGAGCACGAAGCCGGTGGCGGTATCGAGCGCTGTCGGGGTGAAGCGCGCGTGTGGCACGGCGGCTCCAGCGGAAGGATCGCCAGCCCCAGTGCGCCAGACGCGCCTGTTGGCAGGTGCCGCTCGCCGGTGTCCATCGCCAGCCTGCCGGCCAAGGCCCTTCATTCGAACCGTGGCTCGGCGCGCCAGGGAAAGAAGTCCGGCATGTCGGTCGAGACCTTGTCCGGATAAACCGCCGGGCGTTTGTCGAAGAAAGCGCCGATGCCCTCACGCGCGTCGGCCGACTGGCCCCGCGACTGGATTGCCCGGCTGTCGATGCGGTGCGCCGCCATCGGGTGCTCGGCGCCGGCCATCTGCCAAAGCAGCTGCCGCGTCAGCGCCACCGACACCGGCGCGCTGTGGTCGGCGATCTCGCGCGCCAGCGCACGCGCCGCCGGCAGCAACTCGTCGGGTGCATGCAGCGAGCGCACCAGGCCTCGGTCCAGCGCCTCCTGGGCGCCGAACACGCGGCCGGTGAAGCACCATTCCAGCGCGGTCTGCATGCCCACCAGCCGGGGCAGAAACCAGCTGGACGCGGCCTCGGGCGTGATGCCTCGGCGGGCAAACACAAAACCGAAGCGGGCCTCGGTGCTGGCCAGGCGCATGTCCATCGGCAGCTGCATGGTCATGCCGATGCCCACCGCCGCGCCGTTGATGGCGCCGATGACGGGCTTCAAGCTGCGGTAGATGCGCAAGGTGACCAAACCGCCACCGTCACGGTAGACGTCGCCCACGCGGTGCGCCTCTCGGGCCTCGTCCTGGCGGGCCTTGTAATCGAAGGTCTTGCCGCCCGATGACAGGTCGGCGCCGGCGCAGAAGGCGCGGCCGGCCCCGGTGATGATCAGCGCGCGCACCGCATCGTCGGCGTCGGTGTGGTCGAACAGCGCGATCAGCTCGTCGCGCATGGCGGTGTTGAAGGCGTTGAGCTTGTCGGGCCGGTTCAGCGTGACGGTGGCCACGCCATCGTCCAGGCTGTAGGCCAGGGTCTTTAGATCGGGCAGGGCCATTTCGGCATCCTTGGTGGTGGCTGGAAGAGGCGGGTCCGGATCGCAGCCTAAGGCCAGGCGCCGGCCACCACTGTCGCCCAGCCGACGCCGGCGGCCTGGCAGCGGGCCCACAATCGCCGCCTCAGCCCCACGCCGGAGAACCGCCATGAACGAGGCCCTGATCATCGACGCCTGCCGCACGCCACGCGGCATCGGCAAAGCAGGCAAAGGCGCACTCGCCGACATGCACCCCCAGCACCTGGGCGCGGCGGTGCTGCGGGCGCTGGCGCAGCGCAACCAGCTCGACACCGCCGAGGTCGACGACGTGATCTGGGGCACCAGCACCCAGCGCGGCAGCCAGGGCGGTGACCTGGGCCGCATGGCCGCTCTGGACGGCGGCTTCGACCAACGCAGCAGCGGCGTGACGCTGGACCGCTACTGCGGCTCGGGCATCACCACCGTGAACCTGGCCGCGGCGACCATCATGTCGGGCATGGAAGACCTGGTCGTGGCCGGCGGCACCGAGATGATGTCGATGACCGCGCAGCTGCGCGATGTGTCACGCGACGGCCCGCCGATGATGGACAGCGGCAACCTGCGCCTGCGCGCCAGCCACCCGCAGTCGCACCAGGGCGTGTGCGCCGACGCCATCGCCACGCTCGAAGGCATCTCGCGCAGCGACCTCGACGCACTGGCGCTGTTGAGCCAGCAGCGCGCGGCAGCGGCCATCGCCGCCGGGCACTTTCAGCGCAGCCTGGTGCCGGTGCACCGGCTTGACGGCAGCCTGGCGCTGGACCACGACGAGTTCCCCCGGCCGCAGACCACGGCCGAAGGCCTGGCCGGGCTGAAGCCCGCGTTTGCGGCCATGGCCGATGTGAAGATCGACGAGCTGGGCAACACCTTCCGTGGCCTGATCGCGCAGAAGTACCCCGATCTGAACATCCGCTTTGTGCACCACGCCGGCAACTCGTCGGGCGTGGTGGATGGCGCGGCGGCGCTGCTGCTGGCCTCACCCGCCTACGCCGCGCGGCGTGGCCTGAAGGCCCGCGCCCGCGTGCGCGCCTTTGCCAATGTGGGCGACTGCCCGACGTTGATGCTCAACGCACCGGTGCCCGCCGCGCGCAAGGCCCTGGCCAAGGCCGGGCTGACGGTGGCCGACATCGACCTGTGGGAAATCAACGAGGCCTTTGCGGTGGTGGCCGAAAAATTCATCCGCGACTTGAAGCTCGACCGCGACCGGGTCAATGTGAACGGCGGCGCGATGGCGCTGGGCCACCCCATCGGCGCCACCGGCTCGATGTTGATCGGCACGCTGCTGGATGAGCTGGAACGGCGTGACTTGAAGCGCGGCCTGGTCACCATGTGCGCAGGCGGCGGCATGGCCCCGGCGATCATCATCGAACGGCTGTAGACGTCCCCAAGTACGTCCCCAAGTACGGCCCCAAGTACGGCCCCAAGTACGGCCCCAAGTACGGCCCCATGAACGCCCCCAGGAGAGACCATGGACCTGCGCTTTTCCGACGACGAGATCGCCTTCCGCACCGAGGTGCGCGACTGGCTGCAAGCCCATCTGCCCGACGACATCCGCGACAAGGTGCTGAGCTACCGCCATTTGTCCAAGCAAGACCATCAGCGCTGGCACAAGATTCTGGCCGCCAAGGGCTGGTCGGTGCCGCACTGGCCCGAAGAATGGGGCGGCACGGGCTGGAACATCACCCAGCGCTACATCTACGACGAAGAATTCGGCCTGGCCGGCGCACCCGGCCTGCCGCCCTTCGGTCCGGCGATGTGCGCCTCGGTGCTGCTGCGCTTTGGCAGCCCGCAGCAGAAGGATCGTTTTCTGCCGCGCATCCGCGAGGGTGACGACTTCTGGGTTCAGGGCTACTCCGAGCCCGGCGCCGGGTCCGACCTGGCCGCGCTGAAGATGCGCGCCGAGCGGCGCGGCGACTTCTACCATCTCACCGGCCAGAAGATCTGGACCACGCTGGGCCACTACGGCGACTGGATCTTCTGCCTGGTGCGCACCGACCCCAGCGCGGCCAAGCGGCAGGAAGGCATCAGCTTCATCCTGGTCGACATGGCCACGCCCGGCATCAAGGTGCAACCGCTGATCCTGATGGACGGCGGCCATGAGGTGAACGAGATCTTCTTCGACGACGTCAAGGTGCCGGTGGAGAACCTGGTCCACGAAGAGAACCAGGGCTGGACGGTGGCCAAGTATTTGCTGGGCCACGAGCGCATGGGCTCGGGCAACGTCGGCGCGTCACGCCGTGAACTGGCGGCACTGAAGAAACAAGCCGCCGCGCAGACCAGCGCTGGCCGCTCGCTGATGGACGACACCCGCT
>JANOWE010000271.1:0-2476 GCA_031417735.1 Betaproteobacteria bacterium
TGAGCCCGCAAGCGCTTGCAGCCTGGCCCGACGAGCCGCCGCTGTTCAGGCTGCAGCTTTACGGCGCCGGCCATGTCGGCCGCGCCATCGCCGCCCTGCTCGCCGACCTGCCCTGCCAGGTGGCCTGGATAGACGAGCGCGAATCCGAGTTTCCGGCCACCGTGTCGCCGCCGCATGTCCAGCGCATCTGCGCCGATCAGGTTCAGCACGAGGTGCGTCAAGCCGCTGCGGGTGCGTATTACCTGGTGCTCACCCACAGCCATGCGCTGGACCTGGCCATCACCGAAGCCGTGCTGCGGCGTGGCGACTTCGGTTTTCTGGGCCTGATCGGCTCGGCCAGCAAACGCGCCCGCTTCCTGCACCGCTTCGAAGCCGCCGCCGTGCCGGCAGCCGCACTGGCGCGCCTGGTCTGCCCGATCGGCCTGCCCGGCCTGCCGGGCAAGCTGCCGGCGGTGCTGGCGATCTCGGTGGTGGCGCAGCTGCTGCAGGTGGCCGCAGCGGCGGGTCAAGCTCAGGCGTAGAAGACCTCGACCCGGCCCTTGAGCTTGATCGTCAGCGGCTGGCCGCGCCGATCCTTGGCCTTGCCGGCGGGCACCTTGATCCAGCCCTCGCTGATGCAGTATTCCTCGACATCCACGCGCTCATTGCCATTGAAGCGGATGCCGATCTCATGCTCGAACACCGCCGCCACATGGTGCGGGCTGCCGGAGTCGACGCACAACCGATCGGGCAAGGCGGGGCGGTCGGCGGGGGTGGGGGCGGGAGGGGAGTCGGGCGTGGTGTCGGAGCTGGTGTCGGTCATGGTCGGGTCTTGGGCTGATGCGATGGCAGAACCCGCATTGTCGCCAAGCCGCGCGACGCCAGGCAGGAGGGTGGCGCTACGGGTTAGCGCGTGCTGCGCTGGCCCAGCCTGACCCGTAGCGTGCTGACGCGCTTGGTCGATCGCACTTCGCGGTCACGCCGCCACCCGGACAAAGCACCATGCCCACCGCCATCGGAGTTCTCGCCTTCTACGGCGCCCTGGTGGTCTGGCTGGGCCTGCTGGTGCTGGGCCTGCGGCGCCGCAGCTACCGCCCCTTCCTGGTCTTTGGCATCGTCCTGCTGCTGGCCTTGAACGGCAGGTACCTTGTTGAAGGCGCGCCGCGCTCGATCGCGTTCTTCAACGGCATCTACGACGTGCTGCACCACGCCGGCGTGGCCGAAGGCGCAACACCCGCCGCGCTGGCCACCTGCCCCGACAACCGATGCTCGGTCTGGGGCGACCGCTTTGCCACCCATCCGTCATGGGGCGTGGCCTTTTACGAGCGCTTCTCCTCCGGCAACGTCGGGCGCACGCGGCTGCTGTACGGTCACATCTTCTTCACCTCGGTCGCCTTCGTGTTGATGATGGTGCAGCTGTTTCGCCCGGGCACGGGCAGCGGTGACAGGCCGCGCCAGCACCGGCTGCTGGGTTACGCCTCGCTGCTGTCGCTGAGCCTGGGTGTGCTCAGCGCCTGCGTGCTGGCGGCCGAACATGGCAGCGTCACCCACTATGGCGGCTACCTGTCGGTCTACGGCTTCTGGTTCATGGCGCTGTGCGTGTACAGCTGCGCCATCATGGGCCTGGTCAGCATCCGCCGCCGCGACATCGGTGCCCACCGAAGCTGGATGTTTCGCTGTGCCGGCTCGATGTGGGGTGCGTTCTGGCTGTTCAGGGTGATGGAATTTGTGCTCGGGCCGCTGCTGCGCAACTTCGACTCGGCGTCGCTGCTGATCTGCATCTGGTTCTCGGCGCCGCTGGGCATCGTTTTGGCCGAAGTCATTCGCCGCAGGCTGGCGCGCGGTTCACCATCGGCTGCGCCAGTGCAAGTGGCGGCGGCAGCGCTGGCGCGCTGAGGCAACGCCGAGACCAGCCCGCCACCGCGCACGCCAGGGCTCAGCCAGATCGGTTTGGCTTCAAACCCCGGCCTGCCGGCCTGCGGCTGCGCCGCCCGGGCTGGGGGACCTCAGGGCAATCCGGAAACCGGGGTAGCTCTGGCCAATGGCGAATAGGCGCTACCTGGCGCAGGCCTATCCGCTGCCGGAGCGCTTATGCCAATCGACCACCACCAGATCCGCAAACCCAGCAAAGTCGCCTCCATTTCGCGTCACCAGCGTCAAGCCCTGCGTCACCGCCACCGCCGCGATCTCACCGTCGGTGCGTGTTGTAGGCCGGCCCAGCGCGATCAGGCGGGCGCGTTCGGCGCCCAGCCAGGCGGCGGCGCGCTGGTCGAAAGGCAGCACGGGCAGGCGGGCGGGCAAGCCGTCCAGCCAGCGTTGCAGCCAGTCCTGCCGCGCGCCGGGCGGCAGACGGCGGCAGCCAAAGACCAGTTCTTCGAGCGTGGGCGCGGCGATGGCGCCCTCGGCCTCATGTTGGGCCAGGGCCTGCAGCACGCCGGGGTTGGCTTGGGGTTTGGTCAGCTCTGCCACCACGTTGGTGTCGAGCAGGTAGCGCAAG
>JANOWE010000272.1:0-7140 GCA_031417735.1 Betaproteobacteria bacterium
GCTGACCTGCTCTATGGCTGGCTCGACCCCCGCATCTCCTACCGCTGAGGCCGGCGCCGCGGGTGCCAGGCCTGTGATGTCGGTCTCGCCGTCCCGCGAGGCCTGGCGCCGCTTTCTCAAGCACCGCATGGCCGTGCTCAGCATGCTGGTGCTGCTGACCATGGTGCTGGCGGTGGTGTTCGGCCCGCTGCTGTGGCAGCTGCCGATCAACGAAATCGACTTCAGCGCCAAGCTGCAAGGCCCGTCCTGGGCCCACCCCATGGGCACCGACGACCTGGGGCAAGACCTGCTGGCCCGCGTGCTGTACGGCGGGCGCATCTCGCTCGCCGTGGGCCTGGCGGCGATGCTGATGGCCATCGTCGTGGGCGTGACCATCGGCGCCACGGCCGGCATCTCGGGCGGCGCGGTCGACGCCGCGCTGATGTGGCTGACCGACCTGTTCCTCAGCCTGCCGCAACTGCCGCTGCTGCTGCTGCTGATCTACCTGTTCCGCGACACGCTCAAGGGCGCCTTCGGCCCCGAGGTGGGCGTGTTCATCATGATCGTGCTGGTGGTCGGCGGCTTTCGCTGGATGCCCGTGGCCCGGCTGGTGCGGGCGCAGTTCTTCAGCCTGCGCGAGAAAGAATTTGTCGAGGCCGCGCGCGCGCTGGGCGCCTCAACCACCCGCCAGGTGGTGCGCCACATCCTGCCCAATGCGCTGGGCCCGGTCATCGTGGCCGGCACCATCGACGTGGCCGCGGCCATCATTGCCGAATCCACGCTGTCCTTCCTGGGCCTGGGCTTCCCGCCCGACATCCCGACCTGGGGCCGCATCCTGTTCGACAGCAAAGACTATCTGGACATCGCCGCGCATTGGGCGCTGTTCCCCGGCCTGGCCATTTTTCTGGCGGTGCTGACCATCAACTTCATCGGCGATGGTCTGCGCGACGCGCTCGACCCGCGCAAGGTGTTCTGAAAGCCCGCTGATGGCCCTGCTGGAAATCAAGGGCCTGAAAACCCATTTCAAGACCGACGACGGCTGGCTGCACGCGGTGGACGGCGTGGACATGGCCGTGGACAAGGGCGAGACCCTGGGCGTGGTGGGTGAGTCGGGCTGCGGCAAGTCGGTCACCGCCATGACCGTGCTCAAGCTGCTGCCCATGCCGCCCGGGCGCATCGTGGCCGGCCAGGTGCTGTGGAAGGGCCGCGACCTGGTGCCGCTGTCCAACGACGAGATGCGCAAGCTGCGCGCCAAAGAGATCGCCATCGTCTTCCAGGAGCCGATGACCAGCCTGAACCCGGTCTACAGCGTGGGTGAGCAGATCGCCGAAGTGCTGCGCCTGCATGAAGGCCTGGGCCGCCGGGCTGCACTCGACCGCGCCGCCGAGATGCTGGCCCTGGTGCACATCCCCACCCCGTCCAAGCGCATCAACGACTACCCGCACCAGTTCTCGGGCGGCATGCGCCAGCGGGTGATGATTGCCATGGCCCTGGCCTGCAACCCGCAGCTGCTGATTGCCGACGAGCCCACCACCGCGCTGGACGTGACCATCCAGGCCCAGATTCTTGAGCTGCTGGGCGAGCTCAAAGACCGCCTGGGCATGGCCATCCTGCTCATCACCCATGCCATGGGCGTGGTGGCCGAAACCTGCCAGCGCGTGGTCGTCATGTACGCCGGCAAGGTGGTCGAAGAAGCGCCGGTGGCCGAGCTGTTTGCCAACCCGCGCCACCCCTACACCCAGGGCCTGATCCGCTCGATCCCGCGCATCGACCTCGACGCCAGCAGCAAGGTGCGGCTCGAAGCCATTGCCGGCACCGTGCCCAAGCTGATTGCGCCGCCCGAAGGCTGCCGCTTTGCGCCGCGTTGCAAGTTCGCGATGGCGGCGTGTACCGCAGCCACACCCGAGCTGCGTGAAGTGGCGCCGGGCCACAAAGTGGCCTGCATCCTATGACCCCCTCTGCCATGGCCACCGCAGCCGTCGCCCCGCTGCTGGAAGTGAAGAACCTGGTCAAGCATTTCCCGGTCAAGGGCGGGCTGCTGGGCCGCCAGAGCGGCAGCGTCAAGGCGGTGGACGGCGTCAGCTTCAGCATCAAGCCCGGTGAAACGCTGGGCGTGGTCGGTGAATCGGGTTGCGGCAAAAGCACCACCGGCCGCTGCATCCTGCGCCTGATCGAACCCACGGCGGGCGAGGTCTGGTTCGAGGGCCGCAACGTCACGGCGATGGACAAGACCGAGCTGCGCGGCATGGCACGGCACATGCAGATCATCTTTCAAGACCCCTATGCGTCGCTGAACCCGCGCATGACCGTGGGCGCCATCATTGGCGAGGCACTCACCATCCACAAGCTCACGCCCACGCCCGCCGCCTACCAGGCGCGCATCGTCGACCTGCTGGAAACCGTGGGCCTGGCCGCCGACCACATGCGCCGCTTTCCGCATGAATTCAGTGGCGGGCAGCGCCAGCGCATCGGCATTGCGCGCGCGCTGGCGGTCAACCCCAAGCTAGTGGTCTGTGACGAGGCGGTCTCGGCGCTGGACGTGTCGATCCAGGCCCAGGTCATCAACCTGCTCGAAGACCTGCAGGCCAAGTTCAAGCTCACCTACATGTTCATCGCCCACGACCTGTCGGTGGTGGAGCACATCAGCCAGCGCGTGGCGGTGATGTACCTGGGCCGGGTGGTCGAGATCGCCACCGCGCACGACCTGTACAGCAACCCACGCCATCCGTATACCGAGGCCCTGTTGTCGGCCGTGCCCATCCCCGACCCCACCGTCAAGCGCCGCCGCATCATGCTCAGCGGCGACCCGCCCAGCCCGCTGAACCCGCCGCCCGGCTGCCATTTCCACACCCGCTGCCCGATCGCGCAAAAGGGCCTGTGCGACACCGTGGTGCCCCAGCTCAAGACCGCCGCCGACGGCCACCAGGTGTCTTGCCACCTGCGCTGATTTCACACCGGTGCCAAGCAAGCATAAAAAAGGCGCAGCTTAATGATCGGCGCTGCGGCGCTGCGGCGCTGCGGCGCTGGCCTTCGGCCTGGCCATGGCCCAAGGCAAGCCGGGTTGGCGCAGGCCAGTGGGCTTGCCGCCCTGCGGCTCGGCCGACACCATGGCCTGGCTGCTGTCCGAACGTCTGTTCGTCGGGCTGGGCGGTCAGCGGGTATTTGTGGACAAGCAGCCTGACCCGGCCGGCATTCCCTTCCAGCATGTGCCCTACCAGGGCGGCGCCCCGGCCATGAACGCGCTGTTAGCCATCAGAAATGCCACGGCCCCGCCACTGAAGCGCTGGTTGCGACAGCAGTTCGGCATGTGTAGACTGCAACCAAAGGAGTCACACATGGCAACCAACCTCGCCCTCGATAACGACCTTCTAGAACGCGCCTTTCTGCTTAGCGGCGAAGCAACAAAGAAAGCCGCAGTCACTCGGGCCCTTCAGGAGTTCATCGCGCGCCGGGAGCAGAAACGGGTAGCTGAACTCTTTGGAAAGCTCGACTGGGATCCGTGCTTTGACTACAAGTCTGAACGGTCACGCGAGTCATGAGCCTCCTCGTAGATACAAGCGTCTGGTCGCTTGCCCTTCGAAGGGACGCTGACCTTCAAACACTGGAAGTCGTCGCATTGCGCAACGCTCTTCTTGGAACTGATCAGGTCTTTAGTACTGGTCTTGTATTGCAGGAGTTACTGCAGGGCTTTTCTGGCCCGAAAGCCCGCGACAGCATATTAGAACGCTTCAATGCCCTTGCCTTTGTCGAACCGGACCGTCAGGACTATATCGAAGCGGCAGAAGTTCGAAATACATGTCGCAGGCATGGTGTTCAGATTGGCACCATTGATGCATTGCTCATCCAACTCAGCCGCAGGCATGACCTTCAAGTTCTGACAACAGATAACGATTTCAGGTCGGCATCGCTGCATGTTGAATTCATGCTCTGGGGCCCGACTGATGGCTGTACGGCCCCGGCACCTTGCCCGCCGCCCAGGCCCAGCGCCTGAGCGTGGCCGTGCAGCAGGCCATGCAAGACCCCGCGCTGCAGCCCCGGTTGACCGCGCTGGGGCTGGACAGCATTGCCGGCACGCCCGAGCAACTGGCCGCCGTGCAGCGCGCCGACCTGGCCAAATGGGCCGGGCCGGTGAAGGCATCGGGCTTTCAGGCCGACTGACGCCGACCCAGGCGGGCCGGCCCCTGGGGCGCTAGGGCAGGGCGGCGTGGCCGGGCTCGCCGCTACACTGATCGCCCCCCATTCACCGCAGGGCCACCGCCATGGGCAGCAACTCCCCCCCCAAGCCACAACCCACCGCGCTGACGCTGCACCAGGCCTCACGCGTGCTGGAAATCGCGTTTGACAACGGCGCGCAGTTCCGCATCCCCTTCGAGCTGATGCGGGTCTATTCCCCGTCGGCCGAAGTGCAAGGCCACGGCCCCGGCCAGGAAGTCCTGCAGACCGGCAAGCGCGAGGTCGGCATCAGCCATGTCGAGTCGGTGGGTCACTACGCTATGCAGCCCACCTTCACTGACGGCCACGACACCGGCATCTTCAGCTGGGACTACCTGCACCGCCTGGGCACCGAACAGGCCGACCTGTGGCAACGCTACGAACAGCGCCTGACTGACGCCGGCACCAGCCGCGACGCCCCCATGCCGGTCAAAGGCGGCGGCGGCTGCGCCAGCCACTGACCTGATTCCCTGCTGCGGCCGGGTGGGTTGACCCTTCACAATGGGTACTTCGGCCGCTGGTTTACCCCATGAAAATCCGCTACTTCGAAGACACCGACACGCTCTATATCGAATTGAAGCCGGGTGTGGTCAGCGAGTCTCGCGATCTGGATGAAAACACGCTGGTCGAGGTTGACGACCAGGGCCGCATGTTGGCCATCACCATTGAACATGCCCAGGTGCGCGCAGAGTTGTCCACCTTCTCTTACGAGCAGATCGCGGCCTGAGTAGCTTCAATCGTCCAGCCAACCACGCTCACCGAGCAAGAAGCAGCCATGTCCCAAACCCACTTCGGATTCGAATCGGTCGACGAGGCCGACAAGGCGCGCCGCGTGCGCGGGGTGTTCGATTCAGTGGCCAAGCGCTACGACATCATGAACGACGTGATGTCCCTGGGCCTGCACCGGGCCTGGAAGGCCTACACCGTGGCCGTGGCCGACGTGCGGCCCGGCCACCATGTGCTCGACATTGCCGGCGGCACCGGCGACCTGGCCCGGGCCTTTGCCCGCCAGGTGGGCGACCACGGCCTGGTGCTGCACACCGACATCAACGAAGCCATGTTGCGCACCGGCCGCGACCGCCTGCTCGACGAAGGCCTGGCCCTGCCCACCCATGTGTGCGACGCTGAAAAGCTGCCCTACGCCAGCGCCCGGTTCGACCTCGTCAGCGTGGCCTTCGGCCTGCGCAACATGACCCACAAAGACCTGGCCCTGGCCGAAATGTGCCGCGTGCTCAAGCCTGGTGGTCGCCTGCTGGTGCTCGAGTTCAGCCAGGTGGCCGCGCCGCTGAAGCGGCCCTACGACTGGTACTCGATGAACCTGCTGCCGCTGATGGGCAAATGGGTGGCCGGTGACGCCGACAGTTATCGTTACCTGGCCGAGTCCATCCGCATGCACCCCGGCGCCGAAGAGCTCAAGGCCATGATCAAGACCGCCGGCTTCGGCCATGTCGACGTGCACAAGCTCACCGGCGGTGTGGTGGCCCTGCATGTGGGCATCAAGTGCTGAGCTGACAGCGCGCTGATGCCCAGCCCTGGGCAGGGGCCGAAAGCCAAAGCCGCTGCCCCGCGCCGCCTGAGACATGTGCACGCTGCAGGGCCGCAAAGCCCGGCCAGTTGGTCAGATTGCGCACGCTGGCCCCGGAATGTTCGCCGCTACACTTGGCCGCTTGGCCGCTTGGCCGCTTGGCCGCTTGGTCGCTTGGCCCTGTGCAGGCTGGCCTTTGCGCCGCCGCCAGCCGCCAGACATCAAGGCCAGGCCTGAAAGTTTGCTCTACCCATCCAGAACCGCTGTAGGAGTTGACGCCGACATGACCATTTTCCGCAAGCCCGCCAGCCCGCAACCCCTCGCCAACAGCCTGATGCGCACCAGCGTTCTGGCCCTGGCCGCCACGGTGGCCTTGATGGCTGGCTGCGGCGACAAGAAAGACAAGGCGTCCGCCAGCCAGACCGCCGCCAAGGTCAACAAGGACGAGATCACCGTCCACCAGATCAACTTCGTGCTGCAGCAGCAGCGCGGCCTGCGCCCCGAGCAGGCCGAAGCCGCCGGCAAACAGGTGCTCGAGCGCCTGATCGACCAGCAACTGGCGCTGCAAAAGGCCGACGACCTGAAGATCGACCGCGACCCCCGCGTGGTGCAGCAACTTGAAGCCGCCAAGCGTGAAGTGCTGGCCCGCGCCTACTTCGAGAAAATGGGCGAATCTGCCGCCAAGCCCACCGCCGAAGAGGTTGAGAAGTACTACAACGACAAGCCCGCGCTGTTCAAAGACCGCCGCATCTTCAGCCTGCAAGAAATCACCATCGAGGCCAAGCCCGAGCAGGTCGACACGCTGCGCGCCAAGCTGACCGAAGCCAAGACCGTCAACGACTTTGTCGAGTACCTCAAGGCCAACGACATCCGCTTTGCCGGCAACCAGGCCGTTCGTGCGGCCGAGCAGCTGCCGCTGCAAAGCCTGGAAGCCTTCGCCAAGATGAAAGACGGCCAGGCGATGATGAACCAGAGCCCCGCCGGCGTGCAGGTCATCGTGGTGGCCGGCTCACGCAGCCAGCCCGTCACGCTGGACCAGGCCCGCCCCGCGATCGAGCAGTTTTTGCTCAACGACCGCAAGCGCAAGTTGGTGGAAGACGACGTCAAGGCCCTGCGCGGTGCCGCCACGGTCGAATACGTGGGCAAGTTTGCCGAAGGCGCACCCGCCGCTGCGGCCAAGGCCGCGCCGGCCTCGGCACCCGCACCCGCACCCGCCGCCAGCGGGCTTGACGCCGCCGACATCAGCAAGGGCATGGGGCTGAAGAAGTGATGCTGACCAAGCCCAAGCCCAAGCCCCACCGCAGCACCGGCCAGGTGTGCGCCACCGCGCTGCTGGCGTCCAGCCTGTGCTGGGCCCTGCTGGCCAGCCCGGCGCAGGCACAAAGCGCCGTGGCGGCCCAGGCCGCCACCCCCACCGCCGAATA
>JANOWE010000273.1:0-14000 GCA_031417735.1 Betaproteobacteria bacterium
CTTGAGTACAAGTTAGTCTTCACTGAAGCTTTTTTCCGTCCGTACCAGGAAGTCCCATGAAATTTCGCTTTCCAATCGTCATCATCGACGAAGATTTCCGCTCCGAGAACACCTCCGGTCTGGGGATACGCGCGCTGGCGCAGGCCATCGAGAGCGAAGGCTTCGAGGTACTGGGCGTCACCAGCTACGGCGATCTGGCGCAGTTTGCACAGCAGCAGAGCCGCGCCAGCGCCTTCATCCTATCCATCGACGACGAGGAGTTCACGCCCGGCCCCGAGCTCGACCCGGCGGTGCTGAACCTGCGCCAGTTCATCGAAGAGGTGCGGCGCAAGAACCTCGATGTGCCGATCTACGTCTATGGCGAGACCAAGACCTCGCGCCATATCCCGAATGACATCCTGCGTGAACTGCACGGCTTCATCCACATGTTCGAGGACACCCCCGAATTCGTGGCGCGCCACATCATCCGCGAGGCCAAGAGCTACCTGGAAGGCGTGCAGCCGCCGTTCTTCAAGGCGCTGCTCGACTACGCGGAGGATGGCTCCTACTCGTGGCACTGCCCCGGGCACTCGGGCGGCGTGGCGTTCCTGAAGAGTCCGGTGGGCCAGATGTTCCACCAGTTCTTCGGCGAGAACATGCTGCGCGCGGACGTGTGCAACGCGGTGGAGGAACTGGGCCAGTTGCTCGACCACACCGGCCCGGTGGCGGCCAGCGAGAAGAATGCGGCGCGCATCTTCAACGCCGACCATTGCTTCTTCGTCACCAACGGCACGTCCACCAGCAACAAGATGGTCTGGCACCACACGGTGGCGCCGGGCGATGTGGTGGTGGTTGACCGCAACTGCCACAAGAGCATCCTGCACTCGATCATCATGACCGGTGCGATCCCCGTGTTCATGACGCCCACGCGCAACCACTACGGCATCATCGGCCCGATTCCGCAAAGCGAGTTCAGCCGCGAGGCCATCGAGCGCAAGATCGCCAAGAACCCGCTGCTGGCCGGGGTCGACCCCAAGACCGTGCGCCCGCGCATCATGACGCTGACGCAGAGCACCTACGACGGCGTGCTCTACAACACCGAGACCATCAAGGGCATGCTCGATGGCTACATCGACAACCTGCACTTCGACGAGGCCTGGTTGCCGCACGCGGCCTTCCACAAGTTCTACGGCAGCTTCCACTCGATGGGCAAGAGCCGGCCGCGGCCGAAAGAGGCGGTGGTCTATGCCACCCAGTCCACGCACAAGCTGCTGGCCGGCCTGAGCCAGGCCTCGCAAGTGCTGGTGCAGGACTCACAGACCGTCAAGCTCGACCGGCATCTGTTCAACGAGGCCTACCTGATGCACAGCAGCACCTCGCCGCAGTACGCCATCATCGCCAGCTGCGATGTGGCCGCGGCGATGATGGAGCCGCCGGGCGGCACCGCGCTGGTCGAAGAAAGCATTCTGGAAGCGCTGGACTTTCGCCGTGCCATGCGCAAGGTGTCCAAGGAGTTCGGCAAGGACTGGTGGTTCAAGGTCTGGGGCCCCGACAAGCTCGTCGAAGACGGTATTGGCCGTGCCGAGCAGTGGATTCTCAAGGCCAAGGACAAGTGGCACGGCTTTGGTGACCTGGCCACCGGCTTCAACCTGCTCGACCCGATCAAGTGCACCATCATCACGCCCGGCCTGGACATGTCGGGCAAGTTCGCCAACCGGCATCCCGGCCGGCGTGCTGACCAAATTCCTGGCCGAGCATGGCGTGGTGGTCGAGAAGACCGGCCTGTATTCCTTCTTCATCCTGTTCACCATCGGCATCACCAAGGGCCGCTGGAACACCTTGCTGACCGCGCTGCAGCAGTTCAAGGACGATTACGACAAGAACGCGCCGATGTGGCGCATCCTGCCCGAGTTCTGCAAGGCTCACCCGCGCTATGAGCGCATGGGCCTGCGTGAGCTGTGCCAGAGCATGCACGAGGCCTATGCCAAGGGCGACATTGCCCGGCTGACGACCGAGATGTACTTGTCAGACCTGCAGCCGGCGATGAAGCCCAGCGAGGCCTATGCCCGCATTGCCCACCGCGATACCGAGCGGGTGGACATCGACGCGCTGGAGGGCCGCATCACCACCGCGCTGCTCACGCCTTACCCGCCGGGCATCCCACTGCTGATCCCGGGCGAGCGCTTCAACCGCAAGATCGTGCAGTATCTGAAGTTCACACGCAGCTTCAATGCCGCGTTCCCTGGTTTTGCCACCGACGTGCATGGCCTGGTCGAAGAGGTCGACGAACAGGGCGGCCGGCGCTACTACGTGGACTGCGTGCGCGACATCGAATGAGCCGCCGCGCGGGGCAGGGCCTCGCCCGAGGACTTTTCGGGTTTGCTGGTCCGGGACCTGCTCAGCCCTGGGGCTCGACCATCGCCACCTGGCTGAAGCCGCCGTCCACGTAGACGATCTCGGCGCTGATGCCGCCGGCCAGGTCAGACAGCAGGAAGGCCGCGGCATTGCCCACGTCGTCGATGGTGATCGTGCGGCGGATCGGCGTGGTGGCGGCAAATTCGGCCAGCAACTTGCCGAAATCCTTGATGCCTGACGCGGCAAGGGTCTTGATCGGGCCGGCCGAGATGCCGTTCACACGCACACCCTTGGCGCCCACGCTTTGTGCCAGAAAGCGCACCGAGGCTTCGAGCGAAGCCTTGGCCAGGCCCATGGTGTTGTAGTTGGGCACATAGCGCAGGGCGCCCAGATAGCTCAGCGTCAGCAGCGCCGCACCCGGGCGCAACAAGGGCAGGGCGGCCTTGGCCAGTGCCGGAAAGCTGTAGGCCGAGATGTCATGGGCGATGCGAAAGCTCTCGCGCGACAGGCCTTCCAGAAAGTCCCCGGCAATGGCCTCGCGGGGAGCAAAGGCGATGGCGTGCACAAAGCCGTCGAACTGCGCCCAGTGCTGGCCCAGGTCGGCGAAAAGGCGCTCGATCTGCGCGTCGTCGGACACATCGCAATCGAACACCAGTGACGAGCCGAACTCGGCCGCAAAATCAGTGATGCGCTGCTTGAAGCGCTCGCCCTGGTAGCTGAAGGCCAGTTCTGCGCCCTCTCGGTGGCAGGCGCGTGCGATGCCGTAGGCGATCGAACGGTTGTTCAACACGCCCGTGATCAGCAGGCGTTTGCCAGCAAGAAAGCCCATGTCAGAAGTCCTGTGGTCGCTGTGATTGCAGCGCCGCATTCTCGCATGCAGGCCCTGGGAGACCGTGCGGTCTATTGCCTGGGTACAACCCTCAGGCTATAATCCCGCTTTCGCTGAGAAACAATAGCGTGGGCGGACTTTCCAGCCCATTTTTTTTGCATGAACGCTTTTCTGGCCCCGTGAAGCGCGGGCTGCAAGAGCGGTTGGCAGCTGTTTCGGCGTGGTTTTTGAGCTGGCGCACGCAAGGATTGTCCCCTAGAGGAATGTCCCGCTGCAGGCGCCGTGGGACAACAGGCAAGGACAATTCTGGACGCGATGAGTTGGCAGTCGGCGCTTGAGCGCACCGTCACCGGGTTGGGTTATGACCTCGTGGACGTCGAGCGATCGGCGGGTGGCCTGCTGCGCGTGACCATTGACCGCCTGCCTGAGCGCCCGTACGCCACCGGTGCAGGTGAGTCGGTGCTGGTCGAGGACTGCGAATTGGTCACCCGCCAGTTGCAGTTGCTGCTGGAAGTGGAGGCGGTGGAATACCAGCGCCTTGAAGTCTCGTCGCCAGGCCTCGACCGACCGTTGAAAACCCCCGCCCATTGGCGCCGATTTGTCGGTGAACAGGTTGAGGTGACGCTGCGCGAGCCCTTCCAGGATCAACGCAAGTGGCGCGGCACGCTGGCGGCTGGGGCCGATGAGCAGGCCTGGCGGCTGGAGTTGTCTGCCGGCAAGCCCTTGTCGCGCACGGCGGCCAAGCGTCAAGCCAAAGCCTTGGCGTCAGGTGACCCAACGACGCCTGAGGTCGGGCGCGTGCTGGACTTCACGTTGGACGAGGTGCGCGATGCGCACCTGGTGGCTCAAATCGATTTCAAGGGTCGACGCGCTAACGCTGCCGACGCCGAGCAAGAACAGCAAAGCGGGCATCAGCCCGTGTCACAGACGCTAGACGGAGGTCAGGACTGATGAACCGCGAAATGTTGATGTTGGTGGACGCCATCTCGCGCGAGAAGAGCGTCGAGCTCGATGTGGTTTTTGGTGCGGTAGAGGCCGCGCTGGCACAAGCTACCAAGAAGCTGCATGGCGGTGAGGTGGATATCCGCGTCGCGGTCGACCGTGACAGCGGCGACTATGAGACCTTCCGTCGCTGGTTGGTGGTGCCCAATGAGGCCGGCCTGCAAATCCCCGACGCCGAGGAAATGCTGTCTGACGCACTCGACCGCATCGACGACATCGAGGTCGGCGACTTCATCGAGGAGCCGATCGCCTCCGTGCCCATCGGCCGCATTGGCGCCATGGCCGCCAAGCAGGTCATCCTGCAGAAAATTCGCGACGCCGAGCGTGAAACCTTGCTCAACGACTACCTGTCGCGCGGCGACAAGATCTTTGTCGGCACCGTCAAGCGGCTGGACAAGGGCGACATGATTGTCGAGAGCGGCCGTGTCGAGGGTCGATTGAAGCGCAGCGAGATGATCCCGAAAGAAAACCTGCGCACGGGCGACCGGGTGCGGGCAGTGATCGCCGGCATCGACCCCACCGCACGCGGCCCGCAGATCATGCTCTCGCGCTCGGCGCCGGAGTTCATGAAAGAGTTGTTCGCCCAAGAAGTGCCCGAAATGGAGCAGGGCCTGCTCGAGATCAAGAGCTGCGCCCGTGACGCGGGTTCGCGGGCCAAGATCGCCGTGGTGTCGCACGACAAGCGCGTTGACCCGATCGGCACCTGTGTCGGTGTGCGGGGTTCGCGCGTGAACGGCGTGACCAACGAACTGGCCGGTGAGCGGGTCGACATCGTGCTGTGGTCGGAAGACCCGGCGCAGTTCGTCATTGGCGCACTGGCGCCGGCCAATGTGCAGTCCATCGTGGTTGACGAAGAGCGCCATGCCATGGATGTGGTCGTCGACGAAGAGAATCTGGCCATCGCCATCGGCCGAGGCGGCCAGAACGTGCGCCTGGCCTCCGAACTCACCGGCTGGCGCATCAACATCATGACCGCTGAAGAATCCAGCGCCAAGCAGGCGGTGGAGAGCGACGCGGTGCGCAAGCTGTTCGTCGACAAGCTCGACGTCGATGTCGAAGTCGCCGACATCCTGATTGCCGAGGGCTTCGCCAGCCTCGAAGAGATTGCCTACGTACCGCTGCAAGAAATGCTCGAGATCGAGTCTTTTGACGAAGACACCATCAACGAGCTGCGCGGCCGGGCCAAGGACGCCCTGCTGACGATGGAAATCGCGCATGAAGAGAGTGTCGAAGAGGTGTCGCAGGATCTGCGTGACCTGGAAGGCCTGACGCCCGATCTGATCGGCAAGCTGGCCGAAGCGGGCGTGCACAGCCGAGACGACCTCGCCGACCTGGCGGTGGATGAGTTGGTCGAACAGACCGGCATCGACGAAGAAGCCGCCAAGACCCTGATCATGAAGGCACGGGAGCATTGGTTCACTGCCTGACCGCGCTGCGGTTCAGACCTGACACCTGCTCCTACCTTCATCAAGTTTCGCAAGGAAATTCCCCTATGGCCGTGACCACCGTCGCCCAGTTCGCAGCCGAGCTCAACCGTCCTGCCGGGACGCTGCTCGAGCAGCTGCAGTCTGCCGGTGTCGCGAAGAAGTCGCCCGACGACGCGCTGACCGAGACCGACAAGGAACGTCTGCTGGACTTCCTGCGTACAGCGCATGGCACCGCTGGTGCCGCGCGCAACAAGATCACGCTTACACGCAAGAGCACCTCCGAGATCAAGCAGGCCGATGCTTCCGGCAAGGCCCGCACGATCCAGGTCGAGGTGCGCAAGAAGCGTACCTTCGTCAAGCGTGACGATGTCGGCAGCACCGCCGCCGAGGCTGCGGCCGAATCTGCCGAGCTGGAGCGCCGCGAGGCGGAGGCCAACGCCCAGGCCGAGCAGTTGCGTCAGCAGCAAGAAGAAGCATTGGCTGAACAAGCCCGCCAACGTGCAGAGCGCGAGCGCAAAGAGCGCGAGGCCACCGAGATCGCCGCTGAACAGGCGGCGCAGGCCAAGGTCGTGGCCGACGCTGCCGCCCAGCGCGAGGCCGCCGAAGCAGCCGCCAAGCTGGCGGCCGCAGCGCTGCAAAAGGCCTCCTCACCTGCGGCCAACAAGGCCGCTGCGGCCAAGGCCAAGGAAGCCGCGAAAGAAGAAGCCAAGGCAGAGGCCGACAAGCCCGCCGAAGTCAAAGCCGCCCAAGCCAAGCCCGCCGAACCGGTGGCAGCGCCTGTCCCTGCGGCGGAGCCACCCAAGCCCGCGTTGCGCGTGGTCAAGGCCGGTGAAGCCGAAGCCGTCGAGAAGCAGCGCATGGCTGATCTGGACAAACGCCGTCGCGCCGCTGAGGCCGAGGCCGCCGCCATCCGCGCGATGATGAACGCGCCCAAGAAGGTGATGATGGCCAAGAAGCCGGAGGAGGCCAAGCCTGTTGCGGTCAAGGAAGGCATTTCCGGCACCATACACAAGCCCAAGCCCGTACCCGGCGCCGCCGTTCCGGCTGCCGCGGCCAAGCCTGGCGACAAGAAGTCAGTCAAGAGCGAGAAGCTGTCGTCCAGTTGGGCCGATGACGCAGCGAAAAAGCGTGCTGCGGCCGGCAAGGGCCGCCCAGGTGCACCCGCCGGCGGCAACCGCCCTGGCTGGCGCGCGCCGCGAGGCGGGCGCCGTGGCGACCGTGACGCCGGTTCGACGGCCAGCAACTTCCAGGCGCCCACCGAGTTCGTGGCGCAAGAGGTGCATGTGCCCGAGACCATCAGCGTGGCCGATCTGGCGCACAAGATGTCGGTCAAGGCCGCCGAGGTCATCAAGCATTTGATGAAACTGGGTCAGATGGTCACCATCAACCAGCAGCTGGACCAGGAAACGGCCATGATCCTGGTCGAGGAAATGGGACACAAGGCCTTTGCCGCCAAGCTCGACGATCCGGACGCCTTCCTTGAAGAAGAAACCGGCGCCGACGAAGGCGAGAAGCTACCCCGCGCTCCGGTGGTCACGATCATGGGTCACGTCGACCATGGCAAGACCTCGCTGCTGGACTACATCCGCCGCGCCCGTGTCGCCGCGGGCGAGGCCGGCGGCATCACCCAGCACATCGGTGCCTACCACGTGGAAACACCGCGCGGCATGATCACCTTCCTGGACACCCCGGGTCACGCGGCCTTTACCGCGATGCGTGCCCGTGGCGCCACCGCCACCGACATCGTGATCCTGGTCGTGGCGGCCGACGACGGTGTCATGCCGCAGACCAAGGAAGCCATCGCCCACGCCAAGGCGGCCGGTGTGCCGCTGGTGGTGGCGATGAACAAGATCGACAAGCCCGGTGCCAACCTGGAGCGCCTGAAGGGCGAGCTGGTGTCCGAGAGCGTGGTGCCCGAAGACTTCGGTGGCGACACGCCGTTTGTGCCGGTGTCCGCCAAGACCGGCGAAGGCATCGACAACCTGCTCGAGCAGGTGCTGCTGCAGGCCGAGGTGCTGGAACTGAAGGCTTCGCCCACGGCGCCGGCCAAGGGCCTGGTCATCGAGGCCAAGCTCGACAAGGGCCGGGGCCCGGTGGCCACGGTGCTGGTGCAAAGCGGCACGCTCAAGCGTGGCGATATCGTGCTGGCCGGCTCCAGTTTTGGCCGCGTGCGGGCGATGCTGGACGAAGACGGCAAGGCCATTCAGGAAGCCGGTCCGTCGCTGCCGGTCGAGATCCAGGGTCTGACCGAAGTGCCGCAGGCTGGTGACGAGTTCATGGTGCTGTTCGACGAACGTCGGGCGCGTGAAATCGCGACCTTCCGTCAGGGCAAGTACCGCGAAGTCACGCTCAACCGCCGCCAGGCCGCCAAGCTCGACAATGTGTTCGAGAACGTGGGTCAGGGTGCGGCGCAGGTCCTGGCACTGATCGTCAAGGCCGACGTGCAGGGCTCGCAGGAAGCGCTCAGCCAGTCACTGGTCAAGCTCAGCACCGACGAAGTCAAGGTCCAGATCGTGCATGCGGCGGTGGGTGGCATCAGCGAGAGCGACGTCAATCTGGCCATCGCCTCGAAGGCGGTGATCGTGGGCTTCAACGTGCGTGCCGACGCCAACGCCCGCAGGCTGGCCGAGAACAACGGCGTCGACCTGCGCTACTACAACATCATCTACGACGCCGTGGACGAGGTGAAGGCAGCGATGACCGGCATGCTCGCACCAGAGCAGCGTGAAGAGGTCATCGGTGGGGCCGAGATCCGCACCGTATTCGTGGCCAGCAAGATCGGCACGGTGGCCGGCTGCATGATGACCTCGGGTGTGGCCCGTCGCGACGCACGCTTCCGCCTGCTGCGCGAGAACGTGGTGATCTACACCGGCGAGATCGACTCGCTCAAGCGCATGAAGGACGATGTGCGCGAGGTCAAGGAAGGCTTCGAGTGCGGTATCAAGCTGAAGAACTACAACGACATCGCCGAGGGCGACGTGCTGGAATTCTTTGAAGTCAAGGAAGTCGCCCGAACGCTGTAACCCGGCCCCGACACCGCCCCGCCGTGCCGGCTTCACCGGGCAGGGCAGGCGGCCAGGGTGCTCCAGCCCTGTGATGCAGACCCCGCCCTCAACACTGTGGCGGGGTTTGTGCTTCAAGGGCCAGACAGGCAAAAAACACCATGCGCCACAAGCGAAACATTCCCAACCGCGGTGCCCGCATCGGCGACCAGATCCAGCGTGATCTGTCCGAGCTGATTCGCGAGCTCAAGGACCCCCGTGTGGGCATGGTCACGATCAACAGCGTGGACGTCACGCCCGACTATGCGCATGCGAAGGTCTATTTTTCACTGCTGGTGGGCGACCAGGCCGAATGCCAGGCCGGGCTGAACGAAGCCGCCGGATTCCTGCGCAACGGCCTGTTCAAGCGCCTGGCCATCCACACCGTGCCCACACTGCACTTCCTGTTTGACCGCACGACCGAACACGCAGCCGAGTTGAGCGCGCTGATCCGCCAGGCCAACGCCACGCGGGCGAAAGAATGACCCCCCCGGAAGCGGCTTCGCCGCCTCCCCCCCAGGGGGGCGCCGCCAGTGGCCCGGCAAAGCCGGTTCCACGGCGTCCGCTTGGTCGAACAAAACTCCCGCGCCGTGCCCTGCACGGCGTGCTGCTGCTCGACAAGCCGCTGGGCTGGACCAGCAACGACGCCCTGCAAAAGGCGAAGTGGCTGCTGCGGGCCGAAAAAGCCGGCCACACCGGCACGCTGGACCCCCTGGCCACCGGACTGCTGCCGCTGTGTTTTGGCGCGGCCACCAAGTTCAGCCAGATCAGCCTGGACGCCGACAAGGCCTACCGCGCCACACTGGCTCTGGGCCGCAGCAGCAGCACGGGCGACCTCGAAGGCGAATTGTCCGTGCCTGTGCCTGTGCAGATCACGGCCGAGCAGGTCCACGCCGTGCTGGCCAGCTTCACCGGTCGCATCAGCCAATTGCCACCGATGTATTCGGCCCTGAAGAAGGACGGCCGCGCGCTGTACGAGTACGCCCGCGCCGGCATCGAGCTTGAACGCACGCCGCGCGAGGTGCTGGTCCACCAGATCAGCCTGGTGCAGTGGCAGGGCGAGCAACTGGTGCTGGACGTGCACTGCAGCAAGGGCACCTACATCCGCACCCTGGCCGAAGACATTGGTCGGGCCCTGGGCTGCGGCGCCCACCTGGCTGCGCTGCGCCGCACGGCCAGCGGACCGCTGAGCCTGGCACGAGCGGTCAGCCTGGAAGCGCTGGAGGCGCTGGATGAGTCCGCGCGCCTGGCGCTGATGCTGCCGGTGGACAGCCTGCTGGCCGACTGGCCGGCACTGGCGCTGGACGAAGCCGAAGCCGCGCGTTTCCTGACCGGCTTGCGCCGCCGCGTCCAGCATCCCGACTGCGCGGCACTGAAGGTCTATGGCCCGACCAGGCACCGCTTTCTGGGCAGTGGCCATGTGCTGGCCGGTGAGTTGATCGCCGACCGCCTGCTCAGCCCCGCCGAAGTCGCCGCCATGGCACCGGACCTGCCGGCGATGACCGTCGCGCCGCCGCCGCCCATCACCGCGCCCGCTGCCGCCGAGCAGGCCGAACTGAATTCCTGAAAGAAGACCATGAGCCAACCGATTCGCAACATCGCCATCATTGCCCACGTCGACCACGGCAAGACCACGCTGGTCGACCAGTTGCTGCGCCAGAGCGGCACCTTCCGTGAGAACGAGAAGGTGGCCGAGCGGGTGATGGACAACAACGACCTGGAGCGTGAGCGCGGCATCACCATCCTGGCCAAGAACTGCGCAGTGACCTGGAAGGGCACGCACATCAACATCGTCGACACCCCCGGCCACGCCGACTTCGGCGGTGAGGTCGAGCGCGTGTTGTCGATGGTCGACAGCGTGCTGCTGCTGGTGGATGCGGTCGAAGGCCCGATGCCGCAGACCCGCTTCGTGACCAAGAAGGCGCTGGCGCTGGGCCTCAAGCCCATCGTGGTGGTGAACAAGGTCGACCGCCCCGGCGCGCGCTGCGACTACGTCATCAACGCCACCTTCGACCTGTTCGACAAGCTCGGCGCGACCGAAGAGCAGCTCGACTTTCCGGTCATCTACGCCTCAGGCCTGAATGGCTGGGCGACGATGGAAGCCAATGTGGTGGGCACCGACCTGGCGCCGATGTTCGACGCCATGCTGCAGTACGTGCCCGCGCACGAAGGCGAGCCCGATGCGCCATTGCAGCTGCAGATCTGCTCGCTGGACTACTCCACCTATGTCGGGCGCATCGGCATCGGCCGGGTCAACCAGGGCACCCTCAAGCCGATGCAGGAAGTGCTGGTCTACAGCGGCCCCGAGAGCACGCCGTTCAAGGCCAAGGTCAACCAGGTGCTGAAGTTCGAGGGCCTGGAGCGCCTGCAGGCCACCGAGGCCGGCCCCGGCGACATCGTGTTGATCAACGGCATCGAGGGCATCGGCATCGGCGTGACCCTGACCGACCTGGAAAACCCGTTGCCGCTGCCGATGCTGCTGGTCGACGAGCCCACGCTGACGATGAATTTCTGCGTCAACAACAGCCCGCTGGCCGGGCGTGAGGGCAAGTACGTCACCGGCCGGCAGATCCGCGACCGGCTGGACCGCGAGTTGCAGAGCAACGTGGCGCTGCGGGTCAAGGAAACCGACGAGGACGGCATCTTCGAGGTCTCGGGCCGAGGTGAACTGCACCTGACCATCCTGCTCGAGACCATGCGCCGTGAAGGCTATGAACTGGCCGTGAGCAAGCCACGCGTGGTCTTTCACGAGGTCGACGGCGAGCGTCACGAGCCGATCGAGCTGGTCACCGCCGACGTGGAAGACCAGCACCAGGGCGCCGTGATGCAGGCCCTGGGCATGCGCAAGGGCGACCTGGTCAACATGGAAACCGACGGCCGTGGCCGGGTTCGGCTGGAGTACCGCATCCCTGCGCGCGGGCTGATCGGCTTTTCCAACGAGTTCCTGAACCTGACCCGAGGCACCGGCCTGATCAGCAACATCTTCGACGGCTACGAGGCCTTCAAGGGCGACATCGAAGGCCGCAAGCAGGGTGTGCTGATCAGCCAGGACGACGGCGAAATCGTGACCTACGCGCTGGGCAAGCTGGACGACCGGGGCCGCATGTTCGTGCGTGCCGGCGACCCGGTCTACGAAGGCATGATCGTGGGCATCCACAGCCGCGACAACGACCTGGTGGTCAATGCTGTGCGCGCCAAGCAGCTGACCAACTTCCGCGTCAGCGGCAAGGAAGATGCGATCAAGATCACGCCGCCGATCGAGCTGTCGCTGGAATACGGCGTGCAGTTCATCGAGGACGATGAGCTGGTCGAGATCACGCCCAAGAGCATCCGTTTGCGCAAGCGCCACCTGAAAGAGCATGACCGCAAGCGTGCGTCGCGCGACGCCTGAGTCGACGCTGGAACGGCCGTTGTGCGGCCGCACCTCTGAACTGCGCAGGTCATGACGCTGAGTCACAGCCGCGCCGTTTGGCTGATGGTGCTGGTGGCGTTGTTGTGGAGCATGGCCGGCGTGGTTTCGCGCCATCTGGACGCCGCGCGCAGCTTCGAGGTCAATTTCTGGCGCAGCAGCTTCACCGTGCTGGCCATGCTGCTGGCCTTGCTCGCATTGCGCGGCCGGGCGCTGTGGTCTGACATCCGGTCTGGTGGCTGGCCGCTGGCCTTGTCCAGCCTGTGCTGGGCGGTGATGTTCACCAACTTCATGGTCGCGCTGATGATGGCCAGCGTGGCCACGGTGCTGATCACGCTGGCGATCTCGCCGCTGCTCACGGCGCTGGTCGCGCGCGTGGTTCTGCACCACCGCCTGCCAACCCGCACCTGGTTGGCCATCGGCGTGGCCGGTCTTGGCATTGCCTGGATGTTTGGCCGCCAGGCCTTTACCGGCAGTGCCTCGCTGGCCGGTGCGCTGGTGGCTCTGGGCGTGCCCATTGCCGCGGCCACCAACTGGACACTGCTGCAGGCCCTGCACCAGCGCCACCGCCGTCTTGGCGCCTTGGCCCAAGAAGGCAGGTCCACGCCAATGCCGGCGCCCGACATGCTGCCCGCCGTGATGCTGGGTGCGCTGCTGTCGGCGCTGCTGACGCTGCCACTGTCCTGGCCATTCCAGGCCAGCGCGCATGACCTCGGCCTGCTGGCCTTGCTGGGCGTGGTGCAGCTGGCCGTTCCGTGCCTGCTGGTGGTCAAGCTCAGCCGGGTTCTGCCGGGCCCCGAGATTTCATTGATCTCGCTGCTCGAGGTGGTCTTTGGCGTGCTGCTGGCCTGGGTTGGTGCGGGTGAGGTTCCCGGTCCGGCGGTCTTGGCCGGCGGCACCCTGGTCATCGGTGCCTTGCTGGTCAATGAAGGCCTGGCGCTGGGCGAACGCCGCCGTGCCCGGCAGCCCTTGCCCGCCAGCCCGGGCTGATCAGGCGCGCAGAGTCGCGTCGGGGCGCGACAGCGCCCAGTTCAAGGCGGCGCGCGCCGGGTCGGGGTCGGTCTCATGCGGCATGGCATGCAGCGCGGCGATGTAGTCGGCAGGCAGGCCATGCTCGCGCGCGCCGTCCACCACAAAGGCCTTGTACCAGTCGAAGGGGCGCAGGCCGGCGTCGATGTGGGTGGCGCTGTAGTACCAGGCCCGGACCAGGCCTTGCGGACCCTGCAACACGGTCTGACGTTCGTCGTAGCCCTGACCCAGGCCTTCGATCTGGTCGAGCAGGGGCTTGTGTTCGGCGGCCATGCGGTACAGCACACCGTGCACCATCTGACCCGCAGTGCGGCTGGGCACCACGTCGCATTTGCCCGACGCGTCACTGCCGACCTTGTGCCAGCGCAACTCATGGCCGATCAACACCGCCGGCCCGATCGGTTGCGCCGGCACGCGCGCCAGCAGGCGGCGGCTGAGCATGTTGGAGCCGTAGGCGAAGTAGGCCAGTGGGGTCGGCTGGCTCATGTGTTGCCCCGCGAACGCGCAGGCTTGACCGGATCGGGGCTGGCCTGCTTGGCGCGTCTGGCACGGTCAGCCAGCAGGCTGGTGGCCAGCGTTCGGCGGTGCACGGTGGCCGCACGCTGGTAGTCGGCCATGGCCTGTTCGCGCAGCGCCACGGCCTTGGCCAGCACATCGTTGTAGCGCTGCGGGCTGTAGCTCGCCGCATTGCCGATGTGCACTGTTCGACGCAATGCGGCCTGACCGAAGCGAGGCAGGCTGAGCGAGAACTCGGCGACCTGCGTGCGGCTTCTGGCGCGGATGCGCATCACCGGACCCGAGATACCCGCCGGCAGGTCGGAGGTCTTGTTCGCGCTGGGGCCCTGCTGCAGCGACGGCGGCGCGGGGTGGCGGGCCAGTCGGGATGTCAACTCGTCCATTGCACGACCCAGCGCGGCTTCGGCGCCGCT
>JANOWE010000274.1:0-11373 GCA_031417735.1 Betaproteobacteria bacterium
GGGCCGGCCTGCCATACCGGCAGGCATGGCAGGCCGGGCCCGGGTGACACGCAGGCAGCCGGGTGCCTGGTGGCCTCGGCCAGCGCGCCGGCCAACGAACGTCGGCTTCAACCAAAAACCAAAGGCAGCAACGAGCCCCAAGCCGCCCGCCGACATACCGTCCACGCCTGGCAGGTGGCAAAACCTGGCCTGCATCCGCCTCAAGACATCGGCGCCGGACGGCGCAAAGTGAACGAGGTCGTGCGCCACCCGAGCGGGCTGCCACGCTGGCGCCATGCGCCTGGGCAATGGCCTTCACGATCGCCAGACCCAGGCCCGCGCCCTCGCCTTCACCCTTGTATTGGCGCGAGGGGTCGGCGCGGAAAAAGCGGTCGAACAGCTTGGGCAGGTGCTCTGCAGCAATCTCGACCACCAGGTCAAGCTCGGTTCATCTCGGGCGGCGCCAGACGGTGGTCGGCCTGGGCCAGGTAGAGCATGT
The DNA here is from genome assembly GCA_031417735.1 of Betaproteobacteria bacterium. Classification (GTDB taxonomy): domain Bacteria; phylum Pseudomonadota; class Gammaproteobacteria; order Burkholderiales; family Burkholderiaceae_C; genus Pseudaquabacterium. The sequence goes on from JANOWE010000274.1 coordinate 479, forward strand.
CGCCAATCATCTTGGCCATGCGCTCCAGCGCTTCGAGCGCTGGACTACAGCAGCTCGCGGTAGGCAGCGGCGTCGCGCGGCTGGCTCAGCGCGACCTGGGTCTGGGTGCTCGGCTTGGTCAGCGGCATGCGCAGCTTGTGGGCGCTGTCGGAACTGAAATGGCTCAGCCGCGTGAAGCTGGCCTGCAACTGGTCGAGCATGCTGTTGAACGATGCCGCCAGCGGCACCCGTTCGGGTGGCAGCTCGGTCGGGTCCAGCCGCACATGCATTTGCTCGGCGGTGACACCACGCACCGCCAAGCCGGCGGCGAGCGCCGCCACCACGCAGGCGCAGCAGCGCACCACGGTAAACCTGGCCGCCGACTTGCCAGATGCGCAGCGCCTGAACATCCAGTGTGGTTGACGCGGGAGCGGCACTGGCCGCCTCAAACAAGCCCGGCGGCGCGGTGCCGAACAGCGGTTCTCCCTGGGCATCACGAACACTGAAGTACACGCCGTGGTGGCCAGCCACGGCCCGCGACAAGCGGTCCTGCAGGTGCAGCTGCGAAGCCGCCGCCGGATGCGGCACGAGCGCGGAGGACAGCGACTCGGCCACCGCCTTTACCCAAGGACATACCCATGAACAAGAACGCTTCGACCCTGTGCATCCTGTCCCTGGCGACCCTGCCCGCTCTGGCGCTGGCGCTGGCTGCCGGCGTCCATGGTGCCCATGGCGCGGCACCGCCGCAATGTCGCCCATGGGCCGTGACATGGCCGCCATGCACAAGGACAGGAATGCCTCGATGGCCGGTCAGGCCGGCGACCCGGCCAAGGTCAGCCGCACGGTCCCGGTCGAGGTGAACCGAGCGCCCCGTCAAAGGCTCGGCTGGCAGCGGTTCTGTCCCGACCACGCCGCCCCCAATCCGACTTGAGTCGGTACCCAGGTACAGCAACCAGGCTCGGACATCACGCTGTCGGGCGTGTACGCCACCGCACCGACGGCTGACCCCTTTGACACCACCATGGCCACATTGACCTGGAGATCAACATGAGGCCCTCACCGGACACCACGCCAACGCCCGAGCAGCCGACTACGGCTTACACCTCGCGATCCCCGACAAGGACTTTGCGCCAGCCGTCGCCCGCGTCACCGAAGCGCTGAAGACCGAAGGTCTCGGCAGCCTGACCGAGATCGGCGCGCCGACCACGATGAAAGCCAAGCTCGGCATCGAGGGGCGGCCCTAGGAGCCTGTCGGGCTTGGGGTCGAGCCCGACATCGGCCTGCTGCTGCGCTGCAAGGTCGTTGTTCGTGAAGGCGTCGATGGCGGGCTGATCCTCAGCTTCATGGACCCCGTGGCCGTGCTGCAGACGAGCAGCAAGCCCGAGGTGGCCCAGGTTGCCCAGGAGGTGCTGAAACGGCGCCTGGCCAGTGCTGAGGTCTCGGCCGATGAATACGAGCAGCGCAAGTTGCTGCTCGACCGAGACGCTGGCTCCAAGCCCTGACGAGGCGGCAGGAAGGAGGGCCTTGACCTTTCCTTGATGTCAAGGCTTGCCTTCCATTCGGAGGTCGGCGCCCAAGGTGCCTGATCTCGATGAAAGGACCCAAGCCATGAGCAACACCCGCCACAATCACACCGGACATACCCGCCCGCATCCTGCAGCGGCGCCTGACCCGGCAGGCCTCAAGGACCCGGTGTGCGGCATGTCCGTGACCGAGCAGTCCGAACATCATGCCCTGCACGAAGGCCGGCCGTACTACTTCTGCAGCGCGAGATGCCAGACGAAGTTCAGCGCTGAGCCGACCCGCTATGCGGCCGGTGGCGGCGCGCAAGCAGCCGTCGAACCTGCGGCACAAGCTGCAGGAACCATCTACACCTGCCCGATGCACCCGGAAATCCGCCAGGACCATCCGGGCAGCTGCCCGAAGTGCGGCATGAGCCTGGAGCCCCTGCTGCCGACCTTGGACGACGAAGAGAACCCGGAACTGGCCGACTTCACACGCCGCTTCTGGTGGACCCTGCCCCTGAGCGTGACGGTGATGGTGCTGGCCATGGCCGGCCACAGCCTGCGCTGGTTCGAGCCCGGAACGCAGGCCTGGATCGAGCTGGCCTTGACGCTGCCGGTGGCAGGGTGGGCCGGCTGGCCTTTTTATGTTCGCGCCGTGCAGTCGGTGATCGAGCGCAGCCCCAACATGTGGACGCTGATCGGGCTGGGCACCAGCGTCGCCTTCGTCTACAGCGTCGTCGCCACGGTGGCGCCGCAGATCTTCCCGGCCGCCTTTGTTGTTGACGGCAGCGTGGCGGTGTATTTCGAGGCCGCGGCCGTCATCATCTCGCTGACCCTGTTCGGCCAGATCCTGGAGCTGAAGGCGCGCTCGCAGACTTCCGCCGCCATCAAGTCGCTGCTGGGCCTGGCGCCCAAGACGGCACGCCGCATCGCCGCCGACGGCAGCGAAGAAGACGTGCCGCTGGCCCATGTGCATGTCGGTGACCTGCTGCGCGTGCGCCCGGGCGAGAAGGTGCCGGTCGACGGTGTTGTGGTCGAAGGCAGCAGCGCGCTGGACGAATCCATGCTGACTGGCGAGCCGCTGCCAGTGACCAAGCGCCCCGGCGACAAGCTGATCGGCGCCACCATGAACACCAGCGGCGCGCTGGTCATGCGCTCCGAACATGTCGGCTCGGCGACCGTGCTGTCGCAGATCGTGCAGATGGTGGCGCGGGCCCAGCGCTCTCGCGCGCCGATGCAGCGCATGGCCGATGTGGTGGCGGGCTACTTCGTCGTCACGGTGGTGGCCATCGCGCTGCTGACCTTCCTTGCCTGGGGATGGTTCGGGCCCGCGCAGGGCTGGGTCTTCGGCCTGATCAATGCGGTGGCGGTGCTGATCATCGCCTGCCCCTGCGCGCTGGGCCTGGCCACGCCAATGTCGATCATGGTCGCCACCGGCATGGGGGCGACCAATGGCGTGTTGTTCCGCGACGCGGCGGCGATCGAGAACCTGCGCAAGATCGACACCCTGATCGTGGACAAGACCGGCACCCTGACCGAAGGCCGGCCGGCCTACGAAAAGGCAGTCGCGGCCGAAGGCTTCGACGATGTGCAGCTGCTGCGCCTGGCCGCCAGCCTGGACCAGGGCAGCGAACATCCACTGGCCGCGGCCATCGTCGCGGCGGCGCGCGAACAGGGCCTGACGCTGGCCAAGCCCGAAGCTTTCGACTCCGAGTCGGGCATCGGCGTGCGTGGCACGGTCGAAGGCAAGGCCCTGGCCCTGGGCAACACCGCGCTGATGGAGCAACTGGGCGTGAAGGTGGACACACTCAAAGCGCAGGCCGAGGCACTGCGCAGCCAGGGCGCCAGCGTCATGCACCTGGCGGTCGATGGCCGCTTGGCGGGCCTGCTGGCGGTGTCCGACCCGGTCAAGTCCACGACGCCGGACGCCTTGGCCGCCCTGCGCCAATCGGGTCTGCGCATCGTGATGGCCACGGGCGATGGCTTGACCACCGCGCGCGCCGTCGGCAAGCGTCTGGGCATCGACGAAATACATGGCGAGGTCAAGCCCGCGGACAAGCTCGAGCTCGTCGAGAAGCTGCAGCAGGAAGGCCGCATCGTGGCGATGGTCGGTGACGGCATCAACGACGCGCCCGCGCTGGCCCGCGCCGACGTGGGCATCGCCATGGGTACCGGCACCGACGTGGCCATGAACAGCGCCCAGCTAACGCTTGTGAAGGGCGACCTTCGCGGCATCGCAACGGCGCGCGCGCTGTCGGTGGCCACGGTGAACAACATGAAGCAGAACCTGGGCTTTGCCTTTGTCTACAACGCCCTGGGCGTGCCGCTGGCCGCAGGTGTGCTGTTCCCCTTCACCGGCTGGCTGCTGTCACCGATGATCGCGGCGCTGGCGATGAGCCTGAGCTCGGCTTCGGTGATCAGCAACGCACTGCGCTTGCGCCGCGCGCGGCTGGGCGCAGACTGATCCGGGCCGATGGACATCCTTGCGCACACCTTGTGGGCCGGCGCTGGCGCCGCCCTGCTGCACCACCGAGCGCCTGTGGCTCGGCGCACGCTGGTGGTGCTGATCGGCCTGGCCGCGCTGCCCGACCTGGTGCAGATGCTGCCGATCACCGCCTGGTGGCTGCTCGGCGACGGCACGCTGGCGGCGGTCAAGGCGTTTGCGATGGCCCTGCCAGGGCAGGAGCCGACGCTGCCGACCTGGGTCGCCTGGCTGTCGCACCATCTGCATTGCCTGGGCCACAGTGCCGTGATCGCCGGCGCGGTCACGGCTTTGGCCTGGAGGTGGACCCACGCGCTGTGGCTACCGCTGCTGGGCTGGTGGTCGCACATCGTGATCGATGTGTTCACCCATTCGGCCGACTACTACGCCTCGCCCGTGCTGTACCCGCTCACCCAACGCGGCTTCGACGGCATCGCCTGGAACCAGCCCTGGTTCATGACGCTGAACTACCTGGCCCTGGCCCTGGCTGGGGTCGGGCTGGTGCTGCTGCGCGCGAAGCGCAGCGCCGGCCGTTGAGGGCGGACGCGCCATCCACTCAGGGCCGGCAAGGTCGGCGGTCAGCTGCGGCCCTGCCCATACCGATGGCCGCCACGCCGGCCGCTGCGGTTCAGGATCTGGCTCGACGACATGGCCGCAGCGGCCAGGCGCTTCGCCCGGCGGGCCATGGCCGCGCATCCTGGCATCGAGGTTCGGCTGTTCAACCCCTTCCAGTTGGATGCGTCGATGATGCTGGCGCGGCTGGGCGCCGCGCTGCTGCGGCAGCTTCTGTTCGCCGACATGGCCGCTTGCCGGCGCGCGCCGGCCTGTCGCGGGCTGGGCGAAGGCGTCGAGCTCTACGAGATCCGGCTTGAGCAGAGTGCACCACACGACCGGTCGCTCAGCTGGGGCCGGACTTCTGCGTTCAGCCTGTACGCCAAGTTCCGGGTCATCGATCGCGCACGCCAGATCGTCGGCTGCTTCAATCAGGCGCCTCGCTCACGGCTGCACCACACCGAGTCCTGGATCGCCGTGGACAGCACCGGACTTGCAGCGCAGTTGGTGGCGATGTTCGACCAGGGGTCTGGCCACCGATGCCCCGCCATGGATGCCCGATCTTCGACCTGCCCCGCTAGCGGTCGGTGCTGCCGCTGTTTTGCGACCTTCGCGCAGACGAACTGGGGCGCCTGGCAGCGATGGCCCGTTACGGTGCGGCCTCCATCTGCAGAAGACGGCCCTTGAGCGATCACCTTGGCCCCCGCCGACCCACGGGCCCACCGCGGCGCGCAAGCCTGCTGGCCCTGGTCATGCTGGTCATCGGCCTGGCCATCAGCGGCAGCGCGGTGGCCCAGGCTTATCCGTCCAGACCGATCAAGCTGATCGTGGGCTTCGCGCCCGGCGGCGCGGTCGACGTCATTGCCCGCGCGGTGGGCCAGCAGGTCAGCGCAGCGCTGGGCCAGCCGGTGGTGGTGGAGAACCGCCCCGGCGCGGGCACCAACATCGCCTTGCGGGCCTTGATCGACAGTGCGCCCGACGGCTACACGCTGATGCTCACCGCCAACAGCATCGCAGCCAACCCCACGCTGTACCAACCGGCGCCGTTCGAGCCGGCCAGGGACGTGACCGCCATTGCACTGGTCGGCCGGGTACCGGTGGTGGTGGCAGCCAACGCGGCCAGTGGGCCCGAGAGCATGGCCGGGCTCATTGCTGCCAGCAAGGGCAAGCCAGGTTCAGTCAGCTTTGGCAGCCCTGGCAATGGCAGCACACCGCATCTGGCGGTCGAGCTGTTTGCGCGCGCCGCTGGCATCGAACTGCTGCATGTGCCCTACAAGGGCGGCGCGCCGGCGATCAACGACGTGCTGGCTGGCCACGTGCAGGCAGTGGGCGTGAACGCGCTGGAGGTGCAGCCCCATGTCAAGAGCGGCAAGCTGCGGGTACTGACGGTGCTGAGCGACGTGCGCACGCCGATTTTTCCCGCCACGCCGTCGATAGCCGAGCTTGGCTTTCCCGGCTTCGAGGCCAGCGTCTGGTACGGCTTCATCGGGCCCGCCGGCATGCCTGCGCCGGTGGTGGCTCAGCTGCACGGCGTGATCCAGAAGGCTCTAGCCTCGCCCGAGGTGCAGAGCCGACTGGTCGGCGCCGGTGGCGAGGTGCAAGCCGGCCCGCCCGAGCGCCTGGCGCAGTTGATCGCCAGTGAACAGGCCCGCTACGCCAAGCTGATCCGCGAGGCCGGCATCAAGGCCGATTGAGGCCCTGATGAACGCTGGCACCGGCCCTGCCTGGCGCGACGCTCCGGCAGCCAACTGCCGAGACCCATCGGCAAGGCCAGCGGTCAATGGCCAGGCGCTGCCGAGGCGGCCTTGGTCAAGCAGGAGCCCCTGGCGGCTTGCGCGGGTGGCGCCAGCAGCGCGAGCAAGGCAAAGGCCAGGATCGCCGCCAGCAGCACCAGGGCGGTGACGCTCTGGGCGAGGTCGAAGGCGGGACTCGGGAATTTCATCGCCAGCTGCCAGTGGTATTTCATGCCGACGCCCCCATGCCTGGGAGACAAGTCGTGCAGGCTAGCCCTTGACGTGGGCTTCAACATCCCCAGCATGGCGGACAGACCGGCAGCCCAGCTGCCCCATCGACCCGCGATGCCACACCGCCCACATTTCTAGCCCGCTTGCTGCCAGGTCTGGATGACTTGGTCCAGCCCGGCGTCGTGGTCGCCAAAGCACGGCCGCCACCTCGGCACAAGCGGCGACGGTGCGGCCTTGGGCATCGCCAACGCGGTCTGCTGCATGTGCTCTGTGCAGATGATGACCCGGGCCAGCGGGGCGGACAGCCGTGGCAGATGAAGGGGCCGCTTGCAGCCGACACGGTGGGCGAAGCCGTCCATCAGGGCCTCAAACGAGGCCGCCTGGCCGTCGGTGGCGTACCAGGTCTTGCCCGATGCCTGTGCCCGCGCGGCTGCCAGCAGCGCCCTGGCGGCGTCGTGCTGGTGCAGGTGGTGCTGCTGGGCCTGTTCGTCACCGGACCAATACGGCCGCATCAGCCCGAAGGCGGTTCTGTAGGCGCGCAAGTCGGCACTGTGCGGGCCGTAAAGGTAGCCCAGGCGCACGACGCTGCCCGGCAGCGGGCCGGACAGCACCAGCGCCTCGGCCTGCAGGATGGCGGCTACGCAGAACGCCAGCGGGTCGTCCAGCCGCGCACCATGCTCGACAGCGCGAACGAAGGCGAAGCTGGCGTGCACAAACGAGGCCGCGCCTGCCGCCTTGGCGCTGCGCAGTGCACGGCGCGTGCTGGCCAGCAGCAGGCGCGGAAAATCCTGCCAGGCATGGCCGTCATGCAGCAGCGTGTTGGCCTGTTGGCCAGCCAGGTTGATGTGCACCGCGGCATGGGGGCCGGCGGCGGGCGTTGGCAGGGCCGCCAGCACCCGGCCCAGTTCCGAACGCGCGCCGGTCAGCGACAGCGCCAAGGGTCGGCGCCCCCAGCGGGCCGCCGCTGTCTGCCCGGCCACGGCCTCAGCCGCCCGGCTGCAGCACCACCCGGCCCACCACCTTGCCGGCGGCCAGGTCCTTGAGCGCCTGGTTCACGCCCGACATCGGCCGCAGGTCGAGCGGAATCTCGGGCAGCTTGACCTTTTGCGCCATGGCCATCAGCTCACGCAGTTCATGCACCCCGGCCACATAGGAGCCGCTGATCTGCAAGGAGCGCAGCGGGAACATCGGCAGCGGCATGCGGAACTCGCCGCCGAACAGGCCCACGATCACGACCTGGCCATGGCGGCGCACCAGGCCCAGGCCCATCGCGGCGGTGGCCTCGGCACCGACAAAGTCGACCACCGCGGCGATGTTCTGCTGGGCTGCGGCCATGATGGTCTTGAGCGCGTCGGGCGCCTTGGGGTCGAAGGCCAGCGCCGCGCCATGGGCCAGGGCGGCCTCGCGCTTGGCCGGGTCGGGGTCGATGGCGATGATGCGGGCCGGGCTCATGGCCGAGTACAGCGCCACCGCCGTCATGCCCACGCCGCCGCAGCCGATGATGGCCACATGGTCGTCGGCGGCCATCTCGCGCAGCTTTTTCAGCGCACCGTAGGCGGTGATGCCGGCGCAGGCAAAGGTGGCTGCGCGCTGGGGCGACAGGCTGCCGATGGGCACCAGGTAGCGCGCATGCGGTACCCGCACCAGGTCGGCATAGCCGCCCGGCAACTGGATGCCCAGGTTGCGCATGGCACGCACGCACAACTGCTCATCGCCGCGCTGGCAGACCGGGCATTCGCCGCAGCCCAGCCAGGGGTAGACCACGACCTGCTCGCCCAGCGCCACACCGGTGGCCTCAGGGCCCATTTCGACCACCTCGCCGCAGATCTCGTGGCCCATGGTCACCGGCAGCTTGGTGCCATTGCGCTCGAGCGACGACATCTTGCCGCCGCCCATGTCGAAGCCACCTTCCTGGATGTGCAGGTCGGAGTGGCACATGCCGCAATGCGTGATGCGCACGGTGACCTCGGCGCCGCTGGGCGCGGCCAGTTCGTCGGTCGACTCTTCCAGGGCGCCGCCCCATGACGAGAAGGCCCAGCGGTGTGCGCAGCGGTAGTTCATGTCTGTCTCCGTGGATGGTCTTGAGCGAAGCGGGCATTGTGCGCAGTTTGCCGGCGCGGCCGGTGTCGCCGCACCGACAGGACAGACCGAGGATTAGCCGGACGGCGCGAACCGAGCCGCCGATCTGAGCTTATCCCGCTCGGCCTCGACCAACCGGTCCCGCGGCTCGGCCCGCGTCACCAGGCCGGCCAGCAGGCTGCGCGCCACCGCGGCCACGTCGGCCACGGCTTGGTCAAAGGCTGGCTGATTGACCTGACTGGGCACGCTGAACCCGCTGAGCTTGCGCACGAACTGCAATGCCGCGTCGCGCACCTCCAGTTCGGTGGCCGGTGGCTCGAAGTTGAACAAGGTCTTGATGTTGCGGCACATGCGGCACTCCAGCGGGCGGGTCGTCGGCTTGATCGTACGATCGCGGGCCCAAACCCGACAGGCTCCTAGCGATGAACCAGCCGCCCTCCGCCGACCTGCCAACCACCGTGCGCCCCTTGCGGCCCGACGACCAGGCCGCCTGGCGCCCGCTCTGGGACGGCTACAACGCCTTCTACGGCCGCGCCGACACCACCGCGCTGGACGAGGCCGTCACGGCGATGACCTGGCAGCGCTTCTTCGACGGCGCCGAGCCCATGCATGCGCTGGTGGCCGAGCAGGGCGGCCGGCTGGTCGGTCTGGTGCACTACCTGTTCCACCGCAGCACGACCCAGATCGGGCCCAGCTGCTACCTGCAAGACCTGTTCACCGAGGCCGGCGTGCGTGGCCAGGGCATTGGCGCTGCGCTGATCGCGGCCGTGGCCGAGCGTGCCCGCGCCAGCGGCTCGCCCCGGCTGTACTGGATGACGCAGGACAGCAATGCCGTGGCGATGCGGCTGTATGACCGGGTGGCCGAAAAGCCGGGCTTCGTCATCTACCGGCAGATGCTGTAGCGCAGCGCGCCCGGTTCGTTGCGAACTGAGCAGGGTCCATCGGGGCTGGCGGTCGGGCAGGGCCTGCCAGCCGCTGCGCGCTGGTGTCTGGACGCCGGCGTACCCCGGCCTGTGCCCCCACGACAGCATGCGACAAGCTCCTACAGGGACCTGCGTCACCGCTCGTTACATTGAATTCACCGAATCCGCGTGAATGATTTCACCCGGCTCCACCCGCCTCACCAGGAGTCACCATGGCCATGGCCCACATCACCCAGGCATCGCAGACGCTGACCCTTTCGGACGCCGATGGCAGCTACTTCAGCTCCACTCTGGACCTGCGCCAGGGTTCGGTCGTCTGTGAGATATCGCTGGTCCATCTGCCCTGCGAATTGGTCAGCGAGTTCCTGCGCTTGCGCAGCATCTGGCCTTCTTCCGGTGCGCCGCAAACTGCATGGGCCTGACGCGCGTCTGGCTCCAGGCCTCATGGAAGGACAGTGACCGCCGCAGGCCTGCGCGCGGCGATGCTGCGGGGACTGTGAGGGGCACCGCGGGCCCAGGCCGTCAGGCGACTCGGGCTCGCCAGGGATAATCTGCGGTTTTCCGGCCTGTTGCACGCCTTTGCGCGCGGCAGGTGCGGCGTGCTGCATGGCCCCCGCCAACGGCGGCGCGCCACCCCCTGTCACCTGCTGGTCCCGGCTCCGCCGGACAGGCCAAACCGAGTCCCTGCCCATGGCCCAATACGTCTACACCATGAACCGTCTGTCGAAGACGGTTCCGCCGAAGCGGCAGATCCTCAAAGGGGTGTCGCTGTCCTTTTTTCCTGGCGCCAAGATCGGCGTGCTAGGCATCAACGGCTCGGGCAAGTCGACGCTTCTCAAGATCATGGCCGGCATCGACAAGGAGTTCGACGGCGAGGCCGTGCCCATGCCCGGCATCAAGATCGGCTACCTGCCGCAGGAACCCCAGCTTGACCCCGAGCAGACCGTGCGCGAGGCGGTGGAGCAAGGCATCGGCGGCGTGCTGGCGGCCAAGGCCAGGCTGGACCAGGTCTATGCCGAATACGCCGACGAGAACGCCGACTTCGACAAACTGGCCGCCGAACAGGCCGAGCTGGAAGCGGTGATTGCCGCTGCCGGCAGCGAAAACACCGACCTGCAGCTGGAACTGGCCGCCGACGCGCTGCGTCTGCCACCCTGGGACGGCAAGATCGGTGTGCTGTCCGGCGGTGAAAAACGCCGCGTGGCGCTGTGCCAGTTGCTGCTGAGCAAGCCCGACATGCTGCTGCTCGACGAGCCCACCAACCACCTGGACGCCGAAAGCGTGGAATGGCTGGAGCAATTCCTGCTGCGCTTTCCGGGCACCGTGGTGGCCATCACCCACGACCGCTACTTTCTGGACAACGCGGCCGAGTGGATTCTGGAACTCGACCGCGGCCAGGGCATCCCCTGGA
>JANOWE010000275.1:0-5801 GCA_031417735.1 Betaproteobacteria bacterium
GTAGCGCTTGATGACGTTCTTGAGTTGTATGGCTGCCATATGCCCAGATCACTTTTCCGTATCCACCAGCCCTTTGACAAACCACTTTTGCATCAGCACGACGACCACCGCTGGCGGGATCATGGCCAGCAGCGCGGTGGCCATTACCAGGTTCCACTCGTTGGCCGCGTCGCCGCCTGAAATCATGCGCTGGATGCCCAGCACGATCGGGTACATCGCCTCGTCGGTGGTCACCAGCAGCGGCCACAGATACTGGTTCCAGCCGTAGATGAACTGGATCACGAACAGCGCGGCGATCGAGGTGGCGGACAAGGGCAGCAGCACGTCCTTGAAAAACCGCATCGGGCCGGCGCCGTCGATGCGCGCGGCCTCGACCAGTTCATCGGGCACGGTGAGGAAGAACTGGCGGAACAGGAAGGTGGCGGTTGCCGAGGCGATCAGCGGGATCGTCAGTCCGGCATAGCTGTTGAGCATGCCCAGGTCGGCCACCACCTTGTAGGTCGGCAGGATGCGCACCTCCACCGGCAGCATCAGCGTCACGAAGATCATCCAGAACACGGTGTTGCGGAACGGGAAGCGGAAGTAGACGATGGCAAACGCCGACAGCAGCGAGATCACAATTTTGCCGATGGAGATCACCAGTGCGGTGACCAGGCTGACCCACAGCATGCGCGACACCGGGGCAATCTTGCTGCCGTATTCGGTCTGGCCGCCCAGCAGCGCCAGCGAATAGCTCTCGACCATGTTGCTGCCTGGCAGCAGCGACATCGGCACGTTCTGCACGATCTGCTCGGCGGTCTGCGTCGAGGCGACGAAGGTGATGTAGACCGGGAAGGCGACGATGATCACACCGAGCACCAGCACCAGGTGCGAGATCAGCGTGGCCAGGGGGCGGTTTTCGACCATGTCAGTAGTTGACCCGTTTTTCGACGTAGCGGAACTGCACCACGGTGAGCACAACGACGATCAGCATCAGCACCACCGATTGCGCCGCCGACCCGCCGAGGTCCAGCGCCTTGAAGCCGTCGAAGTAGACCTTGTAGACCAGGATCGCCGTGTCCTTGCCCGGCCCGCCCTGGGTGGCGGCATCGACGATGCCGAAGGTGTGGAAGAAGGCATAGACGATGTTGATCACCAGCAGGAAGAAGGTGGTCGGCGACAGCAGCGGGAATTGCACCGTCCAGAAGCGCCGCCAGGGGCCGGCGCCGTCGATGGCTGCGGCCTCGATCAGGCTTTTGGGGATCGACTGCAGTCCGGCCAGGAAGAACAGGAAGTTGTACGAGATCTGATTCCATACCGAGGCCATCACGATCAGCGTCATCGCGTGGCCGCCGTTGAGCAAGTGGTTCCAGTTGTAGCCCAGCGAGCGCAGCCAGAAGCTGATGATGCCCACCGACGGCGCGAACATGAACAGCCACAGCACGCCGGCGACCACCGGCGCCACCGCATAGGGCCAGACCAGCAGCATCTTGTAGAAGCCCGAGGCCTTGACCACCCGGTCGGCCATCACCGCGAGCAGCAGCGAGACGGTCAGGCCGATGCCGGCCACCAGCACCGAGAACAGCGCCGTGGCCTTGAACGAGGCCAGGTAGCTGTCGTCGTTCCACAGCCGCAGAAAGTTTTCGGCGCCGACAAACTGCGTGCTGGTGCCGAAGGCGTCCTCGGTCAGCACACTCTGGTAAATCGCCTGGCCGGCTGGCCAGAAGAAGAACACCAGCACCACCGCCATCTGCGGTGCCACCAGCAGCCAGGGCAGCCACCAGTTCTTGAAGCGAACGCGTTTTTCGACGACCACGGGAAGACTTGGTGAGTTAAACCCTCCCCGCTTGGCGGGGAGGGGTGACGAGGGGTGAGGTCATGACCGCCGGGTCGCCAGTGCCCGCAGGGCGCCGGCGAGGGCAAACCAGTTCATCAGGACTTGTTTGCCTTCTGGAAGCGTTCGAGTTGCTCGTCGCCGCGCGTCCTGGCCGCGTCCAGCCCTTCCTTGACCGTCTTCTTGCCGCTCCAGATGTTTTCCATCTCCTCGTCGAGGATGGTGCGGATCTGCACGAAGTTGCCCAGCCGGATGCCGCGTGACTTGTCGGTCGTCTTGCGGATCATCTGGTTCACCGAGACGTCGGTGCCCGGATTCTGCTTGTAGAAGCCGCTCTTGTCGGTCAGCTCGAACGAGGCCAGCGTCACCGGCAGGTAGCCGGTGCGCTGGTGGCTGGCCGCCGCCACCTCGGGCTTGGACAGGTAGGCGAAGAACTGGGCCGCGCCCTTGTAATCGTCGGCCTTCTTGCCCGACATCACCCACAGGCTGGCGCCGCCGATGACGGTATTCTGCGGCGCGCCAGACACGTCGGGGTAGTAGGGGAGCGTGCCGATGCCCGAAGCGAACTTCGAATTGCGCTTGATGCTGCCGTACAGCGCCGACGAGGCAGTGACCATCGCGCACTCGCCCGAGACGAAGGTGGCGTCGGCCTTGTTGCCGCGGCCCTGATAGACAAACAGGCCCTGCTTGGCCATGTTGGCCAGGTTCTCGAAGTGGCGCACATGCAGCGGCGTGTTGAACGCCAGCCGGGTGTCCATGCCGCCGAAGCCATTGTTCTTCGTTGCGAATTCGACGTTGTGCCAGGCCGAGAAGCTCTCGAGCTGGGTCCAGCTGCCCCAGCTGGTCGAGAACGGGCATTTGTGGCCGCTGGCCTTGAGCTTGGCCGCGGCCAGTGCCACCTCGGGCCAGGTGGTCGGCGGCTTCTCGGGGTCGATGCCGGCGGCCTTGAAGGCGTCCTTGTTGTAGTGGAACACTGGCGTCGAGCTGTTGAACGGGAAGCTCAGCATGTCACCGCCGGGCGCGGTGTAGTAGCCCGCAACCGCCGGCACATAGGCCTTGGGGTCGAACTTCAGGCCGGCATCCTTCATGACCTTGGTCACCGGCACGATCGCGCCCTTGCTGGCCATCATGGTCGCGGTGCCGACCTCGAAGACCTGCAGGATGTGCGGTGCATTGCCGGCGCGGAAGGCGGCGATGGCTGCGGTCATCGATTCGTCGTAGGTGCCTTTGAAGACTGGCACGATCTTGTAGGTGCTCTGGCTGGCGTTGTAGTCCTTGGCCAGGTCGTTGACCCACTCACCCAGGGCGCCGCCCATCGAGTGCCACCAGACCACCTCGGTCTGGGCCTGGACCGGCAGCGCCAGCCCGATCAGCGTGGCCAGCGTGGCCACGGCATGCAGTTTGTGGGTCTTCATGAGTTACTCCGAAATAGGGCCTGCCGGGTCGGCAAGGCCACCAGTGTGACGGGTGTTTTTGACAGGCCCGTTTCTGTCACAGGCCGGGTTGATCGGGCAAGGGTGTTAACCCCCGCGCAGGCCCTGCGACCAGGGCTGACGTTGTTGCACTGCGATAATCGCAGGCCGAAATCCAGCGCCCCACGGCCGCGCGGGATGGCCGGTGGCCTCAACAGCGTTCTGCGGCCAAGGTCGCCCACCCACCCCCACCCTGGCCCAGCTAGCCCGCCCATGAACGCCCCTGTGCACCTTGAAAATCTGACCGCCTTGGGTGAGCCTGATCCCGCGCCCCGGCTGCGCGAGATTCCCTACAACTACACCTCGTTCTCCGACCGCGAGATCGTGCAGCGCCTGCTGGGCCTGAGGGCCTGGGACCTGCTGGACGCGCTGCGCAGCGAGCGCCGCACCGGCCGTTCGGCGCGCATGCTCTACGAGGTGCTGGGCGACATCTGGGTGGTGCAGCGCAACCCCTACCTCGAAGACGATCTGCTGGACAACCCCAAACGCCGCGGCCTGTTGATCGATGCCCTGCTGCACCGCCTGGGTGAGGTCGAGGCCCGCCGCACGCCGCAGGCCGACGCCGACCGCGACACCCAGGTCGGTGAGCTGCTGGCCATGGCGCGTGACGCCGTCAAGCGCTTTGCCGACCGCTTTGCCCAGGTGCACACGCTGCGCCAGCGCTGCCGCAAGGTGCTGGGCCGCAAGACGGCCAAGGACAACATCAAGACCGACGGCCTGTCGCGGGTCAGCCATGTCACCGACGCCACCGACTGGCGGGTCGAATACCCGTTTGTGGTGCTCACCCCCGACACCGAGGCCGAGATGGCCGGCCTGGTGGCGGGCTGCATCGAGCTGGGCCTGACCATCGTGCCGCGCGGCGGCGGCACGGGTTACACCGGCGGCGCCGTGCCGCTGACCTGGAAGAGCGCGGTCATCAACACCGAAAAGCTCGAACAGATGAGCGAGGTCGAGTGGGTCACGCTGCCCGGCGTGGCCCAGCCCGTGGCCACCGTCTGGTCGGGCGCGGGCGTGGTCACCCAGCGTGTGGCCGACGCCGCCGAGCGTGCCGGCCATGTGTTTGCGGTCGACCCCACCAGCGCCGAGGCCAGCTGCGTCGGCGGCAACGTGGCCATGAACGCCGGCGGCAAGAAGGCCGTGCTGTGGGGCACGGCGCTGGACAACCTGGCCAGCTGGAAGATGGTCACGCCCGATGCCAAGTGGCTGGAGGTGGTGCGCCTGAACCACAACCTGGGCAAGATTCACGATGCGCCCGTGGCCAGCTTCGAGCTGCGCTACTTCGACGCCAGCGGCCGCACGCTCGAACGCACCGAGCAGCTGCGCATTCCCGGCGGCACCTTCCGCAAGGAGGGGCTCGGCAAGGACGTCACCGACAAGTTCCTGGCCGGCTTGCCCGGCATCCAGAAAGAGGGCTGCGACGGCCTCGTCACCAGCGCACGCTGGATCGTGCACCGCATGCCCAAGCATGTGCGCACGGTGTGCCTCGAATTCTTCGGCAACGCCAAGGATGCGGTGCCGTCGATCGTCGAGATCAAGGACACTCTGTTCGCCAACAGCGACGTGAAGTTGGCCGGCCTGGAGCACCTCGACGACCGTTATCTGAAGGCCGTCGGATACGCCACCAAGAGCAAGCGCGCTTCGTCCTTGCAAAACGCAGGCAGCGGCCTGCCGAAGATGGTGCTCTTCGGCGACATCGTCGGCGACGACGAGAACGCCGTGGCCCGCGCCACCAGCGAGGTGATTCGCATCGCCAACTCGCGCCACGGCGAAGGCTTCGTCGCGGTGAGTGCCGATGCGCGCAAGAAATTCTGGCTCGACCGCAAGCGCACCGCGGCCATCGCCAAACACACCAACGCGTTCAAGATCAACGAGGACGTGGTCATCCCGCTCGAGCGCATGGGCGAGTACACGGAAGGCATCGAGCGCATCAACATCGAGCTGAGCCTGACCAACAAGCTCGAGCTGGTCGACGCGCTGGAGAATTTCTTTGCGCGCGGCGCGCTGCCGCTGGGCAAGGGCGACGATGCCGGCGACATCCCGAGCGCCGAGCTGCTCGAAGACCGCGTGCAGCAGGCGCTGGCGCTGCTGGCCGCGGTGCGCTCGCTGTGGTCGGGCTGGCTCGCCGGGCTCGATGTGGCGCAGGCTGCGCAGGGCGGCGAGAGCTACTTCGCGTTGATCCAGGACGCTCGCCTGCGCGCCTCGTGGAAGACGCAGGTCTTGAAGCCGCTGCAGCAGCTCTTCGCCGGCGCGGCCTTCGTTCCGCTGCTCGACGAATGCCGCCGCATCCACAAGGAAGTCCTGCGCGGCCGGGTCTGGGTCGCCCTTCACATGCATGCTGGCGACGGCAATGTGCACACCAACATCCCCGTCAACAGCGACAACTACGCGATGCTTCAGGCCGCGCACGCGGCCGTCGTGCGCATCATGGCACTGGCGCGCCGCCTGGGCGGCGTGATCTCGGGCGAGCACGGCATCGGCATCACCAAGCTCGAATTCCTGACCGACGGCGAGCTGCG
>JANOWE010000276.1:0-16198 GCA_031417735.1 Betaproteobacteria bacterium
GCATTGATCTCGTCGATGGCCATCAGCACGGTGTCCTTGAGCACCGTCTCCGAAATGGCCATGGTGCCGGACAGCGAGTGCAGCACGCCGACCTTGATGGTCTCCTGGGCATAGGCGGGCACGGCGACGAGGGCGGCGCCCAGGGCCACGGCGGACAAGGTGGTCAGCGCCTGGCGGCGGGTGGATGTCATGGTGTTCGCTCCGGTGGTGCAGGGTTGGGGATGCCTTGCAGCTTAGGTTTGGCCGCCCGCAGCGCCAATACGCAAGGTGTCGTATGCCGACGCTTGAGGCTGTGCGCCCGCGCCTGCCGCTACAGTGCCCAGCCTGACCCGCCGCGCCCCGCTGGCCGGGCAAATGAGCCAGCAAACAAGAGGCAAGCCATGTGGTCATCCGGGTCATCGCAGCGCATGGGCTGGGTGCTGTGGGCCGCCCTGTCCTGCAGCGCAGCCGCTGCGCAGGGCGTCGCCGACGGCGGTTGGCCGGCCTATGGTGGTGACGCCGGCGGCCAGCGCTACTCGCCGCTGACGCAGATCAACCCGGCCAACGTGCAGCAGCTCAAGCTGGCCTGGACCTTTCGCACCGGTGAACTCGGCGCAGGGCTCAGGGACTGGAAGCGCTCGGCCTTCGAGGCCACGCCGGTGCTGCACGAGGGCGTGCTCTACCTGACCACTTCGGCCACCGACGTGGTGGCGGTGGAGGCCGCCACCGGCGCAATGCGCTGGCGCCATGCCAGCGGCGCTCGCCGGGACAAGCACTACTCCGACGGCGTGTCGCGCGGTGTATCACTGTGGGTGGACGAGGCCGCAGGGCCCGGCTCGCCCTGCCGCGTCCGGGTCTTTGCACCCACGCTGGACGCGCGCCTGCTGGCACTGGACGCGGCCGACGGCCAGCCCTGCACCGGCTTCGGCCAACATGGCGCGCTGAACCTGCTGGACGGGGTGATGGGCACCGACGCGCCCGACAGCGAATGGCGCAACTACCTGGTCACCTCACCGCCGGTGGTGGTCGACGGCCTGGTCATCACCGGCTCGTCGATTGGCGACAACCGCGCGGTGAAGTCAGAGCTGGGCATCGTGCGCGCCTTTGATGCCCGCAGCGGCGCGCTGCGCTGGCGCTGGGACCCGATCCCGCGTGAGCCGTCCAACCCGGTGTTCAGCGATTGGCCGGCCGGGTCCACCGCCGCGGCCAGCGCGGCCAATGCCTGGGCCCCGCTGTCGGTCGATGCGCAGCGGCATCTGGTGTTCGTGCCCACCGGCTCGGCCAGCCCCGACTTTTTCGGCGGCCAGCGCCCCGGTGACAACCGCTGGGCCAATTCACTGCTGGCACTGGACAGCCGCACGGGTGAGCTGCGCTGGGGCCGGCAACTGGTGCACCATGACCTGTGGGACTACGACCTGCCGGCCCAGCCCACGCTGGTGGACCTGCAGCGCAAGGGCAAACGCGTGCCGGCGGTGATCCAGGCCACCAAGATGGGCTGGCTGTTCACGTTGGACCGCGACAGCGGCGAGCCGCTGTTTGCGATCGAAGAGCGACCCGTACCGCAGGGCGCGGCGCCCGGTGAGCGGCCGTCGGCGACCCAGCCGCATCCGGTGGCGCCACCGGCGCTGTCACGCCAGGGGCCGGTCACCGCCGACGACGCCTGGGGTGTGGCCTGGTTCGACAAACGGGCCTGCCGCAGGCGCATCGCGGCCTACCGGTCCGAGGGCATCTTCACCCCGCCGTCGCTGCAGGAAACCTTGATGCAACCCGGCAATGCGGGGGGCTCGAACTGGGGCGGCGTGGCGTTCGACCCGCAGCGACAGCTGGTACTGGCCAACACCATGAACCTGCCGTTTGTGGTGGCCCTGGTGCCGCGCGCTGATTTCGAGGCCCAGCGCGCAGACCCGCGCTACGCTGGCTGGGAGTTCGCGCGGCAAAGCGGCACACCCTATGGCATGCGCCGCAAGGCCTTCATGTCGCCGCTGGGCATGCCCTGCGTCAAGCCGCCCTGGGGCCAGTTGACGGCGGTGGACATGGCCAACGGCACGATCAAGTGGCAGATCCCGCTGGGCCAGGTGCCTGTGCTGGGCAAGATGCTGGGCATGCCAGGCATCGGCGGGCCCATCGTCACGGCCAGCGGTCTGGTCTTCATTGCCGCCAGCTTTGATGATCGGCTGCGCGCCTTCAGCACCGACAGCGGCGAGTTGCTGTGGCAGGTCAAGCTGCCGGCGGGCGGCCAGGCCACGCCCATGACCTATGCCGTGGCCGGGCGCCAGTACCTGGTCATCGCTGCGGGTGGCTACAAGGACGCCAGTACCCGGGGTGACTACCTGCTGGCCTATGCGCTGCCATGAGCGTCCGGGCACCGACTGGCAAGCCTGAGCTGACTGTGGCCTGCCCCAGTTTCTACAATGCCCCAGATCGTCTGCCGAATGGCACCCAAGGAGAACCCGTGATCGTCGAGCGCATCTGGACCGGCAATGCCTACCGCAACTTCAACTACCTGATCGCCTGCCCCGACAGCGGCGAGGCCCTGGCCATCGACCCGCTGGACAGCGACAAATGCCTGAACATGGCCAAGGTCCGGGGCTGGCAGATCACCCAGATCCTGAACACCCATGAGCACCACGACCACACCGGCGGCAACGCGGCGGTGGTGGCGGCCACCGGCGCCAAGGTGCTGGCCCACCAGGGCGCGGCGGGCAAGATTGACAACGTGCACCGCGGCCTGAAGGCCGGTGACGTGGTCAGGGTCGGCCGCCATGTCGAGCTGGAGTGCCTGGACACGCCCGGCCACACGCTGTGCCACATCTGCCTGCGCGCCCATGGCGACGAGCCGGCGCTGTTCTCGGGCGACACGCTGTTCAATGCCGGTGCCGGCAACTGCCACAACGGTGGTGACGTGGGCCTGATGTTCGACACCTTCAACGAGCAACTGTCCAGGCTGCCCGACAACACCCGCATCTACCCCGGCCATGACTACATCGAGAACAACCTGAGGTTCACGCTGTCACGCGAGCCCGACAACGCGGTGGCCCAGGCCCGCTTGCAGGCGGTGGACGGCCAGGACCCGGCCACGTCGGCGGTGGTGACCATGGCCGAGGAGCGGCAATTCAATACCTTCTTCCGCCTGGGCAGCGCCAGCGTGATCGACACCCTGCGGGCCAGCTTTCCGGATCTGCCGGCCCAGCCCGATGCGCGCACGGTGTTCACCAAGCTGCGCGAACTGCGCAACAACTGGTGAGCGCTGCCGCCCGGACCACGGGCGCTGACGCCATCGTCCAGGTTCGTGGCCTGGGCAAGACCTACGCCAGTGGCCACCAGGCGCTGAAGAAAGTGGACCTGGACATCCGCCGTGGCGAAATCCTGGCCCTGCTCGGCCCCAATGGCGCGGGCAAGACCACGCTGATCGGCATCATCTGCGGCATGGTCAGGGCCAGCGCCGGCACGGTGCGCGTGGCCGGTTTCGACAACGTGGACCAGTACCGCAGCGCGCGGGCCCTGGTCGGCCTGGTGCCGCAAGAGCTGCACACCGATGCCTTCGAGACGGTGTGGGCCACGGTCAGCTTCAGCCGGGGCCTGTTCGGCAAGCCGCCCAACCCGGCACACATCGAGCAGGTGCTGCGAGACCTGTCGCTGTGGGACAAGCGCGATGCCAAGATCCTGAGCCTGTCCGGCGGCATGAAGCGCCGGGTGCTGATTGCCAAGGCGCTGTCGCATGAGCCCGAGCTGCTGTTCCTTGACGAACCCAGCGCCGGCGTGGATGTGGAACTGCGCCACGACATGTGGCGCATGGTGCGGCGCCTGCGCGAGCAGGGCACGACCATCATCCTGACCACGCACTACATCGAAGAGGCCGAAGACATGGCCGACCGCATCGGCATCATCAGCCAGGGCGAGTTGCTGCTGGTCGAAGAAAAGGCGGTGCTGATGCGCCGCCTGGGCAAGAAGCAACTCACGCTGGCGCTGCAGCAGCCGCTGGCCACGCTGCCAGCAGGCCTGGCCGGTCTGCCGCTGGAACTGGCGGCCAAGGGCGCGCAACTGGTCTATACCTTCGACGCGCAGCAGGACGACACCGGCATCGCCACCTTGCTGCAGCGCCTGGCCGAGCAAGGCATCAAGGTCAAGGACCTGCATTCCAGCGAAAGCTCGCTGGAAGAAATTTTTGTCAACCTCGTGCGCCAACCCCGTGCCGAGCCCGCCGCAAAGGCCCGTGCATGAACCGCCACAGCATTCTGGCCATCTACCGCTTCGAGATGGCGCGCACGCTGCGCACGCTGGCGCAAAGCATTGCCGCACCGGTGCTCAGCACCTCGCTGTACTTCATCGTCTTCGGCTCGGCCATCGGCTCGCGCATGGGCACCATCGATGGCGTGGCCTATGGCGCCTACATCATCCCTGGCCTGGTGATGCTGTCGCTGCTGAGCGAAAGCATCTCCAACGCGGCCTTCGGCATCTACATGCCCAAATGGTCGGGCACGATCTATGAGCTGCTGTCGGCGCCGGTGTCTCTGGCCGAGATGCTGCTGGGCTATGTCGGCGCGGCGGCCACCAAGTCGGTGGTGCTGGGGCTGCTGATCCTGGCCACGGCACGCTTGTTTGTCGACTACCGCGTCGACCACCCGTTCTGGATGCTGGGCTTTTTGCTGCTCACCGCCATCACCTTCAGCCTGTTCGGTTTCATCATCGGGCTGTGGGCCGACAACTTTCAGAAGCTGCAGGTCGTGCCGCTGCTGGTGGTCACGCCGCTGACCTTTCTGGGCGGCGCGTTCTACTCCATCAACATGCTGCCGCCGGTGTGGCAGGCGGTCACCTTGTTCAACCCGGTGGTCTATCTGATCAGCGGCTTTCGCTGGAGTTTCTACGGCGTGGCCGATGTGCACATCGCCGTCAGCACCGGCATGACCCTGGTCTTCATGGGCCTGTGCCTGGGCGTGATCTGGTGGGTGTTTCGCACCGGTTGGCGGATCAGGACCTGAATATCGCCATCAGCGCGCTGTAGAGCGCCGACCGAGCGACCTGCCGCGCGGCACGGTTCGCAAGCTGCTTTTCAAGCCATGAGGCCCGCGCTTTTCCTTTGGCCAGGCCCCTGACCGATCTCGTCAGCTGCGCCCGCCATGGCAAGGGTTTGGCAAGCCGATGAGGCTGCCCAAGCGCTGCGACGTCGAGAGGAGCATGCTCGGCAATGGCCTGGACTGTCGGTTGGCGTTACAAAAAGCTTGTCAAATTCACCCCGCAAATGGCAAGTATTCGGTGACGCCGTCGGACCCTGCCGTAGCCGGGGGTCCTGCGCTGGCTGTCCGACAGCAGGCTGTGCGACAGCCTGCTGTGCGACGACAACGGCGCGCCGCTGCCCTTGACGCGGACCGGGCCGGCGCCCGGCTTCGAGGCCCTGGCCCAGTCGGTGACCCGGCATGTGCACCGCGCAGCCTGCTCAGCGCGCTGGACCTGGCCAACCGGCGACGCTGCTGGCACTGCATGCCGGGTCGCGGGGCGCGGCCGCACGGCAGACGCTGCGCAGCTGGCGCAGACCGTGGTCGCCGAGTCCGACGAGCGGAACCCGGTCACCGAACTGGAGGGCATCATCAGCAGCGCCAACCCGGCCAGCCGCAGTTTTGTGTTGCGTGGCCTTACCGTGCTGTGGGATCGCGACACGCGCATCAGCGGCGGCCCGGTCAGCCTGATTGCGGCGCGCCGCAAGGCGGCGGTCAAGGGCCGGCTCAGCGCCGACCGCTTGAGTGTTTTGGCGAGCAGCATCCACGTCGAGCGCTGAGCCCTTGTCAGCGACAGCATCGCCGGCCCGTCCCGTCCATCACATTAGGGGGCTCCACAAGTCAGACGGTGCCAAGACCTTTGGTCAGCGCTACGCTGGCCCGCACCACCTGATCAGGAGCCTTGCATGCCCACCACCTGTCGCCGTCTTGGTTCATCCCTGCGCCGGCACAGCCCGGCGCTGGCCTGCGCGCTGTGCCTGGCCGGGCCGGCCCCGGCGCTGTGGGCGCAGGCCATTTCGCTGGTGCCTGGCACCGTGAACATGTTCCGCGACAGCCGAGGCGCCAATGACGTAGGCAACGCGGCAGGCGAACGAGTGCAGTTCGGTGCCGACATCGTTGGTGGCTCAGGCGGCCATGCACTGCGCGCCATCTACCCGACCACCGGATTTCAGACCGGTCTGGGCACTTGCAACCCGCTGGCGGTGAACGGCAACTTCTGCTCCAACAGCACGGCCTACAACGCCAGCCGGTTGGCGCCCTGGACGCTGCGTTTGAGCAAGGGCAGCAACAGCCTGGATGTCACAGGCCCTTCGCTGCTGGGCACCGAGCAGGCGGTGCCATTCCCGGTCTCGGTGTCGATCTCGGGCGCGGGACTCACGCCCACCATCTCCTGGCAGGTGCCGGGCGGGCTTGCGCCGGACGCCTTCCGCGTCAACGTCTTCGACAAGAACAACCGCAGTGCCACCGGCGCGGTCAACGTCATCCACAGCCAGCAGATCGCGGCCAACGCCACCTCGTTCACGCTGCCCAGCCTGATGAACGGCACCAATGCGCCGCTGGCCATGGGCGGCAACTACACCATCAACCTGCAGGTCATCGAAACCCGCGGCCACGTGGCCTTCAACAGCAACAACAACGCGCTGATCCTGCGCCGTTCGTCGTCGTTCTTCGCCTTCACACCCCTGAGCGGCGTGGTGCCCGATGACATCGCATTGCCCACGGTGAACGCGGCGGGTGTCTATAACTTTCACGTTGCGGCCGTGGGGCCGAACAGCGTGACCTTCATCGACCCGTTTGTGGCGGTGGGCTACGACTACGCCACCGGCGCGGGCGACCCCAACTTTGGATCGGTGCGGTTGCCCAATGTCGGAGACGGCCAGTTCACGCTCTCGTTCACCGACGCCAACGGCGCCCAAACCGTCTCGCTGGCCCATGGCGCGCAGTACTTCTTTGGCGGCGCTGGCGTGGCAGCCTTTCGGGTGGCCGGCATCGAGACCTCGGCCATGCTGAATCCGGCCGACGCCACGGCCTTCATCACCGGTCTGACCTTTGCGGCGGCTGGCGCGTTCACCGGAACCATGACGCCGATCACCGCGTTTGTGGCCGAGGTGCCCGAGCCCGCCACAGCGCTGCTGTGGGCGCTGGGGCTGGGCGGACTGCTGCCCCTGCTGCGCGGCGGCCGACGCCCTGCATAGGCACGCGCGCAGGTTCAGCGACCGCCCTCTACCCCGCGCACCTGCGCCAGCACCATCGCCGCTGCGGCGGTGCGGGTCTCCACGCCCAGCTTCTGCAGGATGTGTTCCATGTGCTTGGTCACCGTGCGCGGCGCCGTGCCCAGGATCTCGGCCACATCACGGTTGGTCTTGCCGCGCACCACCCACAGCAGCACTTCGGCCTCGCGTGCGGTCAGGCGAAAGGCCAGCACCATGGCCTCGATCAGCGCGGCGTCGTCGGTCTGGCTGGCCACGATCAGCCATTCGGCCTCGCCGACGTCGTTGTCCGGCGTTGACGGCACCGGGCCGTCACCGGACGGAGGCGCTTCATGCATCGCATGCAGGGCCAGCGTCAAGCGGCGGCCACCGCGCGCCACCAGCAAGGGCTGGGGCTGCTGGTCCGGCCGGTATTCGGCAGCCTCGCGCCGCACCCAGTCGATCAGCGGCACCGGCGCCGCGCTGCCCACGGCGCCGAAGTACTCGCGCAGCAGTACACGGGCCAGCGCGGTCTGCCACAGCAGCCGGCCGTCGCTGGTGCGCACCACCAGGGTGGCATGGCCAAAAGCGTCCAGCGCGTTGCGGGCCTGGCGCTGGGCGCGTGCGGCCTGGGTGTGCACGGCCATGCGGGCCAGCACCTCGCGCGGCTGCAGCGGCTTGCTCACATAGTCCACACCGCCAGCGGCAAAGGCCGCCACCACATGCTCGGTCTCGGTCAACGCGGTCATGAACACGATCGGGATGGCCGCCGTGGCCGGGTTGGCCTTGAGCCGGCGCGCCACCTCGAAGCCATCCATGCCCGGCATCACCGCGTCCAGCAGCACGATGTCGGGCCGGGCCTGCTGCGCACGGGCCAGCGCGCCGGGGCCATCGGTGGCCACCAGCACGGTGTAGCCGGCCTCGTCCAGCGCGTCGTGCAGCAGCGACAGGTTGTCGGGCATGTCGTCGACGATCAGCACCAGGTCGCCGGCGGCCACGTCCAGCGCCAGGTCTGGCATGGCCGGCGCGGTGGGAGGCATTGGCAGTGAAGTCGTCATCCGGCGTCGGTGGGCGGGGTCGCGTTGGGTTTGTCCAGCGCGCGCTGGATCATCTGCTGCAAGCTGTCGAGCTGGAAACCCTTGGCCAACTGGTGCAGGCGATCGAGGTAGGCGGCGCTGCCAGGATGGTCCAGCGCCAGGCTGTCGAGCTTTCTCTGGATGCCGCGCAAATAGCCCAGGCGCACCAGTTCAAGCAGCGCGGCCAGCTCTTCTCGCGGCGGCGGCAACAGCGGGATCATGGCCGCGCTGGTCGCCGCCGCAGCGCTGTCGTCGTCGGGCGCATGCTGCCATTGCAGTTGCAGCCGCCGCTGCAGCCACTGCAGCAGCTCGGCCAGGCGCACCGGCTTGACCAGAAAGTCTTCAGGCGCGATGCCCAGGTCGTTGTCCAGCCCCTTGTCAAAGGCATTGGCCGAGACGATGGCCACCGGTGCGTCGCTCAAGCCCTCGGCGCGCAGCGCGTGCAGCGTGGCCCAGCCGTCGATACCGGGCATGGCCAGGTCCAGAAAGATGGCCTGCACCGGCTCGCGCGCCAGCAGCGCCAGCGCGGCCTCGCCGCAATCGGCCTGCAGCAGCTCGAAGCCCAGTGGTTGCAGCCGCTCGGCCAGCAGCGCGCGGTCGGTGGCCTCGTTGTCCACCACCAGCAGGCGCTGGCGCGGGCCCTCGTAGCCGATGGGCCGGCGCTGGTTGACGGGGCGCGCACGCGGGCTGTCGCCGGCATGCAGCTCGGGCAGGTAGAGCCGCACCGTGAAGCAGCTGCCCAGGCCGGGTGTGCTGCGCACGCTCAGTTCACCGCCCATCAGCCCGGTCAGCATGCGGGCGATGGTCAGTCCCAGGCCGGTGCCGCCCACCGCATTGCCGCCGGCGGCGCTGCCACGCTGGAAGGGTTCGAACACGCGCTGCAGTTCGGCATCAAGCATGCCCGGGCCGGTGTCCTCGACCTCGAAGCGCGCCATCTCGCGGGCATAGTCCACCCGCAGCGTGACTTGGCCCGCGCGGGTGAACTTCACCGCATTGCCCAGCAGGTTGATCAGGATCTGGCGCAGCCGCTTTTCATCGGCGCGCACCAGGGCAGGCAGCCTGCCGCTGCGCTGCACGACGAAGCCCAGGCCGCGCCCTTCGGCCTGGGCCTCGAACATCTGCACCAATTCGTCGATGACCTCATTGAAATGCATGGGCGCAGGCTCCAGCCGCAGCCGGCCGCTTTCGATGCGGGCAATGTCCAGCGTGCCGTCAATCAGCCCGAGCAGGTGGTCGCCACCTCGGCGGATGACCTTGACCGCGTCGCGGCGGTGCGCCGGCATGGCCGGGTCGTCGTCCAGCAGCTGGGCATAGCCCAGGATGCTGTTCAGCGGTGTGCGCAGCTCATGGCTGATGGCGGTGATGTAGCGGCTCTTGGCCTGGTTGGCGGCGTCGGCGCTGGCCTTGGCCTGTTGCAGCGCGGTGTCGGTGCGCCGGTGCGAGGCCACCTCCTGCTGCAGCGCCTGGGCCTGGGCCTGCAGCGCACCGGCCTGCGCATGCAGGGTCTGGGTCTGGCGGCGTGATTCTTCCTGCGCCAGCTGTCGTCCGCGCTGGGCCAGCACCAGCCACCAGGCGGCCACACCGGCCAGCGCCAGCATCAGCAAGAAGGCCTGGCCAAAGCCGGCGCGCAGCAAGGGCGCCACCGCGCTGGCCGCGTCCAGGTCCAGGTCGGCCAGGGTGCGGCGGCCCAGCGCATAAAGGCCACCGAACAACGCCGCCAGCGCAGGCAGCACCAGGGCCATCAGCAGCAGGTAGTGCGCCAGACCGTTGCGCAGTGGCGTGGCCAGTCGTGCCGGCAGCAGCCGCTGCAGCAGGGCCAGCCACTGCACGGCCAGCCGGGCCTGCGGCTTGCACTGGTCGTCGCAGCGCGCGTCCAGCGTGCAGCACAGGCTGCAGATCAGCCCGCCATAGGCCGGGCAGGCGGCCATGTCCTCGGGCTCGAAGCTGCCCTCGCAGACCGTGCAGCGGCGCGTCTGCCGCAGTGCGCGGCCCCCGTCCATGCCGTCGTGCGACAGGCCATGCGCGGCCGCCACGGCGCGTGCGGCGGGTGTGCGCCGGGCCAGGTAGTAGCGCCCGCCGGTGGCCCAGGCGATCAGCGGCGAGACCAGCATGGCGGTGACCAGCGCGATCATCGCCGACCAGGCCTGGGCCATGTCGCCAAACGCACCCAGGTGCGCGGCCACGCTGAGCGCGCTGGCCACGCCCATCGCGCCCACGCCCACCGGGTTGATGTCGTAGAGATGGGCGCGGCGGAACTCGATGCCGCGCGGGCTGAAGCCCAGCGGCTTGTTGATCACCAGGTCGGCCACCACGGTCATCATCCAGGCGATGGCGATGTTGCTGTACAGCCCCAGCACATGGCCCAGCGCCTGCAGCACATTCAACTCCATCAGCACCAGCGCGATGGCGGTGTTGAACACCATCCAGACCACACGCCCCGGGTGTGCGTGCGTCAGCCGCGAGAAGAAGTTGCTCCAGGCCAGCGAGCCGGCATAGGCATTGGTGACGTTGATCTTCAACTGCGAGACCAGCACGAACAGCGCCGTGGCCGCCACCGCCCAGCCGTAATGCGGGAACACATGCTCCCAGGCCACCAGGTACATCTGGTTGGGGTCGACCGCGCGCTCGGCCGGCACCATCAGCTGCAGCGCCAGCCAGCCCAGCACCGTGCCGGCCAGCATCTTGGCCACGCCCATCAGCACCCAGCCCGGACCGCCCAGCAGCAGGCCGCTCCACCAGCGCGCGGCATGGCCGGGTTTTTTCTCGGGCATGAAGCGCAGGTAGTCGGCCTGCTCGCCCATCTGGGTGATCAGCGCGATGCCCACCGTCAGCCCGGCGCCAAAGCCCAGCGCCGAAAAGCCCGGCGCCTGGCCCTGTTCACCGCCATAGGCCATCAGCCCGGCCAGCGTGACGGGGCTGCGCCACAGCACAAAGCCCAGCGGCACGAACAGAAGGGTCAGCCACAGCCCCTGGGTCCAGATCTGCAAGCGGCTGATGGCGGTCACACCATGGCCGACCAGCGGAATCACCACCAGCGCGCACAGCACATAGCCCCAGGCCGGCGGAATGTCGAAGGCCAGCTCCAGCGCATAAGCCATCACGGCGGCCTCCAGCGCAAAGAAGATGAAGGTGAAGCAGGCGTAGATCAGCGAGGTGATGGTCGAGCCCAGGTAGCCGAAGCCCGCACCCCGCGTGAGCAGGTCCATGTCCACACCATGGCGGGCGGCGTAGACGCTGATGGGCAGGCCGGCACAGAAGATGATCAGGCCGGTGGCCAGGATCGCCAGCGCGGCGTTGACGAAACCATGCTGCACCAGCAGCGTGGCGCCCACCGCCTCCAGAATCAGGAAGGACGCCGCGCCAAAGGCGGTGTTGGCCACCCGCCATTCGCTCCATTGGCGAAAGCTGCGCGGGGTGAAGCGCAGCGCGTAGTCCTCCATGGTCTCGCTCGCGACCCAGCGGTTGTAGTCGCGGCGGAAGTTCACGACCTGCTGCGGTGGGGTGGTGGACGGAGGCTCGGGGCTGCTCATCAGCCGAGCACCTTCAAGAATCGCACCAGCCGCCACAGCGCGCCAGGGCGGTGCCATGCACCGGAACGGATCAGATCAGAGCGGGGCGGCACCAACGAGGTGCGAGGACGGGTGTTGCTCGCCGAGCCGATCGTCACCAATCTGGTGCGTGGCCGCACCGGCTTGGCGTTAGCCGTGGCCGGCCCTCAGCGGCCCAGGTCCTTCAGCCGGCCCGGCTCGACGATCTCGATCCAGTAGCCATCCGGGTCCTTGATGAAGGCCACGTCTTTCATCTTGCCCTGGTCGGGCCGCTTGACATAGGGCACCTGGTGCTGGTCGAACCAGGCCACCGCGGCGTCCAGGTCGGGCACCGAGAAGCAGATGTGGCCGAAGCCCTGGGGCTGGGCGTTGCCGTCGTGGTAGCGAAAGTCGGCCTGCGCCTCGCTGCCCCAGTTGTGGGTCAGTTCGAGCACACCGCGCTGCGAGAAGGTCCAGGCCATGCGCTCGCCGGCGTCGTCGGGCACCGCGTCGGCCGCCTGCAGGTGGGCCAGGAAATACAGCGAGAAGCGCATCTCCGGGAAGTCGAGCTTGCGCAGCACGCGCAGGCCCAGGATGCGGGTGTAGAAGTCGAGGGCCACTGCGGGGTCCTTGACGCGCAGCATCGAATGGTTCAGCACAAAGCCCTGGGTGACGGCTTCAGGCTCGGCGCAGACGCCGGGATGGGTTTCGGTGAGGAAAGGCATGGCGTGTCGTCGATGGGCGATTGAGTGCGCCGCAGCACTGCTGTGCTGTCCGGCCGATCTGAACCAGGATGGCGACGCGTTGGTTCAGCGTGCGCCGGCAGCGGCCACCACGGCCAACCTCGGCGACGGCGGCGCCGGATCCACCGCCGCCGCCGGTTCAGCCTGGGGGCGCTCTGCCTCGTCGAGGTCGGCGGCCTTGGCCGCCTTGTGCGCCTCGCGCCGGAGGTAGCGCATGCAGGTCACGCGCAGGAACGAGGCGAAGTTGGGCACCTCACCGCGATGGGCCAGGATCTCGTCGTGGAACAGCGAGACCAGCGCATTGGTGGTGCAGCCCTCGGCCTCGGCCATTTCGGCCAGCAGGTCCCAGACCATGTTCTCCAGCCTCAGGCTGGTGAGCACGCCGTGGATGCGTACCGTGCGTGAGCGCTGCTCGTACTGGATCGGGTCAGCCTTGACGAAGAACTCGCACATGGGGGTCTCCTTCGGCGCAGGGCGGCGGCGCGGTCAGATCGCCCGGGCGCTCATCTGCTGCGCAATGTACTCGGCCTGCCGGATCGCCAGGGTGACGATGGTCAGCGTCGGGTTCTCGGCCCCGCCGGTGGTGAACTGGCTGCCGTCGCTGATGAACAGGTTGTCCACATCATGGCTCTGGCCATGGCCATTGCACACACTGTCTTTTGCGTTGGCACCCATGCGGCAGGTGCCCAGGTTGTGCGTGCTGGGGTAGGGCGGCGTGCGAAAGCTCTTCACGGCGCCGGCCGCGGCATAGACCTTCTGGCCCTGGGTGAAGGCGTGCTCGCGCATCGCGATGTCGTTGGGGTGGTCGTCGAAGTGAACGTTGGGCACCGGGTTGCCCCACTTGTCCTTCACCTGGCTGTTGAGCGTGACGCGGTTGGTCTCGCGTGGCATGTCCTCGCCCACCAGCCACATGCCGGCCAGGCGGGTGTAGTTGTCCATGTACTCGGCAAACTCGCTGCCCCAGCCGCCGGGGTTGAGGAAGGCCGCCATGAAGGGCACGCCCAGCGACAGGGTCTCCATCTCGTAGCCGCCCGCAAAGCCGCGCCGGGTGTCGTGGCGGGCCTCGTCGCGGATGATGCCGGCCATGGTCGTGCCGCGGTACATGTGCACCGGCTGCTTGAACATGGCGTAGACCGAGCCGGTCATGTGGCGCATGTAGTTGCGGCCCACCTGCCCGGACGAATTGGCCAGCCCGTCCTTGAACGTGGCCGACGCGCTGAGCAGCAGCAGGCGCGGGGTTTCGATCGAGTTGCCGGCCACGCAGACGACGCGTGCCTTCTGGCGCTGCTCCTTGCCGTCCTTGTCGAAGTAGACGACGCCGCTGACCTTGCCGGCCGCGTTGTGCTCGATGCGGGTGACATGGCTCTCGGGCCGCAGGTCCATGTGGCCGGTCTTCTCGGCCGCGGGCAGTTCGGTGTACAGCGTGCTCCATTTGGCGCCGCTCTTGCAGCCCTGGAAGCAGAAACCGAGCTGCATGCAGCGGGTGCGGTCGTGGCGCGGCTCGCTGTTGATGGCCATGTTGCCGGTGTGCACTTCCTTGTAGCCCAGCTTCATCGCGCCGGCATGCATCACCTTGTAGTTGTTGTTGCCGGGCAGGCCGGGGATGCCGTGGGTGCGGGTCACGCCCATCTTGTCCTCGGCCCGGGTGTAGTAAGGCTCCAGGTCCTTCAAGGTGACGGGCCAGTCCATCAGGTTGGCGCCGGCGATGGCGCCATAGTGGGTCTTGACGCGGAACTCGTGCTCCTGCAGGCGCAGCGACGCACCGGCCCAGTGGGTGGTGGTGCCGCCCACGGTCTTGCAGACCCAGGCCGGCAGGCCGGCAAAGTCTTTGGCCACGCGCCAGGAACCCGAGGTCGTGCGCGGGTCCAGCCAGGCCAGCTGGGAGAACGACTTCCATTCGTCGTTGATGAAGCTGGCCTGGCTCTGCAGCGCGCCGGCCTCCAGCACCACCACCTTGATGCCCTTCTGGCACAACTCGTTGGCCAGGGTGCCGCCGCCGGCGCCCGAGCCGATGATGACGACCGCGCCGTCGTCGCTGAAATCGATCTTTGCCATGCTGCCTCCGAACTGCTTGTGCGATTGCGTGCGGGTTCAGCCAAACCACGGCGGTGGGCTGGCTTCCTTGGAGGGCGCGGGCAGCCACTTCAGGTCCTGGAAGCCCCGGCTGATGTAGCCGCCCTTTTCCCAGGCCGAGCCGGGATAGCCGAACACGGCATAGGCCATGTCGTTGTCGTAGAGCGAGGTGACGCACTGTCCGCGCACGGTGTTGAAGAAGGGCTGACCCTCGATGGCCTTGACCAGGGCCAGCTTCGTGGCCGGCGTGGCCTTGCTGAAGCTGCCGCCGGCGGCCGCATTCAGCGCGGCGATGCCGTCGCGGATCAGGCTGGCGCTGGTGGCGTCGGCCGCAGCCTTGCCGTCCAGATCTTTGGCCAGCAGCGCGTAGACCGCATCGGGCAGCTTCCGGTGCGGGTAGAGCACGCGGCCCATGGCCATCAGCGTCTGGCCTTCGGCCTTGCTCAGGGTCTTGAGTTCAAGCGCCCAGCTTGTCGATGGCGCCAGCGCGGCCAGTACGCTGCCGGTGGCGATGGTGCCCATCAGTACACCGGAGCCTTTGAGAAAGCTGCGTCGCACCAGGGGCAGATTGAGCCTGGGCACATCGCCGGGCGCCTCGCCGCAGTCGCCGGCCGCCAGCGCGGCGGCTCTCGGGTCACGCAGGATCGGGATGATTTTCATCAGACGGTCTCCTCGGTCGGCCTGCCGGGGCATGGGTGCGGCCCGGCTGAATACCAGTGTTGCACCAGAGCTGGGCCTGCAGGTGGTACTCAGCTACTTACGCGGGAAAGCCCTGAGTGCCCGACCCTGGCGCGGGCGTGGCCGGTGCCAGCCTGGCACAGCTCTTGCGCCTGAAGGCCCGGTATCCCGCCCGCCATGCCTGCCCCGTTGACGCAGAATCAGCCACCATGGACCTGAGCCCGCGTGAGAAAGACAAGCTGCTGATCTTCACCGCCGCGCTGCTGGCCGAACGCCGCCGCGCCCGCGGGCTGAAGCTCAACTACCCCGAGGCCGTGGCGCTGATCAGCGCGGCCATCATGGAAGGCGCGCGCGACGGCAAGAGCGTGGCCGCGCTGATGAGCGACGGCAAGACCGTGCTCAGCCGCGCCGATGTGATGGACGGCATTGCCGAGATGCTCCCGGACATCCAGGTCGAGGCCAGCTTTCCGGACGGCACCAAGCTGGTCACCGTGCACCAACCCATCGCATGACCCAGGCCAGGAAGGCACCATGTTGAAGCATTTTTCGGTTCTGGTGGCCCTGGCGGGCACAGCCCTGGCCCAGGCCCATGTGGTGCACGGTGGCGGTCACGGCCTGCCCGGAAGTGCCCACTGGCATGCCGGCGACGCGGCTTTCTTCATCGGCCTGGCGCTGGTCGTCGGCGGGGCCATCACCTGGCTGGGCCGGCGGCCATGATCCCCGGTGAACTGCTGACCGACGCCGGCGAGCATGTGCTCAACCCCGGCCGCCGCACGCTGACCCTGGTGGTGGAGAACAGCGGCGACCGGCCGATCCAGGTCGGCTCGCACTACCACTTTGCCGAAACCAACGCCGCGTTGCGCTTCGACCGTGCAGGGGCCCAGGGCATGCGCCTGAACATCGCCAGCGGCACGGCGGTGCGCTTCGAGCCCGGCCAGC
>JANOWE010000277.1:0-5921 GCA_031417735.1 Betaproteobacteria bacterium
CCTTCCGGGCCTTTTTTGCGCTCTAATATGTAGTCACTAAACGGTCTTGCTTTATCGGGCCATTCGGCGCAAAATGTCACTCATGCCATCCCGCACAGGAGCCGCTCACGTCGTCACCACCAAGCGCGTCTACAAGGACAAGGTCTACTGCACCCACCTGCTGCGCCGCAGCTACCGCGAGGACGGCAAGGTCAAGAACGAGACCCTGGGCAACCTGTCTCACTTGCCCGATGCGCTCATCGACATCATTCGGCGCTCGCTGCAAGGCGAGACCTTCGTTCCTGTTGCCCAGGCCTTCGAGGTCGTGCGATCGCGCGCTCACGGCCATGTGCAGGCCGTCGCGCTGACCATGCAGCGCCTGGGGCTGGCCTCGGTGCTGGCCTCAACGCCCAGCCGCGAGCGCGACCTGGTGCTGGCCATGGTGGCCTCGCGCATCGTCCAGCCCGACACCAAGCTGGCCACCACCCGGCACTGGCACTGCTCGGCCTTGGCCGAAGACTTCGGCGTGGCCGACGCCGACGAGGATGATCTGTATGCGGCCATGGACTGGCTGCTGGCCCGCCAGGACCCCATTGAGCAAAAGCTCGCCTCGCGCCACCTGCACGAGGGCGGGCTGGTGCTGTACGACTTGTCCTCGAGCTGGTTCGAGGGCAGCACCTGTCCACTGGCCAAGCGGGGCTACAGCCGCGATGGCCGGCCCGGCACGCTGCAGGTCAACTACGGGCTGCTCACCGATGTGCGCGGCTGCCCGGTGGCCGTCTCGGTGTTCGAGGGCAACACGTCCGACAGCCTGACCTTCCTGCCCGCCGTGCAGCGCGTGCGCGAGCGCTTCGGCCTGGCGCAGGTGGTGATGGTGGGCGACCGCGGCATGGTGTCGAGCAAGGCCATCGACGATCTGCGCGGCCAGGCGGGCATCGACTGGATCACGGCGCTCAAGAGCGTTTCGATCCGCTCGCTGGTCGAGCAAGGGCACTTGCAGCTGGGCCTGTTCGACCAATGCAACCTGGCCGAGATTGCGTCGCCGGACTACCCCGGCGAGCGCCTGGTGGCCTGCCGCAACGACGCCCTGACCAAGCTGCGCGCGCACAAGCGCGAGAGCCTGCTGCAGGCCACCGAGACCCTGCTGGCGCAGGTCTGTGCCCGTGTGCAGGCGGGCAAGCTCGTGGGCAAGGACAAGATCGGCGTGCAGGTGGGCAAGGTGATCAACCGGCACAAGGTGGCCAAACACTTTGACCTCTTCATCGATGAAGCCGCATTGGGCTGGACGCGCAAGCACGACGCCATCACTGCCGAGGCGGCATTGGACGGCCTGTATGTCATCCGAACCTCGCTGGATGCGCAGCGCATGGACGCGCCCGACTGCGTGCGCAGCTACAAGGCCTTGTCCAACGTGGAGCGGGCGTTCCGCTCATTCAAGACGGTAGACCTGAAGGTGCGGCCCATCCACCATCGGCTGGCCGACCGGGTGCGTGCGCACATCCTGCTGTGCATGCTGGCCTTCTACGTCGAGTGGCACATGCGCGAGGCTTGGCGCGAGTTGATGTTCGCCGACACCGACCAGGCGGCCAAGGCCACGCGCGATCCGGTGGCGCCGGCCCAACGGTCAAGCTCGGCGCAACGCAAGGCCGAGTCCAAGCTGCTGGACGACGGCGAGCCCGCGCACAGCTTCGCCACCCTGATGGCGCAGATGGCCACCCTCGTGCGCAACACCTGCCGCGCCCCCGGCGTGCGCGCCGGCACGGATACCCCAACCTTCGAAGTGCTGACCACCGCCACCGCCCACCAGCAGCGCGCCTTGGCGCTGATCCAGGCTATCCACCTGTAGTCAGAAACCCAAACACGAAATCCATCGCAAGTGGTTGATGGACAAGGGAGAATTCGGGTTGGCGGCGGGGGAACTTCAGGTTAAAAATAGGGGGGTTGATCGGCCTCAGCGCGGCGCGGCAGCGGCCCGGTTCTCTTGTTCCTGCAACTCGCGCCACATCACTTTGCCGGCGCCCGACTTGGGCAAGGACGCGACGATCTGCACGATGCGCGGGCTCTTGTAGGCCGCCATGTGCTCACGCGCCCAGTCGACGATCTGTTGTGCGGTGGCCTCGTGTCCGGGCTTGAGCACCACCAAGGCCTTCACCGTCTCGCCGCGCCGCGCGTCGGCCGCCGCGATGACGCAGGCTTCCTGGATCGCCGGGTGGCGGTACATCAGCGCCTCGACCTCGGCCGGCCAGACCTTGTAGCCCGACGCATTGATCATGCGTTTGAGCCTGTCGGTCATGAAGAAGTAGCCCTCCTGGTCAACGAAGGCCAGGTCGCCGGTGCGCAGAAAACGCTTGCCATCGAGTTCGATGAAGCTGGCCGCCGTGGCCTCGGGCTGCTTCCAGTAGCCCTGCATCACCTGCGGCCCGTGGACCACGATCTCGCCGCTTTCGCCCTGCGGCAGCTCAAGCAGGGTGTCGGGGTCGACGATGCGCGCGTCGACGTCGAAGACCGGGATGCCCAGGCACTGCGGCTTGGGCCGCTGCGGCGGGTTGATATGGGTGGCGGCCATGGTCTCGGACATGCCGTAGCCCTCGACATAGGCCAAGCCCACCAGGTCCTGCAGCCGCTGCGCAACCGCTGCAGGCATCGCCGCCCCGCCGCCCCGGATGACCTGAAGGCTGGACAGGTCGAAACCCGACAGCCCGGGCTGGGCCAGAAAGTCGACCAGCATCGCGGTGATCGTCTGCCAGGTGTCCACACGGTAGCGCTGGATGCACATGGCCGCGGCCTCGCGGTCCCAGCGCGGCAAGATGACCATCGTGCCGCCGGCGTACAGCGGCCCGTTCATGCTGCCCGACAGCCCGGTGACGTGGAAAAAAGGCAGCGCCGACAGGAAAACCGCGTCCTGGCTGCGGCCGAACCAGGCCGTGCCGCCCACCAGCGTGCTCATCACGCTGCGGTGGGTGTGCACGCACCCCTTGGGCGCGCCGGTGGTGCCCGAGGTGTAGGGCATGACGCAAGCGTCGTCGGGCCCGGCCGTCAGCGGCCCGGGCTGCAGCCCGCGCGCCAGGGCCTGCTGCCATGGCACCACGCCAGGCATCACAGGCAGCTCGCGCGCGGCGGACACGAACTCGGGCACGCGCAGGTCGGTCGGCCGCTTCAAATAGTCGCCGTAGGTGGCCACCACCAGGTGCTGCAGGCCCGCGCCGCCGGCTGGGCGCAGCAGCGGCTGCAGCTGCGGCAGCAGCTCCTGCGCGACGAAGGCCGTGGTGGCCCCGGTGTCGTCGACATAGTGGCGCAGTTCGTCGGTCAGGTTCATCGGATTGACCGGCACCACCACCGCATTGGCGCGCAGGATGGCGTAGAACCCGATGACCCATTGCGGGCAGTTCTGCATGTCCAGCAGCACGCGGTCGCCGGCCTTGACGCCGCATTCCTGCTGCAGGAAGCCGGCGAGGCGCTCGGCTTCGCCCTTGAACTCGGCGAAGCTCAGCGGCGTGTCGTAGAAAACGATGAAGGGCTTGTCGGGATAGCGCGCCGCCGACACCTCGGCGTTGTGGAAGACGTTGGTCTGCGGCAGCGTCAGGCGGCGCGGCACGCGCGGCGGCCAGTGCCGGAAGTGCGATGCGGTGGCTTCGGCCATGTCGGTGGGCTGCATGCGGATGGCCGCCCGCTCAGTTGGCGAACGCGGCGATGCCGGTGATCGCGCGGCCGAGGATCAGCGCATGCACGTCGTGGGTGCCCTCGTAGGTGTTCACCACTTCCAGGTTGACCAGGTGGCGCGCGACGCCGAACTCGTCGGAGATGCCGTTGCCGCCCATCATGTCGCGCGCCAGGCGGGCGATGTCGAGCGCCTTGCCGCAGGAGTTGCGCTTGACGATCGAGGTCAGCTCGACCGCGGCCGTGCCTTCTTCGCGCATGCGCCCCAGCCGCAGGCAGCCCTGCAGGCCCAGCGTGATCTCGGTCAGCATGTCGGCCAGCTTCTTCTGCACCAGCTGGTTGGCCGCCAGTGGCCGGCCGAACTGCTTGCGGTCGAGCACGTACTGGCGGGCCCGCTGGTAGCAGTCCTCGGCCGCGCCGAGCGCGCCCCAGGCGATGCCGAAGCGCGCACTGTTCAGGCAGGTGAACGGGCCTTTCAGGCCGCGCACCTCCGGGAAGGCGTTCTCTTCGGGGCAGAAAACGTTGTCCATCACCACCTCGCCGGTGACGCTGGCGCACAGGCCGACCTTGCCCTCGATGACCGGCGCCGACAGTCCCTTGGCACCCTTGTCGAGCACGAAGCCGCGGATCTGGCCCTCGTCGTCCTTGGCCCAGATCACGAACACGTCGGCGATCGGCGAATTGCTGATCCACATCTTGTTGCCGGTCAGGCTGTAGCCACCGGCCACCTTGCGGGCGCGGGTGACCATGCTGCCGGGATCGGAGCCATGGTCGGGCTCGGTCAGGCCGAAGCAGCCGATGTATTCGCCGCTGGCCAGCTTGGGCAGGTACTTCTGTTTCGTGGCTTCGTTGCCGAACTCGAAGATCGGCACCATCACCAGCGACGACTGAACGCTCATCATCGAGCGGTAGCCCGAGTCGATGCGCTCGACCTCGCGCGCGATCAGACCGTAGCTGACGTAGTTCAGCCCCGGGCCGCCGTACTGCTCAGGAATGGTCGGGCCAAGCAGGCCGAGCTCGCCCATCTCGAGGAAGATCGACGGGTCGGTGGTGTGCTTGCGAAAGGCCTGGACCACCCGCGGCGCGAGCCGATCCTGGCAGTAGGCGCTGGCGGCCTCGCGCACCATGCGTTCGTCGTCGCTGAGCTGTGCATCGAGCAGGAAGGGGTCGTCCCAATGGAAGTGGGCGCGCGGGGCGGTGGAGGAAGTCATGCCGGTGTCCTGTCGTTTGGGGGGGGCTGCGGCCAGCGTTGGCGCCGGCCTCACTGTGGGCGGCCGAGCGCGATGTAACGCGCCAGGTGGTGGTCTTCGTCGCCGAGTTGGTGATCGACCATCACCAGGCGCTTGGCGTAGTGGGCCAGCGGCAGCTCCCAGGTCATGCCGATGCCGCCGTGCAGTTGCACGCATTCTTCTGCCACCAGCGTGCCCACGCGCCCGATGGTGAACTTGGCCGCCGACAGCGCGCGCTCGCGGGTCACACGGTCGCCATCCAGTGCGGCGGCGGCGTTGATCACCGACGAGCGGGCCTGCTCGATTTCCACCAGCAGGCCGGCCATGCGGTGCTGCAGCGCCTGGAAGCTGCCGATGGGCACGCCAAACTGCTTGCGGGTGCGCAGATAGTCGAGCGTGGCGTCCTTGGCCACGTCCATCGCGCCCAGCGCCTCGGCGCACAGCGCGAGCACGCCCTTGCCGACGCTGTGTTCGATGACCGCGCCGGCCTGCCCCTCAGCGCCGAGCAGCGATTCCGGGACTAGGCTCACGTCCTTGAGCGACAGTTCCGCGGCGCGGCCGCCGTCGATGTTCGGATAGCCGCGTAGCGACAGGCCGGGCGTGCCAGCGGGCACGTCGAACAGCGAGACGCCGGCCTCGTCGTCCACCGCGCCGGCGCTGCGGGCCGACACCACGAAGACGTCGGCCTGCTCGCCATGCAGCACCACGGCCTTGTGGCCGTCGAGCACCCACTGGCCGTCGACGCGCCGGGCGCTGGTCTGCACATGGCTCAGCGCATGGTGGGCCTCGGGCTCGCCATGGGCGAAGGCGGCGATGCGGCTGCCACCGATGATCTCGGCCAGCATGGCCTGCTGCGCTTGGCTGCCAGCGTGGGCGATCGCGCTGCCGGCGAGCAAGGTGCCCAGGAAGGGTTCGACCACCAGGCCGCGGCCCAGGGCCTCGAACACCACCGTGATGTCGAAGCCCCCGCCGGCAAATCCGCCCTCGTCCTCGCTGAACAGCGCGCCAATCACGCCCAGGTCGGCGAACTGGCGCCACAGGTCGGGACTGAAGCCT
>JANOWE010000278.1:0-3054 GCA_031417735.1 Betaproteobacteria bacterium
TGGTCGTTGTTCTTGGCGAACACGATGGTCTTGCCCAGCCTGTCGCCGCCGGCCACCTTCTGGCCCTTGGTCATCAGGTGCGCCAGCGCCTTGTCGACCGTGTCGGTGTTGAACAGCCACTTGTTCAGGGCCGCGGCCTCCACCGCGTCGGGCGGCGGGCTGCCGTCCTCGGTCCATTCCAGGGCGTCCCACTGTTCCTGCTCGTCTTCGCTGAGCTGGGCGTACTGGATGCCGTCGCGCTGAAACTTCAGCGGCACCGACACCGCCAGTGGCGGCACCAGATGGCCATCGGCCACCGCCTGGTCCAGCGGGTAGGCGTCGGTGGGCAGCCCGTCCTCCAGGTCGAACAGACCGTAGGTGTTGTGGTCGATCTCGTCCTTCGGCGTGGCTGTCAGGCCCACCAGAGGTGAGTCGAAGTACTCGAAGATGGCGCGGTACTTCTGGTAGACCGAGCGGTGCGCCTCGTCGATCACGATCAGGTCAAAATGGCCCACGCCGAAGCGCTTTTGTCCGCTGTGGTTGCCCTCTGTGGCGTCGTCTATCAGCCCCATCATCGTCGGGTAGGTGGAGACGAAGACCCGGCCCTCGGTGTGCTTGTCGGTCACCAGATTGACGGGCGATGAATCCGGCAGGTGCTTCTTGAAGGCATTCACCGCCTGGTTCACCAGCGCCACCCGGTCGGCCAGGAACAACACCCGCTTGGCCCAGTTGGCGCGCATCAGCGCATCGGCCAGGGCGATCACCGTGCGCGTCTTGCCCGCGCCGGTGGCCATCACCGCCAGTGCCTTGCGCAGATGGTGTTTCTCGAACGCCTCGCCGATGCGGCGCACCGTGCGCAGCTGGTAGTAACGCTCGATGATGCTGGTGTCGATCACTGCGGTGGCCAGCGGCTTGCGGCTGCTGCGGCGCTGGATCATCAGCGCCAGCTCGGCCTTCTTGTAGAAGCCCTGCACCGCGCGCGGCGGGTAGCGCACGTCGTCCCAGATCCAGTGCGCATAGCCGTTGGAGCAGAAGATCACCGGACGCTGGCCATATTGCTGTTCCAGGCAATCTGCATACAGCTTGGCCTGTTGCTGGCCCAGCTTGGCGCCTTTCTTCGTGCGCTTGGCTTCCACCAGCGCCAGGGGTTTGCCGTCATCACCCCACAGCACGTAATCGACGAAGCCCTTGCCTTGCGCCAGCCCTTTTGAGTCGGGCATGCCGGTGACCTCGATCTCGAAGTTCTTCTTCGGGTCGAGTTGCCAGCCGGCCTCCTTCAGCAGCAGGTCGATGAAGTAGTCGCGGGTTTGGGCCTCGGAATAGTCGTGCGTGTCGGGTGTGGCGGCGTTGGCCTGCTTCGCTGCGGCCACCTCCTCGCGCAGCCGGGCCAGTTCGGCATCCAGCGCCGCCGTGGTGCCCAGCAGCGTGAAGAGCCTTTCATCGCGCTCGGCGAGCAGCGCCTCCAGCTTCTGCAACTGGTCCGGGGTCTGCGGTGGCACGGCCGGTGCTGCTGCGGCTGGCTTGGCCAGCAGGCCCACGTTGAAGGCCAGCCCGGGGTCGGGCCGGCCGCGCTGGCCATAGATGCGTGCCAGCCAGTAGCACGTGTGGAACAGCTCGCGCGTGGCCACCAGGGCATCGGCCGGCAGCACCTTGCGCGTGCTGTGCACGGCCTGGTTGCCGAGTTCCTTGATCACCTTGGTCTTGGTGAACACGGCCTGGCCCACCACCCGGGCGAAGCTGGGCTCGTGGATCAGCGCACTCAGCTTGTCCTGGTAGGGCAGGCGCAAACCACGGTCATGCTTGTAGAGCCAGGCCACCGCCAGTTCCAGCGTGCGCCGGGCGTAGAAGCAGGCGGCCCGGGCGTCGGCGTGCACCAGGTCTTCGGCCTTGGTGGCCGACTCGTGCAGCAGCGGCCACTCGGCGTGCAGGAAGGTGAAGTTGCTCGTCCGCACCGCCGGGGTCGCCATGTTCAGGCCGCTTCCAGCGCCACCCGCACACGCTGCCCGCAACCCACGGCCATGTTGACCAGGGCATCCAGTGAGAAGCGGCTGATGCGGCCGCGCAGCAGGTCGTTCATGCGCGGTTGCGTCACGCCGCACCGGCGCGCGGCCTCGGCCTGCGTCCAGCCGTTGGTGGCCACCAGGGCCGACAGCGCCCGCGCCAGTTCGGCCCGCGCGCGCAGGTTGGCGGCCTCTTGCGGTGTGTCGGCCAAGGCGTCGAAGACGCTCGTGAAGGTCTGGGTCTGCTCGGTCATGATCGGCCCCTCATCAGTTCGCGGTAGCGCCGCGCCGCAGTCTCGATATCGGCCTTGGGCGTTGTCTGCGTCTTCTTCTGGAAGGCATGCAACACATAGACAGCATCGGCCAACCGTGCCAGGTACACCACCCGGAAGGTGCCTCCCTCGCACCACATCCGCAATTCTTCGGCGCCGGCGCCCACCTCGGGCATCGGCTTGAAGTCATCGGGCTGCTGGCCACGCTGCACCAGATCCAGCTGGAAGCCCGCGTCCTGCCGCGCCGCATCCGGGAAGCCGCGCAACGCCTTCAGCGAACTGCCGAGGAAGGTGATCGGCTTCATGCCCTGGGACTATATTCGTTTGGATATAGACGGGCAAGGGGCGGTAGGTGTGCGCGGCGGCGCTGCCGTGCTCATACCAGTAGAGCCTCGGCCATCACCTGCTGACGAAACTTCTCGAGCAGTCCCTTGGGCGTGAGCACGTCCACGCTGACGCGCAACAGCGCCGACAGCTCCAGCTCGATGCGGGCGATGTCCATTAGCGACGTGCCCGGGGTCGGGTCGACCAGCAGATCGAGGTCGCTGGCCTCGGTGTCGGTGCCATGCAGCACCGAGCCGAACACCCGCACATTCGTCACGCGGTGGCGAAAGGCAATGGCGCGGACTGCATCGCGGTGCTGGTTCAGGGCGTGGGTGGGGCGCATGGGCGATTGTTGCGGGGGCGGCTGGGCGCTGTCCAGCCGACAGCTGGCCTGTGTTCGAGCGGATGAGTCAGGGGCGGGCATTGGCCTCTTCCCGACTCAGCGGCGTAAAGCCGGGCACCACCAGCGGCTTGTCAAG